>RECV01000228.1 GCA_007693845.1 Phycisphaerales bacterium
TCCTCACATCAACGCAATCGGATCGACATCGATCGCCATGCTGGTGCCGGCCCGGAGAATCCCCGCGTCGCGTCCGGCGGCGAGCAGCTTCTGTAGCGGTACCGGGCCTGGCGCGATCAGTTCGATCTGCTGCCGGTGCTTGCCGGCAATGCGCGCAATCGGACACGGTGCCGGCCCGCGCATCCGCACGCTCGGATCCATCAGCGCCCGGAGCGCATCCGCCGTCTTCCGCGCATCGCTGGTCAGCTTCACGTGATCTTCATCCCGTAGCACAAGGCGCACCATTCGCGTGATCGGCGGCAGGCCACACTCGCGGCGGTACTTCAGCTCGATCGACGCGAACCGCTCGTAGTTGTGTTGCGCGGCCAGTTGAATCGATGGCGTTTCCGGATGAAAGCTCTGCACGATCACCACGCCGGGCTGCGTGCCGCGCCCGCTCCGGCCGGCGACCTGGCTCACGAGCTGGAACGTGCGCTCAGCGGCGCGGAAGTCGGGCAGGTTGATCGCGGTGTCGGCATTGATCACGCCGACCAGTTGCACGCCGGGGAAGTCGAGCCCTTTCGCGATCATCTGCGTGCCGACGAGCACGCGCACTTCGCCCCGGCCGAATCGTCCGAGCGTGTCGTGAAAATCCTTCGCGCCGTGCATGGTGTCCGAATCCACGCGCAATAATGTTTCGCCTTCCTTGAGTATGTCCGGAAAGGTTGCGGTGAGCTCTTCCTCGACGCGCTGTGTGCCGAGGCCGAAGGTGGAAATGTGCTTGCCGCAGAGCGGACACGTCTTCGGCAGTTTCTGTTCGGACTGACAGTGATGGCAGCGCACGTATCCGCCCGTGGGTAACGCGCGGTTCTTGTGGTAGACCATCGTGACATCGCAGTCATCGCACTGCATGGTCCAGCCGCAGAAGTGATCGGGGCAGGCGATGTAGTTCGCGTAGCCGCGCCGGTTCAGCAGGATCAGCGCCTGCGCTCCGGATTTCAGAACGCGTTCGAGCGCTTCAAGCATGACCGGGCCGATGAGATGCACGCGTCGATCGCGGAACTGGCGCATCTGCTTGGCGAAATCCACCACACGCACGGCCGGCAGCTTCGCGCCGGGCACACGCTCGGTCAGCCGGTGCAGCGTGTAACGCGGCCGGCCGTTCGCGCCGTCGGCCGGAACCGTCGCGTTGTGCCAACTCTCCAGCGAGGGCGTCGCGCTGCCGAGAACGATCGGGCATTGCGACAGTTGCGCGCGGCGGATCGCGACGTCCCGGCCGTGGTAGCGCGGCACTTGATCCTGCTTGTACGACCCGTCGTGCTCTTCATCCACGAGAATCAGGCCGAGTCGATCATCCGGCAGGGGTGCGAAGACCGCGGAGCGTGCGCCGAGCACGATCGGCGCCGCGCCCGAGGCGACCAGCGCCCACTGCTGATGTCGTTGCGCCGCGGTCAAACCAGAATGCAGCACCGCGACACGGTGATCCTTGAACCGGCCGATCAATCGCCCGCCGGTCTGCGGCGTGAGCGAAATCTCCGGCACGAGCATGAGCGCGACCTTCCCCGATTCCACCACGCGTTCGATCAGGCGGATATACACCTCGGTTTTGCCCGATCCCGTCACGCCGTGCAGCAGATGGACCGAGAACCCGGCATCGAACGAACCTGTGATCGCATCAATCACCGTGCGCTGCGGCGAGGTGAGCGCGTCCGGCACGAAGGGATCGACCGCATGATCACTCCAGACCGCCTCGATGGCGGTCTTCCTGGTCGCGCGCAGCAGTTCACGATCCAGCAGGCCGCGGATCGGCGTCGTCGTTTTGATCTCGGCGAGCGTCGCCAGTTTGCGCATTTCGATCGGTCGGCGCGTCTCGGGCAGGCCGGTCAACACTTCCACCACGCGGCGCTGCTGTTTGGAAAGCCGCTCGTTCTCCGGAATCGGGGCGGCCAGATCGATCATCGTGCGCTGCACCGCGCCGACATTTCTCTTGACCGCTGCGGGCAGCATGGAGGCGAGCGTCATGCCGATCGGCGCGGCGTAGTACCCGCTGATCCACCGGGCCAGTTGCATGACTTCGCCCGGCAATCGCACAGCCGCGCTGTCACGTTCACGCACTGGTTTGATCTTCTCCGGATCGAGTTCCGTCGAGTCGCTGCGGTCAATGATGTACGCCGCGGTGGGCTGATCGCCCCGGCCGAGGGGAACGATCACCCGTTCACCCGGCTGAAGATCAGCGAGGGATTCGGGAATGGCGTAGGTCAACCCGTCGGGATACCGGTCCACCGCCCGCTCGACGGCCACGCGAACGTAGCCGGCCGTCTTCGGCCGCGGCTCGGAGAACAGGGAGGACATGGGCGACAGTGTAGCGGGACAACGCGTGGCGAAGTCGCGCGGCAGCGCATGAGTGAGAATCGGCGATGGATCCTGCCGGGGCGAATGCCCGCGAACTCAATCGCCGTGCTTCTCGCGCAGTCGTGCACTCGTCCGCAGCAGAAGTTGCACGCGCTCGAACTCGTCGAGGACTTCATTGAGCACCGTCCGGACCGGATCGCTCGGCGGTTCCGCGTGCACGTTCGCGTCATCACCCAGGGCTTTCCGCGCCATGGAGCGGTAGCGGCTGAGCGTGCGATCGCCGAGCCGCGCGACGGGTTCGTAATCCTCCGCCATGAACCACGTGACCGGGACGCGGTAGCCGGCGTTGATCTGGTTCTTCACGATCAGTTCCGCGTACTCTTCCGAGCGGGGGATGTACCGCAGGTGAATCTTCTCCGGGTTCGCTTCCGCAATGCGCTGCATTGCTGCGCCCTGCAACGCGCAGTCGCCGCACCACGTTCCCGACAGGCAAAGAACGTGCATCTCCCGCGCGAAAGATCGAACCAGTTCTTTCTGGGCCGGCAGGAGTTCGAGCTGCGCATACCGCTGGTCCCATTGCGGCCGGTGTCCTTCGGCTTCCCCCGAAGCGACGAATGCTTCGTAGTCCATGCCGCGGTCGTAGTGTTCCTTCAGAAACGGCGCGTTCATCAACATCCGCTTTGAGCCCTTCTTGTGAAGTAATCGTTCAGAATGGTTTTACGTGCCCCGGCGGACATCAGTCGCCGTGCTTCTCGCGCAGACGCCCGCTGAGTCGCAGGAGCAACTGCACGCGCTCCACCTCATCGAGCCAGTCCTGCAGCGTGGCGTTCAGTTCATCCTGCGGCACCGGCGCGCCGGGCAGCGGGCACGAAGCGCCGAGCTGTTTCGACGCCAGCGCGCGGTAGCGCGTCAGTGTCCGGTCGCCGAAGATCGACACCGGCTCGAAATCCTCGGCGAGGAAGATAGCCACCGGCACGCGCATCCCGCCGCAGATCTTGATCTGCTCCGCTAGGTCGCTGTGCTGATCGCGATCAAGGTATCGCACCTTGATCACCGGGTTGGCTTCCGCGATTTTCTGCAGCAGCGGCAACTGCTGGACGCAATCACCGCACCAGATGCCAGTCGAAACCACCACCGGCATCTCGCGGACGAAGCCCCCGATCAGTTTCGTCTGCTCCGGCGTGAGCTTGATCTGGTCGAAAATCTTCTGCCAGCTCTCCGCCTTCGACGGATCGGTCTTCAGATACTCGGGATACGTCAGCCCCGCTTCAAACTTCGATTTGAGAAACTGGGCGTTCAGCGTCATCGGTGGTGTGGTTGTGGTCATGCGGAAAGGGTATGCGGGGAGAAGGGCTCAGGAAAGGGGCATCGGGGCCGCGCGGGGCTTCGCCCCACGGCTAAACGGGATGACGCCGCCCCTCGCCCCTCTATCCCTTCGTCGCTTTGTCGCTTTGTCGCTTTGTCGCTCTCCTCACTCTTCCTCCAACAACCCCAGTTGCCGATACTTCTCCCGATACTTCTCGAACATCGCCACCTGCCGGTTGCCGAGGTCAATTTGGCGGCCGTCGATGAACGCGACGAGCGTGTCGGTGGTAATCTCCAATGGGTTGCCGGTCGTGATGATGAGCGTTGCGGATTTTTCCGTTTCGAGCGAGCCGTAGTCATCATCGATGCCGAGAATCTCCGCCGCGGAAAGCGTCACCGCGCGTAATGCTTCATCCCGATCCAGGCCGTACGCCGCGGCGGTCGCGGCATTGTGATTCAGGAAACGCTCGTGCGCCGGCTCGGCGCCCGAGGCGATGGCGTACCGCACGCCCGCTTCCTTCAAGACCTGCGGTAGGCGGTAGATGCGATCGAAGTCATCGTGACGATTGCGAGGCAGCCGGTGCAGGCCGTCGATGATCACCGGCACGTCCAGTTCCGCCAGCCAGTCCGCAATCCGGTCCGCATCGTGACCGCCGACGATGATCGGCTTGAGTCCGCGCCGCTGCGAGAACGCGATCGCCGATTGCATCTGCCCGATCGTGCTCGCGCGGAAGAAGACCGGCTGCTCACCCGCCAGAGCCGCACGCATCCCTTCAAACCGCTGGTCGATCGTCAGTGACTCATCGTGCTCGCGGGCCGCGAGATACGTTTCCGCTTCATCGAAGAAGTCTTCGATCCGCTGGAAGCGTTCCGCAATTTGGCGGCGCTGCTCGTTCTCGGACTGGTCCATCCACCGCGCGGAAATCGGCTCGGTACGCGGCCAGTTGATGACGAGGCCCGCGGATGAACGGATGGCCATGTCTTCCCAAGTCCAGCCGTCAAAACGCATGATCGAACCGTGGCCGGAGATCAACCCGCCGCGCGGAAACACGCCGCCGATCAGAATGCCGTTGTGCCGCGCGACGGGAAAGAGTTCCGAATCCGGATTCACCGCGACCGCGGCGCGGACTTCCGGCGTGAACTCGCCGCGCTCCGTATGGTCCACCGTTACCGCGACGGCGGAGACTTCCTGCAAGCCAACCTGGGTGTTGTTTGCGATCAGGCCCGGATACACGTGCAGATCGCGCGCATCGATCCGCTGCACGTTCTCCCGGTTCCGCCACTCACGCGGCAGTGGCATCGCGCCGATCGCGATGATGCGACCTTCGTCGAAGATCACATACCCCTGTTCGATGACCGCCGCGTCGACGGGATGGATCATCGCATCGTGCACGATGATCGGCTGGGACTGTGCCGGCGCGGGAATCTGCCGTGACTGGCCGAACGCCGATGCGCTCAGCAGCAGGAAACTGGCCAGCGTGAGAATGGTGAAGAGACGTTGCATGAGTTCGTTTCCGTTCGGGTGGTTGTGTTCGTGTCTCGTCGGCTTGTCTGCGGTTCAGCGCATCAGTTGCATCCACAGCAGCTCCTCGCAGCCGCAATCGCCCGGCCGCGGGGCGTCGGGATCGCGGCCTTCCCGCAGCATCTGCAGGTACGCCTCGCGCTGGCGCTCAATCGACCAGCGCGCGAGCATGGACCGGGCCGGCCGATCGGCTTCGTTCGGAGCGGCATCTTCGTCATTCGGAGCCGCGTCCTCTTCTTCATCTGCCTTCGGCTCGGGCGCATCACCGTGCTGATCGGTGATCACTTTCTGCACCAGTCGCCGGTGTTCCTTGGCCGCCCATTCACGTCGCTTGCGATCCTGTTCCAGATCGAAGTAACGCACGCCTTCGATCCACGTCTGTTCGCACCGGGTGAACGTGGAAAGCGGATCGCCGGACCAGATCACGAAATCCGCATCCTTGCCCACTTCGAGTGAGCCGACGCGATCATCGATCGCGAGTTGCTTGGCGACGTTGATCGTGACGAACTTCAGCGCCTCGTGCGGCTCGACGTTGCCGTAGCGGACCGCCTTGGACGCCTCGGTATTCATCCGTCGCGCGAGTTCGCTCGAATCGGAATTGAACGTGGTCAGCACGCCCAACTCGTGCAGGATCGCGCCGTTGTGCGGAATCGCATCCTGCACTTCGACTTTGAAGCCCCACCAGTCACTGAAGCTGCTCGCGCCCGCGCCGTGGGCCGCGATTGCATCGGCGACTTTGTACCCTTCCAGCACATGCTGGAACGTGCCGATGGTGAAGCCAAAATCCTCCGCCACACGGATCAGCATGAGAATTTCATCCTGGCGGTAGCTGTGGCAGTGCACGAGCATGTCGCCGTTGAGAATGTCCACGAGCGCATCGAGTTCCAGATCGCGGCGCGGCGGCATCGTGCGCCGGCGTTCCGCGGCCGGCAGGTTGCGGTACCGCTCCCAGCGTGCGGCGTACTGCTGCGCGGCGGTGAACGCATCGCGGTAGACCGCTTCGACGCCCATGCGCGTGTTGGGGTAACGGCCCTGATTGCGCACAACGTTTTCGCCCAGTGCGAACTTGATGCCGAGCTTGGCATCGTGCATGTGCATGTCGCGCGCCGAGCCGCCCCACTTGAGTTTGACGACCGAATGCTGCCCGCCGATCGGATTGGCTGAGCCGTGCAACTGGCTCGCGCCGGTCAGGCCGCCGGCGAGTTGGCGGTACCAGTTCACATCGTCCGGATTGATCACATCGCTGATGCGCGTTTCGGCGGTGTTGACCTGCGTCCATTCGTTCACCCCGCCCGAGATGCCGGTGTGCGAGTGACAATCGAGCAGGCCGGGCGTGATGTGTTTGCCTTCCGCATTGATTGTGTGCTCAACATTCATCCGCGGCGGGGTGCCCGACCCGATTCCGCGGATCACGCCGTCCTGCACATGCATCCAGCCGTTCTCGATGATGCCGTCCGGACCGGCGGTCCAGATTGTCGCGCTGTGCACCAGCACGTTCTGCGGCTCAAGCGGCTCCATCAGACCATACGCGCCGAGCGGGACGGGGTATTCCTCCGGCGGCATCTCGACGACCTTCGCTTCACGCTCCGCATCCTCGCCGCGACGTGTGCCGGTGGATGTTCCTTCAAAACCGTCGCCGACGAATGTGTCTTCATACGCATCGTCGCGCACCAACGCATCCACGCGCACCATCCCCATCGGCGTGTCGATTTCGTACTGAAGATCGCCCGACTCTGCGTTGAACCGGATATTCGACAGCGGCGTTTCGAAGTCCATGATCACCGATGTGCCGTGGTACCGGCCGTCCGCATCGCGCTCGAAGGTCAGCGTGCCCACGACCGGATCGGCGAAGCCCGACATCTCCGAGGTGATGATCCACTCGCCCACCAGCGGATCGTCCGGCGCTTCATCCGCATCTTCGACTTCGCCTTCCGCGGCGTCTTCCTCCTCCGATGCCTCGGCGTCTTCTTCTTTCTCCACTTCCTCATCCAGTTCAATCCGGAAGCCGAACGTCGTGCCGTCCGGCAGCACGCCGTGACCCGCGAGGTGATCCTCGTGAATGATCCCGCCAAAGCGCACGTAGCCGGTCAGTTCGAATGGTCGGCCGTCGATGATGAAGGAAACCTGATCTCGCTGCACCGTGACCTGCTGCGCCCGGATCGCATCGTCCTTGCCTTCCGGCGTGAGGGTGATTCGCGAACGATTCGTGTCGATCTCGATCGCGAAGGTCTGCTCCCGCGTGGTGCGCATCGTTCCCTTGCCGACCAGTTCGATCTTCGGATCGGCGGAGACTTCATGCCGCCGGCCGTTGATCCACGTCGCGCGGATCTTGGCGTTCTCATCGAACAATTCACCTTTCACCACGACCAGATTCGCGAGCTTGCCCGCTTCGATCGTGCCCATCACCCGGTCGAGTTCGAGCAGTGCCGCCGGCTTCGTGGTCAGCGCGGCCAGCGCATCGTCCGGGTCGAGTCCGACCGCGATGGCGGTGCGCAGCGCGGCGTAGAACGTGTTTTTCCGCCGCAAGCGGTGCGTCGTCAGCGCGATCTCCACCTCGGCATCGATCAATCGTCGCGGGTTCGTCGGCGCCTGCTCCCAGGTCATCAGTTCGCGCAGCGAGGTTGATTCCGCCTGTTCGAGCGTGCTCACACTCGGCCGCTCGGGATACTGAAGCGGCACGATGATCGGCAGGCCGAGCGAAACGATCTCATCCAATCGCCGAAACTCCATGCCGCTGCCAAGCAGGATCATGTCCAGATTGAATTCTTCCGCGACACGCGCCGCGCGCAGGGCATTCTGTTCATCGCTGGTGTCGAACATGATCCGCTGCCGACGTTCGATGACGGATGCGAGCGATTCCAGCGCTTCGGAACGCGCGGGCGGTTCGTGTCCGGTCGGGTCGCGGTCATAGACCGCGCGGCGGTCGCGGTGCCACTGCGCATCCAGAAGCGTTTGGCGCAGCAGCGCGATCGAGCCCATCAGCGCGCCGGGATAGGTCGCGCTGGTCCACCGTCCGCCGTAGTCGAACCCGCCCGCCAGGTGCGCGTGATCGCGGTACGTGCGAAGGTGATCTTCATCCTCGGTCAGGGCGATTACCGCGCCCGTGCCGCGCAGGATGCCCGAGTCGGGATACACCGCGGCGGCGGTGAAGCCGAGATCGCGCAGGGACTTTCGCGCGGCGGCGTTCGGCAGCGGTTGGTCGGCCATGCGGATCTCGGGATGAATGCGCTCGTTCCAGTGCCGCCCGACGCTGTTCGGCCGCGCGCCGGCGCTGATCAGCATCGCCGGTTCGATCAGTCCGGGATAGACGGTCAGTCCTTCGCCCGACCAGACGCGGTAGCCCGCCGGGACATCGAGTCCCTCGCCGACCGATTCGATCACGCC
>RECV01000126.1 GCA_007693845.1 Phycisphaerales bacterium
CTCACCGATGAAGATATCGAACGCCGATCACGCGTCGCCGTGATCGGCGCGGGCGTCGCGGAGAGCTTCTTCCCGCTGGAGGATCCCCTCGGCAAGGACCTGCGCATCGACGATCGCGTCTTTCGCATCGTCGGCGTGATGCAACCGATCGGTCTGGCCGGGGGCAGCGGCTCCGCGCTCGTCGGACGCGACTGGAATATGGATGTCCACATTCCGATCTCCACCGCCGAGTTGGAATTCACCGATATCGTCATGCGCCGACAAGCGGGGTCGTTCTCCGGCGAACAGGTGGAGGTCCATGAGATCTACGTCACCGCTGCATCAACCGAAAAGGTCATCGAGACGTCCGAACGGATGCGCCGCATCATTGCGCAGGAACATCCGGACATGGACGATGTGAACCTGATCGTGCCCTGGGAACTGCTCGAAAGCGCGCGCAAAACCGCCCTCGTCTGGAACGTCGTTCTGATCTCCATCGCCGCGATCAGTCTGCTCATCGGCGGCATCGGAATCATGAACATCATGCTCGCTTCGGTGACCGAGCGCACCCGCGAAATCGGGATTCGGCGTGCACTCGGCGCGACACGTAAACACATTGTCGCCCAGTTCCTGGTCGAGACCGGATCCCTCACCGCGCTGGGCGGCCTGCTCGGGGTCGCGCTGGGCGTGGTCGTCTCCGTCGGCGTTGAAGGGGTGCTGCCGCTGATTCTTGAACTGCCCCGCCTGCGCGATATGGTCGACCCCGATTTCCGGATGGAAACGCAGGTCACCGGCTGGTCGATCGTGGTTTCGTTCGCGGTGGCCGCCGCCGTCGGACTCGGATTCGGGATCTACCCGGCGATCGTGGCCAGTCGCAAGGATCCGATCGTCGCGCTCCGACACGACTGACGCACATGGCTGTCCACGTTCGGGCGAGAACCCGCAGCTCAACGGCTTGAATCAATCACGGACTTGAATTGATCACGCATCCGCGCCGTCGTTCTTCATGAGTTCCCGCAGGACGATCGTGGCGTAGATGCCGCGCGGCAGGTCGAACGCGACCCGAATGTACCCGCCGTGTTCATCGATGCCCGAATCGACTTCGGGATCCTGAATCGTTTCACGCAATGGCCGCCGCGCGCCTTCGGGGGCATCGCGGCCTTCCTGAAGCAGTTCCGGGCTGATGCCGAACTGCTCCGCCGCGGCACGTTCGAGCTCATCGATCTTCCCTTCCGCGCGCTCCATGCTGCGCCCCCAGAGCGGGCCGGAGGGGGAGATTTCAAATCGCGCGGCCCGCTCCGCGAGTTCGCCGCTCTCCAGTTCTTCATCGGTCACCCGAAACGTGCGGCGGCGGTCGTGCTTCCACGCGCGATCGCCGGGCAGGCATGTCCCCAAGGTCCCCAAAGCGATGCGCTCATCGAGAACGCGATTGAAGATCGCGGACTGAACCGCGCTGATCCAGAACGACCAGGTGGTGCGGCCGGTGGCGTAGCACGCCTCTTTCTGCGACGCGCCTCGGCAGAGTGCCCGCAGGATCATTCGTTCAGCGCGATCCGCCGTCGTCCATTGTGTGAGCGCTCGCTCAAACTCGCCCGCATCGAACTGGGCTCTTCGCTCCTGTTGATAGGCCGGATAGGGCGTTCCTCCGGTTCCGAGCAACTCGTCGACCAACGCGTTCCAATCCTTCCGGAGCAAGTGCAGCCCGACGATGTGATTGTTGCGTCGATAGCCGAACCGCTGCGACCCGAAGTACGTGGGCACGCCGGTCTGTTCGAGTTTACGGAGGATTCGGTGCACAAAGGGCGCTTTGAGCGGATCGACCTCACGAATTCGGATCGAAAAGCGGTTGCCGCGCAGATGCCCTCGCCGCAGTTTGTGACGGTGGCGATCCATCCAGAGCACCTTGATGCGTTCATGGGGCAGTTCCACCGCGGGCGGATCCTGAGGCAGGTGGAGCGAAACCATCTGCCGGGTCACGCCGACCTTGTCCTTCATCCCCGCGTACCCGATGGCTTTCTCCTTGACGCCGAAGTGGCGCCGGAGGCAGCTCATCAGTTCGAGATGCGACACGTTCGTGGTTTCGACCCCGAGATAAAGATGTTCACCCGCGCCCTCAAGGTCATAGAGCGGCTGTTCGTCGACGAGAAAATCTTCGGGCCGCTGCTTGATACGACCGCCAACCCCGGGTTCATCCGTCAGATACCGCTGCGGCAGCGGGTCATGCCCTGCCGGTTCGCTCTCGAGCAGATGTTCTCCCGGTTCCGTCATTCCCATTTGAGTTTGTACTCACCTTCATCATCATCCTCTTCATCTTCGTCATCATCATCCAAACCGAACTCAAAATCGCTTTGTTCGATGGCGGCATCGGCTTCGGTCTGACTGAGGACGTGCTCGGCTACGTAGATCGGCACGCCTTCCGCGACCCCGAGCGCGATGGCGTCGGACGGCCGGGAATCCACTTCGATCTCATCGCCATCCTGTTCGATGATGAGTTTGGCGAAGAACGTTCCCTCCGCCAGGTCGCTGATCATGATCTCGCGCAGTCGGCCGCCGAGATGGGTGATGGTGGACGCCAGCAGATCGTGCGTCTGCGGCCGGGGGATTTCGATGCCCTTGAGGCGGCGTTCGATGGCGAAGGCCTCGGCGAGACCGATCACGATCGGAAAGGTCCGCTCGCCGCCGACTTCCGTCAGCTCGATAATCTGCATGTCCGTCATTTCGCGGATGAAGATCCGCGAGAGTTCCATTTGCACGGCCATGGCGATCTCCCGTGTGCACGATTTAGTCTGCCTCTGATTATTCGTCGCTTGGGGCACCGCTTCAACAGCAGATTTGAGATTGACGCAAACGCTTCATGGTGCCGAGCCGGATGTTGACGCTGCGAGTTCCTCAAGAGCGGTGAACAGCGCTTGCGTGCCCTTTCGACCGCCCCCGGCCTCTTCGACCCGACGATACAACGACCGCCCCAGCTTCAGTCCAGGCAGGTCGAGCCCCATCCGCTCCGCTTCGGCCAGCGCGATCCCGAGGTCCTTGACGAAGTGTTCGACGTAGAAACCGGGTTCGAAATCGCGCGCGATCATGCGTGGCCCGAGATTGCTGATCGACCATGAACCCGCGGCTCCGGTGCTGACTGACTCAATGACCCGCAGGGGATCGAGCCCCGCACGTTGCGCGTAGATCAGCCCTTCGCAGACGCCGATCATGTTGGTCGCAATCAGAATCTGATTGACCATCTTCGTATGCTGCCCCGCGCCGGGATCGCCCTGATGCAGAATCGTCTTGCCGATCACTCGAAAAATCGGCAAAGCCCGTTCGAAATCATCCGATGCCCCGCCGACCATGATCGACAGCGTGGCGTTGCGCGCGCCGACATCGCCCCCGCTGACGGGCGCGTCGAGACTGCCTGCTCCCTTCGCCCGGGCGGCATCGGCGATTTCAATCGCCAGCGACGGTTCGCTGGTGGTCATGTCGATCAGAAGGGACGGCGGGCGTTTCAACGAGAGGACACCATTTGCGCCGAAATACGTTTCCCGCACATCCTTCGGGTAGCCGACGATACTGATCACAGCATCCGCGCCCTCGGCGGCGTCGGCGGGCGAGTCCGCCCATTCCGCTCCGCGCTCAAGCAGCGGCTCGGCCTTCGTGCGCGTCCGGGTGAAAATCCGCAGTTGGAAACCGGCCTTCAGCAGGTGATCGGCCATCGCGCGGCCCATCACGCCGGTCCCGATCCAGGCAATCGTCTTGATTCCGTTCTCAGAGTTCATGCCGCGATGGTAGCGGCACGGGCGGTGTGTGGTCGATTACGATCTCGTCGTCGCGGTGATCTTCGCCGGATCTTCGCCGCGCTCGATCGCTTCGATCTTCTTCACGCGGCGGGCATGACGTCCGCCCTCGAACTCAGCGCGGAGAAAGGCGTCCACCGAACGGGCGATGACGTTGATATCCGAGTGATCGCCGGAAAAGCAGATTACGTTGGCGTCATTGTGCCGCCGCGCCATTTCCGCAGCTTCGATGGAATATCCGATGGCGGCGCGGGCTCCGGCGACCTTGTTGGCCGCGATGCAAATGCCGTTCCCGGAGCCGCACACCAGCACGCCGCGGTCCGCGTTGCCGTCAGTGACGGACTTGGCGACGAGAAACGCCTCATCCGGGTAGTCGCGTGACTGACCGTCACACGGCCCGACGAGGATGACCTCGTGACCTTGTTCGCGGAGGTGCTTCGCCAGCGACGTGACGGCGTGATCACCCCGATGATCCGACCCGAGAGCGATCTTCATGGCTGAGCAACTCCTTCATCCGTTGCGGGATCAACGTCCGAAATTTTTTCGCAAGCGCATCGTACGCCTTCTGCCCCATCCCGATGGGATCGTCTATCGGCTCATCCGGATTCAGCAGGACGATTTTGGCCGAGGCATCGGGGTCATTCTCCACGAGGTGACGCGCTTCCTCCGCGTGTCCCGGTGTCATGCAGATGACATGATCGGCTTTGCGAATCATCTCGGCGGTAAGGGGCTTGGAAGTACCGCTATGCTCAATGCCGAAATTCTGCAGTGCGACCACCGTCTCCTCCGCGATCGGCGAGCCGCTGGAGGCGTGGGTGCCGGCGGAGGCGAAGAAAAGCTGCTCCCGCAATCCCTGCTGCCGCGACCATTCTCGCGCGATCGCTTCCGCCAGCGGGCTGCGGCAGGTGTTTCCGGTGCAAACGAAGAGTACGGTTCTCATAGCTGTTCCCAGTCGCGCAGAGTCCTGCTTGTTCGATATCCTATCCGCACCGGCTTCGCGATGGGGGCGTCACCGGCCGCTATGCAGGAAACAATCGATGTGGCGGGGTTGGATATTCGCGTGAATCGGACGGGATGGCGAACTCTTGCGGTCGAAATCGGGCTTTCCGGCCACGGTTCCCCCTGACCCGTTGCGCGCGGTACAGTATCGAGGGCGGGATCAGGCCCCCGACGCAGCACGCGTTCGACGTTCAGGATTCATTGCTTCAGATCAGATACCGTTACCGTGGAGATCGCAGGTGGAATTTGTCAGCGAAAGCGAAGTCAACGAAGTACTCAGCAGCCAGGGGATTGAGCACGACCCGCGCGGCGATGAGAAGATCTTTCTGAAGATGAATGCCGGCGATGAGCACGTGCGCCTGCATCTCTCGACCGCGGAAAGTCCCGTCGAACCGGCCGACGGCGCGACGGTGATTTCAGTCGAGATGGAGCGGCTGCCGCAAGTCATCGAGCACATCATTCACCTGCTGCACATGGATCAGATTCTGCTGGTGCCGGTCGGCAAGTGGCGGAAGGTCTTCGACGCCGTGGCGTTCAGTCTCGCGGAGAACGAAGACTGGCAGGAAATCGATGCCGCGGCAACGGTCGAACTCAACACGCGCGACCCGCTGCTGTGTGAGCCGCAGGATTTTCATACGCTGATCGCGCTGATCGGTGCGCTCATGAACGATGCGGACTCGGAGGGACAGGGCATGTTGATGATTTCCCCTGCCGCGCCGATTCTGATCGAGGTCAATCCCGCCGGCGCGATTCGGATCGATCTGGGCAATCAGGTTCTCGCCGATGAACTGGAAGATGCCTTCGTCCGGTGAAGTCGCCCGGTCAGATCGCCGATCACACTCTACTGGCTGGAGGATTTTTCCATGCAGATCTGGCTTGATACAGAACCATGTGACCTGCAGGCCGATTCGGTCGGTACGGCAATCGCCGCGTGCGCCTCGCTCGCAGAAGAGCGCGGCCGCATGATTGTCGAGATCGAAGTCGACGGCGAGTCGTGGGGGCAGCAGCAACTGGAACAACCGGAATGCCTCGGCCGAGTGGCCGGTGAAGTGCGATTGACCTCCGCCGAGCCGCGCGACCTGGTCCAGCAGACCTTCACCGATGCCGTCGCCGCGCTGGAGGAAGCCGAAACCATGCAGACGCGCGCGGCGGAGAAGATCCAGGCCGATCAGCAAGCCGAAGCGATGGAAGAGATTCGTGAAGTCTGCGGCATCTGGCTCGCCGTCCAGCAGGCCGTGCAGCAGGGCACCGAACTGATCGATGTTGACCTCAACGAACTCAAGGTGAATGACACCACCGCGCCGGCGATCATTGAACAACTGCGCAAGCAACTCATGATCATCCGCGAGCAACTGGAAGCGCAGGATCATCTCGCGCTCGCGGACACGCTGCTCTACGACTGTCCGGCGGTCATTCAGAACTGGCGTGACATGCTTGATTCACTGCAACGGGGACTGGACCGCTGATTCGCTGCGAATGCACCTTCCCCGAACGCTTTGAAGGAATGTTCCGATCATGCCATCCAGCACCAAACAGAAGAAGGTCGACGATCTGATGGAAAAGGCCAGCGCTGCGCTGAGGCGCACCGCGTACTTCGAGGCCGAACGGATGGCGCTGAAGGCGCTGCAGATGTCGCGGCAGATCGATGACTGGGATCGCATGTCACGGATCGCGCTGCCGCTGCAGGAAGCCCGCCGCCAGCGCGTCCAACTCGCCATCGATGCCGCCGAGACCGGGTCGGGCGTCACCATCCTCGATCAATCGGTGACGGAAAACATGTCGATCGAGCCCGGCTGTTACCTCGTGCAGCCGCCGCTGGTCGGCGCTGATGCGCGTCGCTTTCGGCTCGCGGCGCTGCAGCGCGAAGTACCCGTGGCCGTAATCTGCCGGGAACCTTTGACACAGTTGAAACTGCAGCCGATCGTCGCCATCGGCGCGGGTTCAACCGTGCGAACAAAGGTCAAGCCGCCGAAGAAAGTGGATGCGCCCACGCTGGCGTGGTTCCTGGATGCGATGGAGGCGATCGGCGACTGGGCGATGGAGATGATCGACACCGGTCAGGAGTTGACGAAGCAGATCGACACCCTGCTCGAACGGCTCGATGTCGTGCCGGACCACGAGAAGCTCCACCAGAAACTTGCAGACTTATGTCGGGCCAAACTGGCGAAGGAATCCGAGAAAAAGGAGACCTCCGGCCCCAACGGCAAATCCGGCTCCCGTTCCAAAGTGAAGTCCACATGACCGCCCGGCGATCCGTCGCGGCACATCGTCTGCGTCGGCGGCGCTGGCCGTGGCTGCTTGCGTTCTTTCTCCTCGCCGGGCTGGTCGCCCTTGATCGCAGCGGGCTACTGCTCGCGCCGGCCCCGGATGATCTGGCGCACTACGACGGCCGCTCCGTTCGCGTGCTGCGGGTCATCAGCCCGCATACGCTCGATATCGAATTGCCCGATCCGGTTCAACGCCGTTCCACCACGCGCGTCCGTCTGTGGGGACTGAACGCCCCCCTTCCGGCAACCGCCCAGCGGGAAGCGGAACCCGGCGCGGACCAGGCCATGATGTTCGTCGAGTCGCTGGTCGACGATCAGCGGGTGACTCTGCATCTGGAACCGGATCGACCGCGCGATTCGCTCGGCCGCGTTCTCGCCCACGTCGGCCTGCGTGCCGGCGGGACGCTCAATGAAGATTTACTCGAAGCGGGATGGGCCACGGTCGATGAACGCTGGCCGCACGGCCGACTCGCGCAGTACGCCCAGGCCGAGCATCGAGCGCGACGGCACGAACGCGGCTTGTGGGGCGAGATCGGGCGGTAGATCCACTTATGCGCCGCGACGGGCCGGGCGGACGCGATTTCCCACAGGATGCCAATGCAAAAACCGCGTGCACGAGGTCGTACACGCGGCGTGGTTGATCAATGCAGCCTGCCGCCTGCCAGTTCATCAGCAGGCGTAACGGGCGATTACTTCTTCTTGTTCTTGAAGTAGTTGCCCGCAAACTTCTTCTGGAATTTCTCGACCCGGCCGGCGGTATCCACGAACGAACTCTTGCCGGTGAAGAACGGGTGGGAACCGGACCAGATTTCGACGCTCATCTCCGGCACGGTCGCGCCGACGGTCATGACGTGCTCGCCGCGGTAGAAGACCTTGCAGTCGTGATGGTACTGGGGATGAATCTTGTCTTTCATGGCGGACGCTCCCGCAAGAATGTTCGGGTTCTGGACGAGTTCCGTTCGCACGGGTGAATGCGATGGCCGATCGGCCGTATCGCTCCGTGCGAAGTCGAGCCCAGTAGTGTAGGGATTCCGGCGTCGGATGCAAGCGGCGGAAGGGGTTACTTTTACGCGTGGATGCACAACATTTCACCCCATCGGTTGCCGCCGATGCCGGGAGTTGCTAAGCTACGCGGCTCAGCCCAGCGTGTCCGGGCGGTTTTGGTCTGCAATTTGAGAGTTCTGTCCTATGCCCACGATCAATCAGTTAGTTCGCAAACCCCGCCGCGCCCCCAAGGCCAAGAGCAAGGTCCGTGACCTTGATCAATGCCCCCAGAAGCGAGGCGTGTGTCTGCAGGTGCGTACGGTGACCCCCAAGAAGCCGAACTCCGCGCTCCGCAAGGTCGCGCGTGTCCGTTTGTCCAACGGCAAGGAAGTCACTGCGTACATCGGCGGCGAAGGACACAACCTGCAGGAACACTCCATCGTGCTGGTGCGCGGCGGTCGTGTGCGCGACCTGCCCGGCGTGCGTTACCACGTCGTCCGCGGTTCGCTCGATACGCTCGGCGTGGACGGCCGCAAAAAAGGCCGCTCCAAGTACGGCACGAAACAGGGCAAGTAACTCCGGAATCGGGTTGGCCTGACCATCCGATCTTCCGAAAGCAGAAAGCAAGAGCAAGTAGAACCAATTTGAGGCAAGTAATCGCGTTTCACGCCTCTTCCACTCTTTGAAACGCGGTGAACAGTGAGTTCCCGGTGCTGACCCCATTCGGGAACAGATGAGCCAGCAAAGGAGGCCCTATGGCCGGTCGTATTACGAAGTCAGAAGAACAGCTCCGTCCGGATCCCCGTTTCAACGACAAGGTGCTCGCGAAGTTCATCAACTGCCTGATGTGGGACGGCAAAAAAGCTGTTGCGCAACGGGTCATGTACGATGCGCTCGATCAGATCGACCAGCGTCTCAAAAAGGAAAAGGTCGAAGGCGGGCCGGAAAACGCCATCGCCCTCTTCCGCAAGGCGATTGATAACGTCAAGCCCGAAGTCGAAGTGCGTTCCAAACGCGTCGGCGGCGCGAACTATCAGGTGCCGATGCAGGTCAACGCCCGACGTCAGCAGTCGCTCGCCTTCCGCTGGCTCCTGCAGGCGACCCGGTCCGAATCCGGCAAGCCGATGGCCAACCGAATTGCGAAGGAATTCTTCGACGCCGCCAAGGGCGAAGGCAAGGCGATGGCCACCCGCGAGCAGACCCACCGCATGGCCGAAGCCAACAAGGCGTTCGCGCACTTTGCGTGGTAATCGCCCCCCGGCTCACCACCACCACTCACGAATTCTCGCGGCCTCCGGCAATTGCCGGGGGCCGCGTTCGTTTGGCTTTCGACCGCCGATCGGATCGTCCCCACCACGACCCGTCACGACCACCACGATAGGATGCGCTGTATGACACGCAGATTTCCGCGGCTCACGTCCATTCCCTCGATCCTGCTCACGCTTCTGGCGGGCGGATTCCTCACCAGCGCATCCTGCACCATCGTCGAGCACGACCGGCCCGGCAACGGCAGCGCCCCCGGCTTGGCCGTCACGGCCGCCACCGCACCCCAGTCCGTGCAGCCGTTCATCGAAACGCTCACCCGCGAAGGCGAGCGGGGACTTCGCAACCGCGTTCTGCCTCGCCAGTCGGCGGACTTTGCGAGCGAGGTCAGCAATGAAGTCAATCTGGATGACATCGCGAGAGCGATCACGCAACGTCAGCACCGGGACCCGTTCGTCGATGCGTACATTCGTTGGCAGTTGACGAGCTTTGAACCCATGATGCCGGAGATGACCCCGCCGGACTTCACCCGGATGATCAATCTGCTCCCGCCGTATCTCGAGAATCCCGCCGCCAACGAAAATGTCCGTCAGCTCATGAACCGCGCGCGCGATGCCGGCCAGTTGTCCGCCCGGGACATTGCCCGGCTGGAAGAGGTCTATCGCGAAATGAAAGAGAACGTGGAGATGGCGAACAACATGAACCAGCCGGCCGCGGAATTTCGTGACTGGATCGCGGCGCAGTACGAACACGATCACATGCGGGCCCTCCTCCTAGCTTTGGCGGAATGCACCGCAACGGTCGCCGGCGGATGGTCGACCCGCTCGATCAAGACGCAGATCACCCGGATGACCACGGAAGCCGGCAAGGACCCCGATTTCTCCCGACAGGACCGCCGCGTCATCGCGGAACAGATTCAGCGACTCGTCGGAATCGAACGACGCATGGTCAACGAAGTCACTTTCCTCGCCGACGGCTCGGTCAATGTGACCTTTTCCACCGCCGCCGTCACTCGCCGCGATTCCAACAACTGGATTGATCGGCTGCACGGCAGGCACGAGAACGCCCAAAGCAACGACTCATGAGTCGGGACAAGGTTCAACCCGACCGGTATCACCGACAGAAGCTCCTGCCGGAGTTCGGCGAGAGCGGCCAACGCGCCATGCGCGAAACCACCGCGCTACTGGTCGGTTGCGGCGCGTTGGGCAGCGTGATCGCTGATCAACTCTGCCGCGCAGGGATCGGGCGGCTGATTCTGGCGGATCGTGACCTGGTGGAGCTGACCAACCTGCAGCGGCAGGTGTTGTTCGATGAGCACGACGCCGCGCAGGCGCTGCCGAAGTCCATCGCAGCGAAGAAGCGGCTGGAGCAGATCAACCGTGAGGTCGAGGTCGAAGCACACGTGTTGGATGTGCGGGCCGAGTCGATCGTTTCGCTGCTGAATGGCGTGGATCTGTTGCTCGACGGCCTGGACAACTACGAAACGCGGTACCTGCTCAATGATGTCGCGGTCGCGTACGGACTGCCCTACGTGTACGGCGGGGCGATCGGCACGACGGGCATGTCGATGACGATCCTGCCGCGAGCCGCGGCCGGACGACACCCTGCCCAACGTCGCATCACGTGGGACGATGCGACCGCGACCCCCTGCCTGCGGTGTCTTTTTCCCGAGATGCCCGCGCCGGGTTCCATGCCGACCTGCGATACGGCGGGCGTGCTCGGCGCGGCGGTGAACGTGATCGCCTCGCACCAGGTCGTCCAGGCGATGAAGCTGATGACCGGAAGGTTCGATCGACTCGATCGATCGCTTTACACCGTCGATGTCTGGGCGAACACGACACGGCGGATGTCTTTGCCGACCCCGCGTGCGGACTGCCCGTGTTGCGCGCAGGGGCAGTTCGACTGGCTGGACCGCTCACCTTCTCTATCCGGTCAGACGACGACGTTGTGCGGCCGGGGGGCGGTCCAGGTGATGCCGGCGCAGACGGGCGTCGACGCTGTGGATCTGCCGGCACTCGCCGACCGACTCGCGGCGCACGGCACGTTCTCGATGAACGAGTTTCTGCTGCGCGGTCGTCTGGCCGGCGAAACCGGCGAGGGCGGCGGGATGGTGGAGATGACGCTGTTTCCCGACGGACGCGCGATCATCCACGGTGTTTCCGACCCGCAACGGGCGCGCAGCATCTACAGTCGCTACATCGGCGCGTAGGCATGCCGACTGAACGGTATCGGAGTTGGGCCGAGGGTTTTACGCGGTCGCGACGGGCTGATCGACCTCATCGCTGATATCCGCGATCATGCGGAACATCGCCTTCGCGGCGTCGATGATCGTTTCCTGCTCCGCTTCATCGAATCCGACGGCATCCATGTCCGCCTTGAACGCGAGCCAGCGCGGCATCTGCTCATCGCCGTACGGATCGAAGTACGACAGTCCCGGCTTGCCGGGCGTGAGCTGATACGACTTCATCAGATTCCGCGCGATGTACTTGGAGCCGTTGTTGCTGCCTTCGAGCACGTAGGTCAGACCGAGAATGGACACCGGATCCTCACCGGCGCGACGCCGGACTTCGTTCATCGCCGCTTCGGTCGCCGGTTGGGGCGTCACCGCCTCCGCATCCACGCCGTGCTCCGCCAGATCGGCCCGCAGTTCGGGGGTGCGGCGCTGGTAGTCCCGCACCACCGTGGCGAACGCGCGGTGCGATGACGTCGCAGCATCGGTGACCTCTTCGAGCGTTCGGTGCAACAAGAACAACTGACCGAGATATGCCACGTACTGCTCGCGCGGCAGGGTGCCCTTCGCGAGCGCTCGCTGCATGGGACGGTTCTCCGCCTCGGTGTGCAGGTCAGCGGTGGCGGTCTTCAGTTTCGCCATGACGTTCGCGTTCTGATCGGTCATCGTATTCCTCTGCGGTTCGGTCATGCGGATGGGTCACTCTGGAAGAGTTCACCCTCGACAGGTGGCTAAGAATAGCCGTCCCGAGGGTTCATGCCAAGCGTTGAGACTGAATCGCAACAGGATTTCCGATCGAATTCAACCGGAACGATGCGGATCGAGCGTGTCTATCATTGCAGGTCCTGGCACCGGACGGCCCATCTTTTTCACTGAGCCGTAGAATTGCTGGCTTTATCCCCGATTGTCACATTATTGTTTTTTGCCCCGGAGATTGAATTGATGCCCGCTACTGAATCTTTCGCTGCCGCCCATATCAAGCCCGGCCTGCTGGTCTCGACCAACTACGCGGAGATGCTCGTCAAAGAGATTCCCGCGGAGAAGTTCGCGCATATGCCCCACCCGAAGATGAATCACCCGGCCTTCTGCCTCGGACACCTGTCGATCTACCCCGACAAGATGTTCGAGCTGCTCGGCATGGAGGATCGGGTGGAGGAGAAGCCCGGCTTCGAGGAGTTGTTCTCCCCGGCTGCGGAATGCGTGGAACAGGACGGCCGCTATCCGGAGAAGGATGTCATCGTCGAATACTTCCTGGACCGCCACCGCGCGCTGGCGGAAGCTCTCCCGGAGATCTCCGACGAGACGCTGCAGCAACCAAACCCGATGGAAGGTCGGATGAGGGAACTCTTTCCGACGATCGGTGCCGCACTGATTTTCACGACGACCGGACACATCATGATGCACCTCGGCCAAATCAGCGCGTGGCGACGCGCCATGGGGATGGGATCGGCTATGTAAACGCCCGACGGAGCAACACCCATGCTCCGAATCGGTATCAGACCCGGGCCGGCGCATTTCGCAGACCGGCTCACATACGTGCGTGGAGCTGTCACATGAAGGCGACCTTTCTCCGTTCCGGCCTCTCTCCGATCGTCCTGCTGTGCCTCACGCTGGTGGTGGGGTTGATCACCGCGCCCGCCTCGGCGCAGGGAACGTTCAACACGGTGCCGGACCCGATCGACAGTCGCGAGCTCGACGGCTATGCCGAACGCCTGGGCCTGAGCCCGCAACAGCGTCAACTGATCTCTGAGTTTCATCAGGACTATCTGGACCGGTACCGCCAGTTGCGCGAAGGAGAGATCGAGGACTTTCTCTCGGAGATGCGGTCACTGACCCGTAGCTTCGACATGTCCAACCTGCCGATCATGGAGCGGCTGGTCCGAACCGCCGATCGATTGATGCGGCGGATCGAACAGTTGGATGAATCCTTTTTCAACGATGTGGAGTCCGTGCTGACGGAGGATCAACAGCGTGTGGTGCCACGTGTTCGCATGGCGCGCACGCGGCTTCGGTACGGCAACGAAATGACGCGCGGTATCGACTTCATCAATCCTGCGGTGCGCATCGACCTCACGGAGTTCGTGCAGGAGCTCGATCTCTCGCGCGCTGATCTCGAACGCATCGATCCGGTTCTGATGTCCTACGAACAGCGATTGACACGAGGCGCGAAAGACGTCTTTGAAGCGGGGGCGACGATGATGCTTGAAGCCATGCGCGAAATGGATCGCGCGGGGTTCACCGATCCGGACCTCGAGCAACGCGAACTCATGTTGCAGATGTTTCAGCACTTCCAGGAAATCTGGGCGGATTTGACCGAAGATCTCATGAAGGAAACGAAGCGGGTCACGGATCTGCACCGCCGCACGTTCCGCGATCTGGCGCAACTGCTTCCGGAGGAACCGGCGCGTGAACTTCGCCGCAGTTACCTCTCGCGGGCGTACCCGCAGGCCGCAGCCATCGGCCGGGCGGCGGAGCGCCAGTTCACGACCGTGCTCGAAGCTGTCGACCAAGTGGATGAATCAACGCGACGTTCCGTTCGAAACATGTACGAGGCCCACCGGCAGCAGCAGGATCGCCTTGCTAACGAAATGATGGACGTACTGGATGAGCAGCGGCAGAATCTGACCCTGGCGCAGATGATCCGCCGCTCCGAAGGCGAGTTTCGCGCTCAAATCGAAGAACTGACCGAACGTGCGAACGAGCGCGACCAGACGATCGTCAACTCACTTCACGGGCTGATCGGCACCGAGACGGCGTCCGCACTCAATCTGTCCGAAACCGTCGAGGAGGACAGTAACCGGGGGAACCGCTGGCGTGCGCGGCGAGGCCGTCCCGGTGGTGGCGGCATGGCGCGCGGCGGGGAACGACGCGACGCGGCGGAACTCCGCCGCGAAATGCGGCCGGAAACACCGCTGCCCGGCCCGCTCAACCGCCGCGATGTTCAACAGTTCCAGCAGCGGGCCCAACTCTCCGATGGAGAGAAGCAACTTCTGGATGTCTTGCTGGACACCTACACCGAGGGCTACTCGGAGATCAACCGCGAAAAAATCGCTCCGCTCATGCTGGCGGTACAACGCTTCGAAAATCCCACGGGCGATGATGCGGATCGCATGCCGGATGGCGAAGAGATCATGAAGATCATTGAAATGCATGACGCCGCACTGCGCGCCATCGTTGAACTGGAGGAATCGTTCTTCAACGATGTCGCTTCGGGGTTGTACGAAGGCGAGCCCTCGGAAGAACTCGATCGGTGGCAACTGTCCCGTCGTCGAGCGGCCTTCGCGCCGCTTCCGAGCCCGAGTGAAGCCAGCCGCGCCCAACGCGCTGGAGGTCCGGGCGGGATGAGGATGTTCGCCCAGGCCGCGGAAGCTGCGGTCGACGTGTCGCGTTTGCTGAGCGAGCTGCGCATCGATACCGCCGATCAGCGCGTTGATGAATTGCTGAAGGACTACGAATACGAAGTCACCGAGTTGTTTGAAGAGCGATACGACCTTGAACGACAAATGCGCGGCGCGTTTCTGTCCATGCGGGCCGGCGGCGAAGGTCGTGCCCGCGGCCGTGAATTCGGCCGCGTGATGCGCGAAGTCGGCAGCACCAGCCGCGAGGTCAATGAAGCCATCGTCATCAACAACCGACACCTGCTGGATCAGCTTCTTGACGCCCTGCCGTCCGCGTCGGCCGGCCAGGTGCGCGAGCAGTACTACCGGCGCGCCTTCCCTCAGGTCTACAACGACCCCGACCGCGCGCACGACATGCTGCAGACGGTCATGAGTATCGACTCACTCTCCGATCGACAGCGGATGCGCATTCAGGAATTGAACATCGACTACCGGATGACCTACGCCGCCCTGTCCGAAGACATGGTGGACCTGATGATGAGCGGCGAAGAAGAGGACGACGGGCGCGGCCGCGCCCGTCGTCGCAGCTTCGCAGACCCAGACCAGTCGCGGATCGAGCAGTTGCGATTTGAGCGGCGCGAATTGAGCGAACGCATTAGACGGCAGGTCCAGTCGATCCTGACCGAGCAGCAACGCGGCGCGATCGATATGGTGCAGCGGTAAAGCTGTTTCCTGATTGATCGTGGGTGGGGCGGGCGTGAGGTCGAACCTGATCCCCGGCGGTCGGTTACAGTGTTGCTTCAGGATTTCAACCCCCCCGGAGGATGGGTCTCTCCCTCGCGACCGCACGCACCGATGTCCTCGGTTCCACAAGACCAACTCGTGCTTGAGCCGGTCAGCGGTCCGAGTTTCGCCGCCACGACCGTTGAGCCGGACGCGCCCATGATTCTCGGCCGCGGCAGCGAAGCCGACATCATTTTGTTTGATGAAACCGTCTCACGCCGTCACGCGATGATCAGCCGGCGGCGGCAGACGTGGCTTTTGAGTGACCTGGGCAGTCGACACGGCACATTCCTCAACGGTGTGACTTTGACAGCAAACACGCCGACTGTCATCGCGAACGGCGACCTGATCGGCATCCATCCGTGGGTGCTCAAGGTCCGGATCGGCAGTCAGTCGGCCGAGTTCACGCACACTGTGGATGACACCTACAGCCAGACGTGCCTGATCGAACGCGTCACACCCGATCAGACCGCGGCCCTTGCGCAACAACGACTGGATCTGCTCATCGATTGCGCCGCGGCGATCAATTCGGCCACGGATGAACAGCAGTTGGGAGAAGCGGTGCTGGATTCGGCCCTGGCCGGCAGCGGCTTCGAACGGGCCGCCCTTCTCCGCCAGCACGGTAGCGAGAACGAAATCGAATTGCTCACGGCGCGCAATAGCGATCAAAAAGATGCGCGCGAGGGATTCGTTTTCAGCCGATCACTCCTGCGTGTCGCGTCGCAGGGCGAACTGGCGCGCTTGACGGACCGTAACGTCGGCGCGGACTACGGCATGTCGGTCGTGGAGAAGGGCGTGACCGCGGCTCTCTGCTCGCCCATTTTGCTGGGACCGAGCATCGCGGCGTACCTGTACCTTGACGCGGTCTCGGCCGGCAAACGCGTGGCCGATGACGCAGCGACGTTCTGCCAGGTCATTGCGCGACTCTGCGGCCTGGCGTATGCGAACCTGAAACGCCAGGATCTGGAGCGGCGAACACGTCTTCTGGAATCGGAAATGAATGCGGCGCGCAATGCGCAGCTCATGATTCTCCCCAAACCGCACGGCGCGGTCGGACCGATCGAGTACGCGGTTGAAGTTCGCCCGGGTCGCTTTGTGGCGGGTGATCTCTTCGATGTGATTCCGCTGGATGCGGATCGAACGGCTGTCTTTCTCGGTGATGTGGCCGGCCACGGCGTCGGCGCCGGCGTGATCATGGCTGCGGCGCAGGCACACCTGCAGGCAGACCTGAAACACGGCGGCCAGCCCGCCGAGGTGGTCTCCTCACTGAATCGGTACCTCACGCATCACACCGCGCCGACGAGTTTTCTCTCGCTGTGGCTGGGCATCTTCGACCGCGCACAAGGGACCGTTCAATTTCTCGATGCCGGCCACGGCTACTGGATGATTCATGCGGGCGGCGACGATCAACCGCGCCGCTACGAACTGGGTGAGATTCCCGTCGGCATCGATCCCGATATCGAATATCAGACCGAAACGCTGGCTTTCGGTCCTGACGAGAGATTGCTGGTGTTCAGTGACGGCGTGGTGGAGCAGACACTCCCCGATGGCAGCCGCATCGGGCTTCAACGCGTGCTCGATCTCTTTCGCGGGAGCATAGATTGCCACGATGAAGTCCGCACGGTATTCAATCTGATCGAACAACTTTCGGGACGCACCAGCTTCGACGATGACACCACGGTCGCATCCATCCGCTGGA
Source organism: Phycisphaerales bacterium (assembly GCA_007693845.1). Lineage (GTDB taxonomy): Bacteria > Planctomycetota > Phycisphaerae > Phycisphaerales > SM1A02 > SKZB01. Next base: position 17,325 of record RECV01000126.1, read on the forward strand.
ACTGATGCTGCAACTGCAGGCCGACTCGAACTGAGCGATGACAAGAAAATGGTGATCTCGTAAGGCCGCAGGACAATGATTCACGATTGGCCGGGTTTCGCTCGGATAAGAGCGCCAAAGCGCTTCAGTCGGTTGATTCGGCGCGCAGCGTGCGGCGCAACCATGCCCGGGCAAATCGCCAGTCATCCTTGACGGTGCGTGGTGAAACATTGAGCACCAGTGCGGTCTCTTCAACGCTGAGTCCGCCGAAGAATCGCATATCCACAACACGTGCCTGCCGCGGACTGAGCTCGCGCAGGCGTTCAATCGCTTCGTGGACGGCGATGATGTCGAGCCGCTCCTCGACATCGAGGAGTTGATCCGCCTCATGCAGCGACAATCGCGATGCGCGCCCGCCGCGCTTTTTCGCTTGTGCCGCGCGGGCGTGGTCCACCAGCACATGTCGAATCACTTCTGCCGCGAGCGCGAAAAAGTGAGTGCGGTCCTTCCACTGCACGTTCGCGCAGCCGGCGAGTTTGAGGTACGCCTCATTGACCAGTGCGGTCGCCTGAAGCGTGTGGTTGGCGCGTTCGGATTTCAGATAGGACTGCGCGAGCGCGCGCAGTTCCGGGTACAAGTTCGAGACGGCCTGGTCGATGCGCCGCGATGAGGCATCGGAGCCCGACGATGCCGCAGCGGATGAGTCCGGTCCGTCGGCCCCGGTGCCTTGCGATTTTGGCGCAGTGGACATGGCGATTCTCCAGAGCATCGCGGCGTGAAATCACCGGCCGCCGCACCACCCCACGTGGACGTCGGGCGCCGGCTCACCACCCATATGGAATATACCACCGACGCACAACGAATCAATTTGCGCGGATTGATCAGCGTTCAGGCCACTGAAAACCGCCTGTGGACCGATGGCGTTGCCGGCCGGAACCGCTCGGACCAGGTGGGACCGGAGCCGCATCGGCAAGGGTCAGGCCTGAACATCGATCCGGCGCTTTCGTGACTTGTCACTGTCTTCCGGCGCGTGCGGGTTCTCGTTTCGACGATGTTCCTGCTCGGCCTGCTCGGAGTTGTTGGGCGGCAGTTTGCGGAGCGCCTCGGCGTTTTCAACGCCGGCGATGCGCAGTTCGATGACATCCTGAAATCGGCGCGCACTGGAATCGCGCGCGGCCTTTTCCTTGTCCCGCGCTTTGCTTGCTGCCTGCTGCGCCTGGGCGGCCTGCAGCAACGAGGTCTCGATGGGGGAACCGATGACACTCATTCACAGGTATCTATCGGCCGAATCAAAGCGCGGCCTGAAGATTCCCCCGAATCATGCCGACTGCCGATAATGTCACCCTTGGCGAGCTTGTGAGACACGTCCGCTGGAGATCATTTGTCCGCGGGGAGGTCAATCTCAGCGCCTTGCTCAAGAGATTCCTCGACGTGATCCCGCAGCGTATCGTCGAGATCGCCCAGCGCATCGTCATCATCAAGCCAGATGGCGCGCAGCAGCGGAACCAGCGGATCGTCCGGCCGCGCTTCGGCCAAGCTCGCCATGCCCGACTCAACCATCTCCCGGTCTTCGAACTGGTGACCGAGATAGGCGATCAGAAACGATGCCGAGGCCTTGTCTCGCGGCTGCTCCTGTCGAAGACGGAGTTCGCTGATCATTTCATCCAGGTGTTCTTGCGGCGGCAGGAGGTTAGCGCCGTAGCGCACATCGATCATTTCGGGTTGGTCGATCAACAGACGCTGCAGCGTCACGGACGCTGATCGGTAGAGTCGCCCTCCGAGTTGGGCGTGCCCGAGACCGGCCCGGGCCACCGGGTGGTCTCGCACGATTCGCAGCGAGCGGTTGAACGTCTGCTCGGCGAGGAAGTACGACTGTGCTTCAAGCTGCTCTTCCGCCTGCCGGAACAGCTCAGCAAAACGGTCCTCTTCATCGGGCGAGAGGCGATCGATCCGCTGGCCGTGTCGAAGCGCGGGGAGCAAAGTCGAGAAGCCCGGTTCTGCGCCGATCGGACCGTCCTCGTCCGGTCCCCGCTCGCGACGGGTGGTCTCGCGCGCGAAGTCATCCGGCAAACCGATGCCACCCGTTTCAGGTGCATCGCGTTCGAGGGCATCGATCTCCTCGTCGGTCTCAAGCGGCATCGTCGCTCGGTCATCACGCGTCGGCGTACCGCGATCTCGCAACTGACGCAGGGTCTGACGCAGATCGTCAAATTCTTCATCGAGGGCGCCGATCATGGTGGCGTCGACACTAAGGCGCACGTTCGGCGAATCAGCGTATCGATCGGCGATGCGCTGAAGGATACGCGCGTAATCGGAGTCCGGCGTCGCGCGAACCCGATCATCCGCGCGGACTTCCCGATCTCCCCGATCATCCCGATCGCGGTCCGGCGTGCGCGGGTCGGGCTCGTCGATCCAGCGCGAGAACCCGGGTTCAAACGCCGCGCCGATCTGCCGGTCAATGCGTTGGTGCGCGATATCCTGCCGAAGTCGCATGTAGTCGAAACTCGACATGGCATCGGTGATCCGTGCTTCGTCGATTGAAGCGGCGCGCAACCCCCGCAACGGGGAGGCGGTGATCACGTACGGCTCACCTTCTGCAGTGCGCATCGTGCTGACCGCATACGGTTGGATCTCGCGTTCCGCCATACGCCCGGTGGCGAGGGATGTGGTCATCCGGTCGAGTTCCACCTGAAAATCATCGCGCGGCCGGAAGTGGTCGCCGACGAATCGATCGGTGTCGGGCATGACGCCCGATCGAACATCTCGCGCCGTCGCGCCCGAAAAATCCCGCTGGTACTCAATCATGCCGAATTCCTGTCCGATTCGAAACGGCTCGCGGCCCATGGGGGTTCGGAACACTTCGGGACTCGACAGTGCAGCGCCGGAACGGAATCCGAAAAGATCATCCGCACCGATGGCACCCCGGAAGTCCGCCTCTGCGCCGTATCCGACCGCGCCGCGGAAACCGCGTCCGCCCGCCACATCGCCGGTCACGATGCGATTACGCGCTCTGAAGTCCGGTTGCTGAATCGGTGTGTTCCGGCGACCGAACTGCGGGCTCAGGTTCGCATCCAGCGCATCACCCGCGCCCAGCGCGTCTTGCGCCGCGGCCGGACGGTCGGGTACCGCGATGAAAAACATCGGAATGACCCACGCTATCGCCAGAACAGGCGTGAGAGCCCGGCCTATCGGGCGAGGGCAACGACCGTTACGTGAAGTCTTGTTCATCATGCCAGCACTCCTCATCCAGAGAAAGATCATCCGGAAGAAAAATTCGAGATCCGGAACGGGCCGCACAGACCGGCTCGAAAAAATCCGGCCGTGACGTCCCTTCACCTGTATTCTATTCGGCTCTGCACCGCCGGGGATGATGCATTCGAATGCGAGTTACCGCAGGTCGCGCGGCGAAGCAGGTGAAACCCGCACCAACAAGAGGTGACGCCCCCCCAAACAACGGCCTGGCATGGGTGTTCTTCTTTTTCGGACAGGGCCAGCCGCGTTCACCGTCGCGCCAGCGTGCTGCCGATCAGTGAGGCGACCTGCTGCGTATCGTCCCGGCTGCAGCAGATGAGGAAATATGCCAAGTCGGATTCATTGGCCAACAGCACTTCCTTGCGGCACTTGCGACCGGTGTAAACGTGGTTCCACTGACCAAGCTGAAGCTTGCTGCAACCTTCGGAGAGCACAATGTTCTCCGCCGGCACGACGAAAATGCTAACGTGCCGAGACGGATTGGTCTCACACGCTTCAGCGCGGTACACGAGATGCGCGGCAGGATTCTGCTCGTGTGCTTCGCAGAACCCCATGCCGACGAACTCGTATCCGACATCACTCAAATCAAAGATGTACGCCTGATCAATGTTGAAGAACTCACCAAGGCGGACGACCGCTTGATCCATTCGATGAACGGACAACTTCTTTTCCAGGACGGATTGATCGCTTGAGCAGCGGTTGTGCTCTTCGACGACCCATTGCGCAACGTCCGAGGCGACGGTGCCAGAGACGGGCCGATCGGCCGGACGAATCTCGTCGATCGGTGTGCCGAACATCCCGATTCCGACGACGGTGGCAACCGCGAGAATGACCACGGCGACCGCGGCGAAGCTGACCTGTTTCGGCCGCAGAAAGCGCGCGATCAATGCATCGAGCCAGCTTTCCGCGGGCGTATCCGCCGCGGGTTCAGTAGCCGTCGCGACGGACGAGGCCGTCGTTTCTGACTGAACCGTTTCGGACTGGACGGCGTCGGCCACCAGCATCGCCTGTATATCGGCCCGCAGCGACGCGGGAGCGACATCCCGACCGATCGCCACGTCCACGCGTTCACGCAGGCGCTGGTCGGCCTCGACGAAGGTCCGGGCTTCCGGACGCTCGGCGAGGAGGCGTTCGACCTGATCACGGTCGGCGGCTTCGAGTTCGCCATCGCAGTAGGCGCGTAATCGGGAGATGTCAGATTGATTCATCATGGCAGTCAACGTGGTGATTTCGGGTCAGCAGAGAGATCCTTGCTCGGATTATCCGGCGTTCAACAGCTTCCCGCTATGTCACTTCAGCCGGGCGACTCGCGGTCCATCCGGCCGCTCTCATCGGTAGAACCGGAGTGCAGGCCCTTTTCTTCGGCCATTTCTGACAATTGTTCCATCAAGAGCGATCGGGCCCGGTGCAGACGGCTCATCACCGTTCCGATCGGGACTTCCTGGATTTCCGCGATTTCGCGGTATTTCAGCCCCTCCACGCCCCAGAGCAGCAGGACGGACCGATATTCCGGCTTGAGCTGTTCGATGGCGGACTTCAGCCGGCCGTCCACGTGTTCCCAATCCAGCGACGCCAGATCCCACGCCGGCTCGGGCTCATCGGGCATGGCGATATTCGTCGTGGCATCCGGCATCTCCTCAACCGGGGTCGGTCTCCGTTTGGTCTTGCTGATATGGGTATAGAAGACGTTGTGTAGAATCTTGAAGAGCCACGGCCGGATCCCCCCGCCCTGCTCCTCAAACCGCTCCGAGGCGCGGAGTGCCTTCAGATAGGTCTCCTGCACGAGATCAGACGCCTCATCGGGATGCCGGGCCAACTGCATCGCCATGCGGTACACCGAATCGAGGTGCTCGAGCGCGAGATTCTCAAACTTCTTCCGTTCCAACGATCGTCCTCATGGGAAGGCCCAGATGCGGTGCCACCAGCTCTGTCCGTTCATGGCGGATACTGCCCAACTCGAATCGTCGGCACTGTTTCGACACTGAATATGAACCGGGCATGATCCGCGAACTGCTCCGGCGTGGCAACTCCACCATGATCCTGGCGGGCAGAAAACAAGCTCCGAGCACGATATGTGATGTCCCACCGAGGACACTTTTTCTTCTTCGAAAGGCGGCACCCATGTGGTATGGTGAATATCACATCACGTTTCAGGTTTTCCTGCCCGACCGTGCTTTTTCTCCGGGCGGCTTCCAGACACCAGAAGGGGTTGTTCATGTTCCAGAAGATGCATCATCATCTGTCCCGCGCTATCGCCATCGCTGCTTCGGCGCTCAGTCTGTTGCTGGTTCCGGCCGCTGTCCTTGCGGATGATGTGGCCGGCTGCGGAGCGTTTACGGATCTATCGTACGAGGAAGCCAAGACAAAGGCCGAGGATCAGGGGCTGGTGTTCATGGTGTACGCCACGGCATCGTGGTGCGGCCCCTGCCAGTGGATGCAACGGACGACCTGGCAGGATGAGGAACTGATCGCCCTGATTCACCAGTTCGCCGTCGTGTACAAGCTCGATGTGGATGAGGAGCGAGCGCTCGCGCAGCAGCACGGAGTGCAGGCGATGCCCACGATGATCGCCTACCGAGAAGGTGATGAATTCGAACGCACCCGCGGAGCCCGCGATGCGGACTACATGATGACGTGGATTCGCAACGTGCACGAAGGGGAGCGAACCGTCACGCAACGCGCTCAGCGACCGGTGCCGCTGGACGTGGATCCCGATGACATCGACCCCCAAGACATTCAGCAACGAATGAATTTCGCACGACAACTGCTACGGGCACGGAAGTTCGAAGAGGCGACCGAAGAGTTTCTCTGGCTCTGGCAGAACATGCTGGAACACTCCCCCTCCATGTATGGCGTGCGCCTCTCCTTCTTCATCAGCGACCTGAAGCGACTCTTCGCCGCACACGAACCCGCCCGCCACCCCTTCGCGGAATTGCGCGATGAACTCGAAACGCGCATGAGTCAGGGCAAAGCCGAACGGGATGAAATCGTGGACTGGACGCACCTGAACGGGGCGCTGGGTGATGAGGAACGTTCGCTCGAGTGGTACGAGGCGCACAAGGACAACCATGACTTGAGCACGGTGATTCGTCAGGTCGAATCGACCGTGTACGATTTACTGGTGTTTCGGAACCGCTGGGCAGAAGCTGGCCGGCTGGTGCGCAACCCGAAACAGCAGATTCAGCGCTACCTGCACAGGTTGGATATGTTGCAGGAAATGCCCGAGAGAATGGACGGTGATCAGGCCGCGGAGATTCAGGCGATCATTCGGCAACAGACCGTGAAGTCCGCCAGCAGACTCTACACATCGCTGCTCGCGGCGGAACGTGATGAGGCCGCCGAAACGGTCGGCCGGGCTCTGCTGGAGCGCATGGATGACCCCGGAACGCTGCAAACGCTCCTGGAGACGACATTGAACGCGGGGTTCGTCCGCGAGCACCAGTTGACGTGGCTGGAGGATGCGGCGATCGCCGAGATCGATGATGAGGAAGTCCGTAGGGCACTTGCAATTCACGCCGAAACCATCCGCAACAAGTTGCCCCAGACCATGTGATTGTCCGTCGGCGCAGCCGCCTGACCGCCGGCGTTGTTACTGCTGCGGCCAGGGCTCATCCGCCACGACGATCGCGCTGATGCGCCAGTAGCCGTAACCGGCATCCGGGTCATCCGGGTCCGGCGGACGGATATCACGGACCGACAGTTCGATCTCATGTTCGCCCGGCGTCAGTTCCGGCAAGGGGATCATCGTCGGCTCGACCTTCAGGCCCGGGTGCCAGCCGCTACGATCCAAATCGCTGGACCAGACCTCACGGTCACCGATGACGAATCGGCCGCTGGTCGGATTCAGCTCGCGCAGTTGCCCGCCGTTTTCCGACCACGGCCGCCAGCGCGCGATGACTTCGCCGTTGATCCGCAGAGTGTGCGTGCGGGTCACAAATTCATCGCCGCCCCGTCCGTCGGTGGCGTGGCCGGACGTGATGATCCGCAGCCGGGGGCGATCGAGGCCTTCCGGAATGCGGACGCGGCTGCGAACCGTTGGCCGCTCCGCTTTGACATCGCGAATGAAAAACAGGGGAGCTGCAAACGCCGGCCGGCGGAAACCGACCCCTTCGCGTTCGTAACTGAACTCGAGTGACAAAGACCATCCGGGATTGGCGTAGGTGTCGATGAACGCCTGGAGTCGGACGTCGCCGTGCAGCATCGGCGCGAGGGAGGTCAGATCCGCGGTGTATGACGCCGGCCCGCCGAACGGGGTGATGAACCGGACCAGTTCGATCGTCGCGGGCGGAGATTCCATCCGCTCGTCGTGCCCGAACCTCGCGCGCTGATCCGGGGTCACCTCGTCCAGCACGAGATTGATGCTGCCGAGCCGCGTCCACGGATCGCCCGGCCGCACCCCGCGGTCACCTTCGATCAGTTGGGGCTCGATGATGATCGTTGCCGTCACCCGGCGGGCATCGCGGAGATGGCGTGGTGGATCGGGCAGACGAACCGTCCGTTCGACGATCTGACCGTGCAATCGTCGCAGGCCGTGTTCGGTTTCGTACGCCGCCGGTCGTTCGCCATCGAAGTCAATCGGCACCTGGTCGAACGCGGTGACCGATCGATCCTCCACGGCATGGGCGGGCGGAGCCCCGATCGAATTCAGAGCCAGAGCGAAGAAGAAGATCGCGGCGACGGCAATACGCCGACCGGCGCAGAATTGAGTTGCGAACATGGCCATACCTTTCTGACACGGCCGGGATGGCCGATCATCCATGCTTTCGGCCGGATCACGGTCCGTCATTGAACCTTGCCGCGGAACCCGGGCGAACGGGCGGCTCAGGACCATGGCGCGATCTCGCCGGTCAGCGGCTCCACGAGGTCCTTCAGGGTCATCAAGCCGATGGGAACGGCGTGTTGGTCCCGTGCGACGACCGCCATGGGAATCCGTTTCTTCTGCATCTGACGCATGGCTCGACGGACGTTGGTTCCCGGTGGGAACCACTCGACATCGCGCATCAGAGACGGTACATCCCGTTCCGGCTGTAGCAGCAGGTCCATCACCCGCACGATGCCGAGCACTCGTCCGCGGCGATCGACCACCGGAACCCGTGCGTGGTCGGTCTGCCGCAGCAGTTTCTCCCGCTGATCCGGATCCGCGTCGATCGGGAGCGTCGTGGCCTTGGGCCAGGGCACCATCTCGGCTTCGACTTTCATATCCCGCATAGCCAGGGCGCGATCGGCGAGCGTGGTCTGCGCTTCAGAGATCAGTCCCGCTGCGGTGCCCTCCTTGATCAACTGGCTCATGCGCTGTCGCGCAGTTCTCGCGGCCCCGTCGCCGGCGCCGAAGAGCCAGCCGGCAAAATCGCCGAACCACTGCGTCAACGGATTGAGGCCGGTCCAGGTCAACAACCGTTCCGAGCCGCGCAGGAACGGCGCAAAGAAGTACGACCAGCGATCGGTGTAGGTCCGGAAGAAGTCCTTCGGCAGGGTTTCGCCGAAAATGAACAGCAATGGAACCAGGATGCAGGCGTTGACGATGATCGCCTGCACGGGCGACATGCCGTAATGGTCAAGGATGAGCGCGAGCCCGAAGCTGCCGGCGTAATTCGCGATATTGTTGCCGATCAGCAGGGTGGACAACATGCGATTCGGGGGGATCATGACCTTGCGCAGCATGAGGGCGAGGCGCTCTCCCTGATCCGCGCGGATCGACAACCGCACGCGGTTGAGGGTGTACAACCCGGTCTCAAGACCGGAGAAAAGCGCGCTGAGGCCGATTCCGATTGCCGCGAGGATGACCGCGCCGAGCAGTTCGTAGTTCATCGCGCACCTCCCTCACCGGAGGGATCGACGGATCGATGCTCAATGTCAATTGTGTGCGGATGCAGAGTGAGTTTCGCGCGCTGCACGCGGACCCGGTCGACTTCGAGAACTTCCAGCTCCAGATTGCCCAGCGCCACCTGGTCGCCGACGTTTGGCGCGCGCCCGAGTCGATCGATGATGAGCCCCCCGACCGTCGAGACGTGGGGCATGCCGGCGGCGTACCCGAACGCTTCGGCCCAGTCGTACACGCTCATGTCGCCGTCCACTTCCCAGGTCGTCGGCGAGAGTCGTCGCGGCGGTTCGACATCGGGCTCTTCGTTGGTCACAAGATCTCCAACGAGCCGCTCGATGATATCTTCGAGCGTGATCAGCCCCGCGGTGCCGCCGTACTCGTCGACAACAATGGCGATGCGTGATTTCCATTTCCGAAGCTGTTCCAGCACCTGCTCCAGCGAGGCGTGAAGCGGCACGAAGTGCGGTTTGTCCATGATGCGGCGGATGGTGGTGCGACCGTCTCGCGCTGCGAGCAGATAGCGCTTGACGGGCAGCACCCCGATGACTTCATCTACATCGCCGCGGTACACGGGTAACCTGCCGTGGCCGCTCTCCATGGCAAGCTTGCGCACGTGATCCGGCTTGGCGTGAACGGGCACGGCCACCATGCGCACGCGCGGCGTCATGACATCGCGCACCTTCAGGCGGCTGAGGGAAATCACATCGAGCAAGATCCGCTGCTCTTCCGCGTCGATCACCCCCTGCTCACCGGAGATCTCCAGCAAAGTGCGCAGCTCTTCCTCGCTCAACACCGGCGGCGCCTCCGACGGCGCGGTCAATCGGCTCAACGGCGTGACGATCAACGTATCAAGCACCAGACGCAACGGCGCGATCGCCCGGTGTAACGTGAAGAGCGGCGGGGCCACCACCGAAACGAACATCAGCCGCTTGGAGTTGGCCAGCATCTTCGGCAAGACCTCGCCGAGCAACACGATCGCCAACAGGGTCAACAGCGCGAGCATCAAACCGCCCGCCACGCCGACCTCCGCCCGCATCGTGAGCACGGAACTGATGACGAAGTAAAGCACGTTGACCGTCATGTTGCCCAGCAGGACGGTGATGAGCAGCATGCGCTGGTCGGACAGCAGCGCTTCGACCGCGCGGCTGACGATCGATCCGCTCCGGCGCAATTGCATGCGCTCGGTGCCGGTCATACTGAACAGCGCCGTTTCGGAGCCGGAAAAGAACGCGCTGATCAGCAACAGGAACGGAAGCAGAAGCAGCAGCGGCAGATCCATCGCCTCCCAGCCGAGAAACGTCGTCGCAACGTCGGCGGAGTCGGACATGGTCGGCGGTTCATCGGACGGCGTCACGACCGTGAATTGTAACGATTGGACAGCGGCACCCCTGCCGGCTGCGCATCAGCCCGCACGATCGTCGCTTCGATCAGGGCATCAGTTCCGTTCGGTTGCGCGGCAGATGGAAGCTGGTGGGCAAAAGATAATTACGGCCGTTGTAGCTGGTGACGCGTCCGCTGATCAGCAGCGGCTCCCGTCCGCCGGTCCGGCGCGCGCGTGCTTCGAGCCGTTCCAGCAGCAGGCACGGCAGCAGCGTCATCGGCGGATCGCTCTGGCCCGACGCGTCGGCTTCAAACACCACCCGCCACGCGCCCCCCGCACCGCGCGCCAGCCGCACACGCCGGTACAGGACCAATGTCCCCTCCGGGACCAGCCGTTCGTCATGCGCCATGGTGCCGGCTTCGATCTCCGGCCGCCGGGCGGTTTCACCCGCTCGCTCGCGCATTTCGCGCATGAGTTCCTCGGCGGAGCGCTGTCCTTCCCGATCAGAACGTGGGCGGGCCTCTCGGTCTCGATCCTGCGCGCGCGGCGTTGCGTGCGAAATCACGCGCGGCGGGGCATGAACCAGTAAGTAGTTCTCCTGATCGTAAACCGTGATCTCGCCGGTGATCTCAAAGATGATCTCCTGTCCCCCAGCACCGGTCAGAACCTGTTGCATCTCCCCCAGATAGATGTTCGGCAGCAGGATCAGCGAATAGACCGGCAACTCCGAATCCGGAGCATCGATTTCAAAGTGCCAGCGGCCGGTCATTTCGCTCTGGGTGACCCGCCCCCGGACCTGCGTCGCAACGCTGCCTTCCCGTAGAAGCATCCGCTGAGGCGCATGAACCTCGGATTGATCTCCGTGGGCGCCGGCCGGCGGCAGGGTCGGCTCAGGCGGCGCGACGGAACGTTCATCCCGATTCTCCGCGGCGTCGGACGTGACGGGCATCGCGCTCGCCGGCATCGCCAAAGCGAGGATGAACAGAAGCGACACGCAGGTCGCCATGAATCCGGGGATATTCTTGCGGTGGCGATCTTCGCTCATGAAAAAAACCTCAGCACACTTGGGAGCAACGGCATCGGTTCAACCGGCGGTCCGTAGGGACCCGCTTTGCAGCATTCGGTCCAACTCGCCGCAGGTGATGTGGAGCAGACCGACCCTCGCCCCACCGAATGACGAGGATAGCAGGTCCAATCCCAGTCAGACAATCGTCCATGCGGGGCGTCGAACCTGAGCAAACCGTCCGGCAATCGGGATGTCCATTCCGAAAAGTCCGGAGAAAGTGATTGATTCGGCCACACATGAGGACAGACTACATGATGAAGCAAATCGTCCAGGAACGCGTGAAGTGGTCCCAGCTCGCTTCGGTTGAGGCCACACCGGAGGGGTATGTTCGCTCGAGTGTGACCCGAAACCGACCGAATCGAATGCGAACAAAAACGTGATCCAACCTGAGTGGTCTCCTCCTGTCATGAAGAATTCAAACATCACTGGCTTGTCATCACTTGATTCCCGACCAATCCGGCGCACCGCTGCTTGGGTGGCCGGACTGGCGTGCGTGCTGACGGTCCTGATGGCGGCGGGAACATCTTCCACGCACGCCGAGACGCCGACCGCCGACCAGACGGTCGCCACGACGGAGCGGTGCCGGGTGATCTGCGGCGAGATTCTCCATCACCAGCGCATCAAGGAACGAGCGGTGACCCTGCCGGCGGCGGAACGCCGTGAACTGTTGCGGCACGCGGGCATTGAGCCAGAACGGATGGATGGCGAGTTGGGCACGATTTATATCCGCCGAACGCTTGACGATGCGGAAATCGATGCGTGGCGGGAGCGCGGCGTGCACATCCACCGTTCGCAGTACGTCCCGCCCGTCCCCGGACGGCACCCCCACGGGTTTTATCTCGCCTCGATCGACTACGCGGCCCTCGATGATCTGCGTGAGGATGAAACCATTGTCCGGGTCACCTCGGCGGAAACGCTGGTGGAACCGCAGCACGATCTGGCCCTGCCGCTCCTCGACATCCCGCAGATGCATCTGGGCGTCTCGGGAATCGGCATCACACGCGGCGCGGGTATTCGTATCGCCGTGGCGGACAGCGGACTCGATCTGACCCACCCCGACCTGCCCGAGCCGGTCGAAACGTTTGATGTCACGTCCGGCCACAGTATTGATGAATGGAGCACCGACGTCTCCAACACCGTAATCATGCACGGTACGCACGTGACGGGCACCGTCGTCGGCAGCGGCGCGCAATCGAACGGTCACTTCATCGGCGGCGCGCCGGATGCGGATCTGTACTTCTACAAAATCGGCAACGACACGAACGGCAACGCCTCCGCAGCAGCGATCATCAAGGCCATCAACCGTGCGGCAGAAGTGGGCGTGGACATCTTCACGATGAGCTACGGTTCTTTCGGCGTGGTGATCGACGGCAGCAGCAACATGTCCCAGGCGTACGATGCTGCGTTCGAGGCGGGCGTCCTCGGCTTCTGTTCCGCCGGGAATGCCGGGGGTTCCGGGCGGCACTACTCCGTTGAACTCGCGCCCGGTGAAGAGTCACAGAAAATCATGATGACGCTTCTGAACCCGGACGATGAGGAGGCGTGGAACCCCACGATCTTCTTTCGAGTCGTCTGGCGCGATGAGCCGGACGATGTCGAACCCAACATCGAGCTGAAGCTGGTCTCAGGATCGTTAGATCCAAGCGATCCATTCCTCCCGGTCGGAAGCAATGGGTCATTCGGCGGCAACCAGCTCAACGAAGGCAGCTTCTCCATCAGTCCGCGTGATACAAAGTCGCGCGTGTATTCGCTCGATGCCTCCGTCGCGGCGGGCGGCACCAAGACCTACAAGTTGCGTCTCAAGAACACGGCTGAAAGCGGCGTCACGCCGAAAGTGCATCTTTACCAAACCAGCACGGGTTGGGCGTACTTTGACGGTGCGGATCCGAACTACACCCTCGGCCGCCCTGCGGATGCCGATACGGTCATGGCCGTCGGTGCGTGGGCTCACCGCGTGGAATGGATCAATTTCCTCGGCGATCTGTTCGACATCAACTGGCCGGTTGATTCACCGGCCTGGTTCACCAGTCGCGGGCCGCGCGTGGATGGCGTGCTCAAGCCGGAGATCGTCGCCCCCGGCGCGATGATGATCTCGCTACGTGACAGTGAATTCGCCAACAACGAATCGCGCATCATCTCGAACAACAGCAGTAGCGACGGATCCGGGCCGGCAGAGTATTACGTCGCGGCGGGCACCAGCATGGCTTCACCTCTCGCGGCAGCGGCGGCCGCGCTCGTTCTGGAGTTTGAACCGACCTTGACCGCCGAGCAGTTGCGCGATCGTCTCATGGAAACTGCATCGGATGCCGCGTCCCCGAACCCGCACGTCGGTCATGGTCTGATCAACGTGGTCGATGCCACCGGCGTCACGCTCGCCGATCTCAATCAGGACGGCGCGGTCGATATCCTTGATCTGCTGATTCTGCTGGAAAACTGGGGATCGTGCGCCCCGGAGGCGACGTGTCCGGGCGATGTGACCGGAATCGGCGAGGTGGGTATCCTCGATCTGCTCGAGCTGCTGGAGAATTGGTCGTGAGTGGCTCGACTTCGCCCTAAACTCACGCCGCGATACTGTCGGGCGTGATTTGAGCCGGCGGCATCCAGACCCGGCAGACCTCGATGCCTTCCGCGTTGGTGCGTGTTCCGTGCGATGTCGCGTCGAGCAGCCAGATTTCCTCGTTGACGAGATACCGGAACTGATGCTCGCCCGGCCCGGGGCGGAGCGACAACCGCCAGCACTCATCGTTGACGCGTTCCATCGGGAATCGCTGCTCGTGCCAGCCGCTGAAGACGCCGACAACATCAACGCGGCGCGCTCCGGGAATGCAGATCAGGAAGGTGAGGACGCCGCCGTCGTCGATTTCCAGCATGAGTGGATCCACTTCAAAAAAAGAATGTCAATTGAGAGCAGTCACAAGAGGACTTAGGATCCAGTCCGGAAAGCTCTGTCCCGGAGATGAGTCGCCATCCTCACCATCATGCACATTCTTCGGCTGTCCACATCTCAACTTTCGTTTCACCGGCTCATTCACTTGAGTCGCGGCCGCGGGATTCTCATGGTGCTGGTCGGCCTGTTCGGGTCGTGCCTTCTGGACCGTGCCGCCCCTGCGGATCAGGCCGCGGAATCGCACCGTCCAGTCGCGCCGCGGGGCGGGGTGATGATGGTGCCGCTGCCGCCTCGTGACGGCAATGCCCCGTGGCCGGCGGAAATGACCATCACGCTGAACGATGACCGGCAACTGACCGGGCCAATCGGCTGGATCACGCCGCAGACCCGCCCGGCACCGTTCCGCTGGACGCGCGATCCGCGACACCTTTCGATCCGCGCCATCCGCCCGGATGACCGCGCCACGTCCGGCAGACCCGGTCAGGCCGTTCTGCTCGTGGAGCTTCCCCCGGATGGCGACGGCCCGGTCCACCTCGGCGGGCGAACGCTCACGCCCATCTGGGTGGATCTGCCGGGACTTCCCGAGGGTGGTGCCGACGACGGCAGACCACCCCGCCTGGAACGCCTCTGGCGCGATGACCGCCCCGATCCGGAATCACCCTTCGAATACTGGCGGTGGGTTCTCCTGGCGGAACGGCTCGACCGACGGCCTCCCCCGCCGCCCGGGCCGATGAGCAGCGATGAACGCGCGGACGAGATGGTCGTCTCCCTCTTGGCCCGGCATTATGCGGACCTCTGGCGCGCGGCCATTCATCGCGTTGAACGTCAGCGCGGCGATCTCGGCTCGCTGCTGCGCGACCGCCTGACGTGGACCGGCTACGCGAATTCGCGCCGCATCGCGCTCTGGGTCGCGGATCCGGCCGAAACCAGCCGCTTGCTCAACCTGCTCCTGCGCTGGGAAAGACCGATCGAGCGCATCATCGACGAGGTGCAGGATTGGTCCGATGCGCAGGATGAGGTGATCATCCGAATCGAATACGAAACCGCCACGGAAGTGGGCCTGGCGATTGTGAATCCGGCATTTCGGCGCGCTGTCGCATTCCTGCAATGGGATCGGCCGGATGAGATCCCGCTGGCCGTCGAACTGCCTCCGGGCTCACTGACGCGGACTCGGATCGACCGACCGGCCGTTGAGCTGCGTCCCCCCTCGATTGCCGGCCAGCGGGTGCGCCCGGCCGCCCAACCCGACGAGCTCGACGTCACCATCGGCGACTGGACGCATACCTACACCATTGGCCCCCGCGCGATCGCTGTTCACCCGCCGGGTTTTGTCTTCCCCACTTTGCGCGAGCCATTTTCACTCTACGCGA
>RECV01000137.1 GCA_007693845.1 Phycisphaerales bacterium
TCTGCGCCGATGGCATGCCGATCACCCTGCCGCAGGTCACCGGTTGCCGCACCCCCGCCCCCGTGGCCGGAGTGTGGTTGCATCCGCGCGTAACGCCGAGAGGTAGTTGACAGATTCAGCGATCGCCGCCGAACAATCCCCCGCCTTCACGCAGTCGGTCTCCAATACCGCCAGGCAGCTTGTCCTTGATGTCGTCGAGTTTCTCTCCGATTGACTCGTTGATGCGGCCTTCGAGTTCGCCAACCAATCGGGCCGCACCGGCATCCACCAGCACACGCACGAGCATCTCACCGTCATCGACGAGATCTTGCCATCGCACAGCGACTCCAGAACTCGCTTCACGTTCCGCGTCGAGACCTCCTGAAAGTACATCTCCGCACACGCCACCAGCAGTGCCCGTTCGCACCGCTGGTACTTCGCGAACATCGATTGATGGTGCTGCTCGCATCCCCGAAGCTGCGGCACCTACAGGTCCAACTCTCGCCAACGCGTGTCTTGAACCGTCGCGGTTTGAACCCGTTGCGATACCCTCGCGATCGTTCGATCACTCGTGATACCCGGCACCGAGGTGGTCCGCAACCATGATCCTCAAGCCGTCCTTCTGGCGAAACAGGTCCTGGAGATTCCCGTCCAGTTCGTGCGTACTGTGTCTTGCAACTATTCTGTCTCCTCAGAGATTGGTGTGTCTGTCAACACACGCTTGTAACTGATCCCGACAGATATTGGCTCTCTGCCTTCTGCAGAAACTAAAGATACGCTTCCTCGATCCGTGTCAATCTCACAAGATCCGAGCCGGCCGGATTCAGGTACACCCGTAAGCCGAACTCGGGAACGATGGCCAGGATGTGATCAAAGGTGTCCGCCTGGATGCCTTCGTACGCCGCTCTCGCAGCGTCGTTGCTGTATCCGTCACACTGGATCGGCAGGCCCTCCAGCGTCGGCTCAAGCTGGCAAACCAGCTTCTGCCGGTCGTGATCGTAACTGATCCACGCATGCTGCTTGAAGGCGTTGACGATGCACGCCCGAAGTATGCCGATCGCACACAAAGGTCGCGAGATAGACATCCGCTGCTTCAGACTCTGCGGATATGTTGGCTCGCACGGGTGGAGTTGTTGGTCAGAAGATCTTTTCTGAGCAAGTGCTTACCGAGCAAACCCCGGTCTGGAAAGGGTTGCCCCGCAGTCAGTCCATCGAGCCAGTACAAGCGCCAACGACGCGGCAGTCGAACCGAACATGGCGGCAGTTGTGTCAGAAACGGATATCATCTCACTGCACTGGCATCCGTACCTCCCAGGGGACGCAGGCATGACAACGCGCACTTCACCCGAGCCGTTCTGGACTCGCCACCTCGCCTGGCTGGTCAGCGGCGGTTATCTGATCGCCAGTCTGATCTACATCGCGGTTTCCGATCGGCTGGTCCTGGTGTTCTTCGACGACCCGGAACAACTGACCTTCGTTCAGAGCATCAAGGGATGGGCGTTCGTCATCCTGAGTTCAGTCATTCTCTTTCTCGTGCTGCATTGGTCGCTCCAAACGCTGCGCCGATCGCAGCGAGCCGAGCAGTCCGCCAATGAACGCTATCGGCGCATGATCGAAACAACCAACGAAGGCGTATGGATCCTTGATCGAAACGGTCGGACCACGTTCGTCAATCAGACCATGGCATCGATGCTCGGATGCGAGCGCGATGAGCTCATCGGTCAGCCGCAGCATGCGTTTCTTGACAACGAGTGGAACGTCACACAAGTCGATCAGCTCAACCGGCAATGCGATGGGCATCGTGATGTCTTTGAGTGCAAGTTTCGAAATCGAGACGACTCGTCGCTCTGGGCGCTGATTGCCGCATCACCGCTTGAAGATCCTGACGGCAACATGGTCGGCATTCTCCACATGGTCACCGACATCACCCCGCAAAAAACAGCGGAAGACGCACTTCGCACCAGTCTCGAGTCCCAGCGCGAACTGCTCAACGAGCTCGATCATCGCGTGCGCAATAATCTCAGCTCACTCATCAGTCTGGTGGATATCAGTCGTGGCACCGCTGAGGATGTCGGCACCTTCGCCGACTCCATCCGCGGGCGCATCGACGCCATGAACCGCGCCTACGGCCTGCTTTCGTCCTCCGGCTGGGAGCGGCAGAGTTTCGAACGGCTGTTGAGCTTGCTGATTCCCGGCCGGTACTCCACCCGCGTCTTTCTCACCGGCCCGCGCGTCCACTTCGCTCCCTATCTCAGCGGCGCACTGGCCATCGTCTTCCACGAACTGCTCACCAATGCGATTCGGCACGGCTCGCTTTCCAACAACGAAGGACGCGTCGAGATCAACTGGGTCGGCTCGGAGGACGAATCCCACACCGTTACCGTCGAAGTCAGTTGGGCCGAATCAAACGGACCGAAGCTGATCGATCCAGTCCGGGTTGGAGCTGGTCTGCAACTGGTGCGCGGACTTGTGAAGTCGGACCTGCGCGGCGAGGTGGATTTCGACTTCCCCGAATCCGGCGCTCGTCACGTTCTCAATCTCAAACTCGATAACGCCGTCCTCGATCATCGCCCCCGGACGAATCGAGTCCCAGCCGCCCAGTTCGTGGCCGAACTCGAAGAGAACGGCGAATCGAAAGAAGACCCGTCATCCAATCCGCCGTCCAAAACACATTGACGGCTTGGTCGACGCGGCGCGATGTCGTTGTTGTTTTCCGGATGAGGCCCGCCCTTCACGCTGCCGGTTCGCTCCTGGCGTGACGGCCCGCCTGTCGCGCGGCAAGGCGCTGCTCCGCCAGATCGGTCGCCAGTTCAAGCGCTGCGATCATCGACCCGGCGCTGGCCTTGTTACGGCCGGCGATGTCGAATGCCGTGCCGTGGTCGGGGCTGGTGCGGACAATCGGAAGCCCGACCGTCCAGTTCACCGCGCTGTCCCAGCCGAGCAGTTTGACCGGGATAAGCCCCTGATCGTGGTACATCGCGACGACCAGGTCATACTCCCCCGCCGCAGCTTGAATAAAGACCGTGTCCGCCGGGAACGGTCCCCGCGCGTTGATGCCGTTCTCCTGCGCAACGCGAATCGCCGGTTCGATGAGGCGCGACTCCTCATCACCAAACAGCCCGCCCTCGCCGGCGTGAGGGTTCAACCCTGTCACCGCGATGCGCGGCTGATCGATGCCGAGTTCGCGGCACGCCTGGTAGCCCAGGTCGATCGGATCGAACACCTTGCCGATCGTCAGCACGTTTCGCACATCCATCAGCGGCAGGTGCGTCGTCGCCAGCGCGACCCGCAGCCGCGGCGAGTTGAAGACCATCGCGTGCCGCTTGGCCTTCGTGCGGTAGGCGAGCAGTTCCGTGTGGCCGGGCCAGTTAAAGCCGGCCTGCTGCCAGGATTCCTTGCTGATCGGTGCGGTGACGATCGCATCGAGATGACGCACATCGCTCGGATCGCGCATCGCGTCGGTGATCGCTTCCTCCACGAACGCCTTTGACGACATTCCGCCCTGACGCGACGGCCGATGCGGCGAACGGATGAGCCCGTCGAACTCATCGAAATCGAGCACGACCACGTTGTCCGTAATGCGTCGGGACGTGCGATCGGAGTCATGCTGCACGCGAAACCAGAACGGGCTCAGTTCCTGCTGATCGGCGGCGTAGGTCAGCAGTTCGTTGAGGCCGTAGATCACGAACCGGGCCCGCCGGCGCAGCGGCAGATGGGTCAACGCCTTGACGATGACTTCCGGACCGATCCCCGCGGGATCGCCCATCGTGATGCCGACCGTCGGCCGCTCGGGTTGTGCCTCGTTCGTACGGGCCATGCGACCATGCTAGGCGATCGCGCGACGGAAAGCACGCCGCGGGCGTCACCCGGATGATTGCGTTTCGCTCGTCGAAGAGGCGCGCTGCAGACCAGTCCGATCCGCGAGCAGTTCAACCAGGGCGCGCAACTCCCGCACCTCTTTTTCCAAATCCGAAACGCGCGACTCCAGAGCCCCCGATGTCGATTGTTTCGGTGATGATTCATGACCGGACGCGCCGCTTCCTCCCGCCACATGATCCAGCGGATGCAGATTCGGGCAGAGCAATTGCGCGTAGCGCTTCGCACGCGATCCCGGAGCCGGCGGCAGTTCACGCACCAGCGGGGGCTCGCGCTCCATCAGGAACCGCAGCGCCTGTTCGACGGTGTCCGTGGAGGAGAGCGAATGCATGCGCGAGGCCCGGCCGCGCAGTTCCCCCACCGTCTGCGGCCCACGCAGAAGCATCTCCGCCAGAATCACCATGCCGTTCGTGTCGATCTCCAGCGCTTCCTTGGTGATATGGCGGAACTTCTCCACGCGGCTGCCGGTGAGCATGACCTGCCGCACGAATCCCTTCTGCCGCAGCGAGTCAAGCGCATCTTCGACGTTCTCCTCGGTCAACGTCAGCACGGGATCGCGGTTGTTCTTCTGATTGGAACCGGTCGTCACCGCATTCAGTGAAAGCGGGTACTGGGCCGGGGTGGTCATCGCCTTCTCAATCAGCACGCCGAGCACGCGGCATTCATGGGGGGTCAGTTGCTGCATGCCCGAATTTTACCGTCCGCGGGGTGATCCGACCGGCGGACGCGGTGGGTCGAGCTGGAGACTCGCCAACCGCACACCGCGATCTGCCGGTTCCGGCTACAATCCCAGTATGGGACAAATCGGCACCCTGATCATCATCATCGTGATCGTCTGGCAGATCATCAGCGCCATCATCGCGCACACCAACGAGTCACGACGCAAACAGGAAGAAGAGGCCCTCCGTGCACGGCGCGGCCGTCACAGTGAGGGAGCGCCATCGGGCCAACCCGAAAAGGGTGACGGCAAGCGACTCGACGATCTCGTGGCGCGCCGGCAACAGCAACTCGAAGAACTGCGTCGCCGGAAACAAGGCGGCACGCAGGTCCGCCCCCAACCCCAGCCGGTACCCCGACGCGGTGGCGGTTCCCGTTCTGCCCCCCCCACCGCGATGCCGACCTCACAGTCGCGCAGCAGCCAACAGAGAATGTCACCGGGACAAAGGCAGCGCGGAGCCGCTCAGACCTCATCGAGCAGCCGAAGCACGTTGCAACCGACGAATTTTCCGGTCGATACGCGCCGTCAGAAGTCGCGTGACGAGCGTGACCGACGGATGTTGGAGATCCGTGAACAGGAACAACGAACTGACGAAATCGCCCGAGCCGAACGCGCTCAGCGCAAGCAGGAATCGCAGCGCACCGAACTGGATCTGCTGATCGCGGAGCAGGAACGCGCCACCACCGCCGCGGAACGGATCCGCAACTTCACCAGGACTCTCCACGAGCCCGGAACGTTGCGCGAAGCCATCCTGCTCAAGGAAATCATCGACCGCCCGCTCGGCTTGCGCGACTCCCCGATCTGACCGCGATCTTCCGGCTTGCCATCATTGGGCAGCAAATCGGCAACACGCGGATTGCCACGCGTCTTACAGTCCGATGGTGCTGTAGCCGCAGTCAACGTAAATCGTCTGTCCCGTGATGCCGGAACTGCGATCGCTGAGCAGAAACGCTGCGGCATCGCCGACGTCCTGTCCACTCACGTTGCGACGAAGCGGAGCTTTCCTTTCCACCCATTCGAGAATCTGGCTGAACCCGCCCACGGCGAGGGCGGACATCGTGCGCAGCGGGCCGCCGGAGATCGTGTTGACGCGGATATTCTTTTCGCCGAGCTCCGCCGCAAGATACCGCGTCGTCGACTCCAGCGCCGATTTCGCCACGCCCATGACGTTGTAGCCCGGCACGGCCTTCTCTGCGCCGTAATAGCTCATCGCAATCAGTGACCCGCCATCGGTCATCAGCGGCGCCGCCCGGTTCGCCATCGCCATGTACGTGTACGCGCTGATGTCCATCGCCTGCTTGAACACTTCGCGCGGCGTGGCGGTGAAGTGACCCTCTTTCAACCAGTCCTTGTCCGCGAATGCGATGGAGTGAACGAGGAAATCGATCGTGCCGAATTCATCCTTGATCTGATCGAAGACCTTGTCGAGGTCCTCATCGGAGCCGGCATCGAGCGGCACGAGCCACGGATCCTCAACGCCGAGTTGCTTGATCGCCTTCGAGCAGCGTCGTTCCATCTTCTCGCCCGGCAGGTGGGTGAAGAGGCATTCCGCGCCTTCCTTGAGAAGCGATTCCGCGATGTAGTAGGCGTAGCTGTGATCGTTGGCGATGCCGACGACCAGGCCGCGTTTTCCGTCCATGATGCCCATGGGCAATCTCTCCGGTGGCTTGGAACATGAAAGATTGGGCAGGGTACCGATGAACGCACGATTCGGCCAGTACGCCCAGTACGCAAGGTGACATCGTCTGGCCCGGCATCGCCGTGGATCACAGCACGGCTTGACGAAATTGCGTTTGCAGAGTGTGCTACACGAATGGCCGACGCGTCTCCCATCGAGGGAGAAATCCCACCTTCTGCTTCAACCCGCTGGCGCGCGATCCGTCAGTGGGTGATCGATCACGATGACTCCTGGCTGTTCATCGGCGCCTATATCACGCTCGCCGTGGTGCTGTCGATCTGGATCAGTCTGTTCTGGCTCGTCGCGGTCGTCGCCGTTCACATGGCCTTCGAATGGGTCCGACAGCGTCATCTGGACACCCGGGTGCCTGGCGTGATCGCGCGGGTTCTGTGGGAAACCAAGCTCGATATCGCGCTCGTGCTCTTCGCGCTCGTCATCGGGCTGTACATGGAAGTCATCCTCGGCATCGCCGGGCTGAGCAGCGCGACCCGCGCCGGCCTTCAGACCGGCGCCCGCTTTGCCGGCTGGCAGCGCGCCCTGCGAGGCGTGCTCCTGTCGGTCGATGATGCAGCACAACTCGGACGGGCGGTCGTCCGCGGACAATCGAATGCTGAAGACGGCGAGGATTCCGATTCCGGAAGCCAGTATCCGCGCGCGATCTGGGGCGGATGGATCCGCCGCTGGTCGTGGGGTGACCGGCTGTCCGTCTCGCTCGGGCTGGTCAGTCTGATCCTGATTCTGGCCACCCCTCTGCTGACGGATCATGATCTGCAATCCACCATCAGCACGATCGGAATCGAGCTGCATCCCTACCCGGCGGCGACCGAAGACGCTACGGTGCCCGCGCACATCCTCGACAACGGAGCTGACTGAATGAGTACGAGCCACACGACGACCGCAAGCGGGACCGATCGCGAACAGATTCTTCCGACCGCGATTCGCGCTCACTTCCCCGCACTCAAGCGCGATCTGGTGTACTTCGAAAACGCAGGCGGTTCACAGGTGCCGACCACGGTCGCGGACCGCATGCGCGAGTACATGCTCAACAGCTACGTGCAACTCGGCGCGGGATACGATCTCTCCACCCGCTGCACCGAGGTCGTTGAGGAAGCGCACCGTTTCATCAACCGCTTCATGGGAGGTGAATCCGCCGGCCGGGTCATCCTTGGCGCTTCCTGCACCCAACTCTGCAACATGCTGGCGGATTGTTACGCCCCGACACTCATGGCCGGGGATGAAATCATCCTGTGCGAGACCGGTCACGAAGCGAATCTCGGCGCGTGGGAACGGCTGGCCGATCGCGTTGACGGCCTGCGCATCCGCTGGTGGAAGGTCGATCCGAAAACGGGCGAATGTTCGCTCGATGATCTGAAATCACTGCTCAGTGATCGCACGCGCCTGCTCGCCTTTCCGCACGTATCCAATCTGCTCGGCGAGATCGTCGATATCGATGCGATCACCCGACTCGCGCACGACGCCGGAGCGCGCGTGGTCGTGGACGGCGTGGCGTACGCGCCGCACCGCGCGATGAACGTCAGCGACTGGAATGTCGACTGGTACGTCTACTCCACGTACAAGGTCTACGGCCCGCATATGGGCGCGCTTTTCGGCCGCTCCGATGCGATCGCGGAACTCAAAGGCCCGAACCACTTCTTCATTTTAGACGATGATGTGCCCTACAAATTCGAACCCGGCGGGGTGTCGCACGAAGGGTGCGCGGGCCTGCTCGGTTTCGGCGAGTACCTGCGCACGTTGACCGGCGCGACCGGCGACGGCTTACCCGATCGGGCCGCGATCGAATCGGCCGGCCGCATCATGACCAGGGCGGAACTGCCCCTGCAGGAACGGCTCGTCGGGTATCTGAATCAGCATCCGAACGTGCGCCTCGTCGGGCCGGCTCACGGCGGGGAAAGTCGCGTCGGCACGATCAGCTTTCTCCACACCACGAAATCCAGCGCGGAGATCACCCGCGCGATTCAGCATGCCGGCTTCGCCATGCGGCATGGCCACATGTACGCCTACCGGATGTGCCAGGCGATGGGTATCGATTTGCAGGACGGCGTGGTCCGCATCAGCTTCGTGCACTACAACACGCTTGATGAGATTGAGCGTTTGATCAACGCCCTCGAAGCGATTCTCTGATTCGCGGGGCATCCCCGATCCTGATGGGCCAACCCCGAGGACCAGCTTTCGATGATCAGCCCCCCATGGCCCGGCCCCGATA
>RECV01000283.1 GCA_007693845.1 Phycisphaerales bacterium
TGGCTCATCGTCGTTCATATGGAGAGTATATCGCGAGATGTCAGAAGCCACGCAGATGGTCCGAGGTCATCAGCCAGAGGAATCAGGGGTGTGACGCAGTTCCTGGAGATCGATCCGGGTCAGCTCCACGCCGCCCGGTCCAAGCAGCCGCTCGGATGCCTGTAGTACTGGGCAGGCAGGAGATCGTGAGAGTGATCGCGGAATGGTGCGACTGCTGGTGCTTGGTGATGTCCAGCGGCGGGTTCATGCCTCCGGCGGAGTGACCGCGGGGTCCGATTCCGTGGCCGTATCCGTTGGGAACAAGATTCTGGGGTTCTTATCAAAGCCGGGGATCAACGGGCTCGCTCTCGAGCGCGAGCACTCCGAAAACACACTCATGCGTGCGTCGCAATGGCTCGCGCCGCACGAACCGTTCAAGGGCCTCGATGCCCAAGGCGAATTCACGCAGGGCGAGTGATCGCTTGTGCTTCAGACCGCGTTTTCGGAGGCGCTCCAGATGCTCCGGTGCGAGGTACTCCGGGCCGTAGATGATGCGGAGGTACTCAGGGCCGCGGCACTTGACCGCGGGCTGGAGTAAGCCATGTCGGCCGCGAGCGATGAACGAGAGCGGCTTGACGACCATTCCTTCGCCGCCGCGCCCGGTCATCTCTTCCCACCACTGGATCGCCTGCTCGCAACTCCCCTCGTCGGTGAGAGACACGACGCGATGGGCCGTGGCCATCAGCAGCGAGTCGTGCTCGGCCATCTTCGCCAGCGTGGTCATGTGCCAGACGTGGTTCTGATCGACATGGACCCCTCGCTCCGTTGCGAGCAGATGGAACGGTGCGAGCTTCAGGTCGTCGAGTGACCGGACGTTCCAGCAGTACTGCCGGTAGGCATTGGTGTACTGCTCGACTGCGGCAAGTCGCTCTTGGTAGTGCTGGACGAGGCCGTTGACTCCGTCGTCTCCGATCCGAGTGGCGACTTGGCGGAGAGTCGGAACAACCGCTGCAAGCGCGGATCGTGATGCGCTGCTCACCGCAGCATACTGGTCTCGCAGGAGCGCCTGCGCCTTAGCCGACCAGGGCATGAGCTCACAGTCAAAGCACATCCAGGTCGTTTCGAACTCTTCCCACAGTCCAGCCTGCCGGGCAGCGTCTCGAACTCGAGCGAGGAAAGCGGACTCCAGTTCAGCGTCGTCGAAAAATCGACGCCCGGTACGGGTGTAGCAGATCCCGATCTCGCCAGTGGTGACGCCAAACCGCTGGCGAGCTGCATCTTCGTCCTGACAGACAACGACCACCGCTCGCGAGCCCATGTGCTTCTCTTCACAGACGACCTCATCGACGCCTCTGTGAAGGTAGTAGTCGAAGGCTTCGGCGGGATGTTCGAGCAGACCTGGGCGCTGAGTCGTCTCGCTTGGAGACATCGTCGGCGGCAGGTAGATCAGCCACCGTGGGTCGACGGCAAACCGGCTCATCACCTCAAGCGCCGCAGTCGCATTCTCCTCTCGAACGGTTACGTTCCGCTGGAGTCGGGTGTCGATGAACCGCTTGCCGAAGACATCGGCCAGGTGCAGCATGTCATCCTGCTTTTGCTGGATAGAGAGAGCGGGTGTCGAGTCATCGGGGAGGAACGGCCTGGCCGGCTCGGAGTACATGGCCTTCGCGTCGACCGAAATCAAATCCCGCTCAGGGTAGCGAAGGGCACTGAGCTTTCCGCCGAAGACGCAGCCGGTGTCGATACAGATGGTTCCATTCAGCCACTCCGCCTCCGGTACGGGCGTGTGTCCATAGACAACCATGGCGCGGCCACGATACTCGGCGGCCCAGTTGTATCGAACCGGCAAGCCGAATTCGTCCGTTTCGCCGGTGGTTTCACCAAACAGGCAGAACTCACGCACTTTCCCCGATCCGCGCCCCTGCATCTCCTCCTTGAGGCCGGCGTGCGCGACGACCAGCTTCCCGTCGTCGAGCACGTAATGGCTTACGAGCCCATCGATGAACTGACGCACCTGCTCGATGAATTCTGGCGGCTCCCGATCCAGTTGCTCGAGGGTCTCCCCGAGGCCGTGCGTGATCTGCACGTTCTTGCCGTTGAGCTTCCGCAACAGCTTGATGTCATGATTGCCGGGAACGCAGTACGCCTTCCCCTCCGCGACCATCATCATCACGAGTCGAAGGACCGCCGGCGAATTGGGGCCGCGATCGACGAGGTCGCCAAGAAACACGGCCATGCGCGATTGCCCGGTGTCAGTTGTGGGCGGCTGGACTGCCCAGTCGCCGATTGGTACATCGTCGTCTCGATCAACGACGTAGCCCAACTCTTCGAGCAGTTCGATCATCTCATCGAAGCATCCGTGCACATCGCCGATGATGTCGAAGGGACCGTGCTCGTCCTCCTTGTTGTTCCAGAGCGGTGTGCGATCAACAGTGACTGCATCGACCTCTTCCACGCTCTCCAGGACCCAGACCTTGCGGAATCCCTCACGGCGAAGTGCCTTGCCGCCACGGCCGAGACCGCGGCGAAGGGCCATGCGCTGGTTGCGAATGACATGCGGGCCGAAATCACGATCGGGCCGTTCCTTGTTCCGCTCGTGGCACAGCTTCTCAGGCAGGTTGAGCACGACGGCGACAGGAAGGCAATGGTGTTCACGGGCCAGACGGACGTACTGACGACGATCCTCGGGCCGGAGGTTGGTCGCATCTACGACTGTAAGAAGTCCGTTTTTGAGTCGCTTGCCAGCGATGTAGTGGAGGACGTCGAATGCGTCACCGGTCGCTGCCTGGTCATTCTCGTCATCGGCAACCAGGGCTCGGCAGTAGTCAGATGACAACACCTCGGTCTGTTTGAAGTGCTTGCGCGCGAATGATGACTTGCCGGAGCCGGAAACTCCGACGAGGACGACGAGGGAGAGCTCGGGGAGGTCGATATTCATCGTTCGAACACTCCCATCTGCGTCGGACTTCCGACAACATCATCCACTGGCCCAATGGGGAGGAAACGTACGGTGTAGCCGTGGGATCCGGCCACACGCTCAGCCCACTCCTGGAACTCGGCGCGCGTCCATTCAAAGCGGTGGTCCCTGTGTCGGAACGTGCCGGCCGTCAGGGCCTCCCACATCACGTTGTACTCTTGGTTCGGCGTCGTGATGACCACCGTGCCGGGCCTGGCGAACTCGAACACGGCGCGCTCGAACGACCGGAGCCGCGGTGGATCGAGATGCTCGATGACTTCGACGACCGCAGCCGCATCGAATCCGGTGAGCCGGTCGTCACGATAGATCAATGAGCCATGCATCAGCTCAATGCGACGGCGCTGCATGTCGGGCAATCGCTCGAGCTTGAGTCGCCCTGATGCCCGTTCCAGTGAGCGCACCGATACATCGACGCCGACGATCCGTGCGAACTGCTTCTCCTTGAGGAGGTCTCGCAGGAGGTTGCCCTCGCCGCATCCAAGATCAAGGACATGCGCTGCGCCGCTGGCTTTGAGCGCAGCCAGGACGGACCCCATGCGTTGGGCGTTCAGGCTGAGCGGCTTCTCGATCTCCTCTTCTTCAATGTCATGCTTCGCTTCGGTCGCATCAGGATCGAGGTCATCCTCCGATACGAGCCGCGCCAGCGCGTCGCGGGTAAGTCGATGCTGATACTTGAGATACCGCGTGGTGATCAGGTCCTTCTCGGGATGCGTCGAGAGCCATGCTTCCCCACGTGCCAATAGTTTTTCGATTTCGTCTTCGCCGACCCAGTAGTGCTTGTCGTTGTCGAGCACAGGGATGAGCACATAGAGGTGCTGGAGCAAGGAACGGAGCGAAATCGTCTGCTCGATCCTGACCGTGTGATAGTGGCCCTCGCCCCACTCCGGGAAGCGGTCGTCCAGCGGGTGACGCTCTGCAGCGAGTGCGTACCCGAGCGGCTCAAAGAGTCGGCGCAGCAGTTCCTCTCCTCCACGGCAAGGCACCACCGAAAGGGTGGCCTTGAGCGGAAGCGGTTGTTCGACAAGCTCCGGCCGTTCCTTGCTTCGCCCGTTCATCGCGGTCGAGAAGAGCTTGTTCAGAGCGACGCTGAGGAACGATGACGCGACATATGGGCGATCGTTGACATACTGATCGAGACGGTAGTTGTTGCCGGATGGGCCTCGACGCCCACGAACAAGACCGATTGGATCGACTTCGAGCAGAACAGCGACCTGGCAGCAATCCTCCGTGGCGACCGGATAGAACACATGGACTTTTCCGAAGCTGAGGTCAAACGACTGCAATTTGGCCGGGTTCTTGTGGAGCAAGTATCCCAGGTCCGTCGCCGGACGATGTGTTGTTTCGATCTGGAGGAGCATCGCAAGTCACAGTGTTCAGGTCCGTTGAAGCCGAACCCATAGGATAGCCGAGAGCGGTGGGAAGTTCTGATCCTCCGTGGTTACCTTGGACATCGTTGGAGAGGCACTCTCACGGTGAACTGGCAATTGGTTTGGTGGCAACTGTCATTTCGAACCGTCGCCGTGTGTGTGATCGGAAGCGGCACCTCGACGTGAGTAGCGTCCGCCAGTCATTACCGGCAACCTTTGTCAAATGTCGGCAACAGGTTGCAGGTAAAGTGGGCACGATGCTACAGAAAAACCGGGTAGGACGACCCGATTCGGTCCGAACTACCCGATTGAATCGATCACGACTGCAAGACTTGCAAGATCAAATCCGCATTGTTTCTATGAAAAACGAAGGTGGTGCCGTTCAGCGTTGGCGAAAGTCTCGCCTTCGAAGCCGAGGGTTGCAGGTTCGAGTCCTGCCACGTGTGTTCAAAAACGGGGTTTTTCGTCGGGTACAGGGCAGCGTGTTCACCAAGTGTTCACAAGAACGGCTCAACCAGCCGCCGTCCATGCTGCATTTGCACGCTCGGCCATGCCGTCACTCATGCCGAGGTAGAACCCGCTCGTGGTCGAGATATCCGAGTGTCCCGCCCATTCACGCAGTACGTGCATCGGAACGAATGACGGCACCTGCGCGTTCTGTGGTAAGGTATGCCGTTGCATCGGTCACAAGATTGATACACATCACAAGTCTGACGTGAAGCAATGGGAAGTTTTGCGGTAATGTCTCCCCGAACAGAAGTACCTCACAGCTGATGCGCGGTTCCGAGGCCGATTTTCTCGTCGCCGCGTTCCGGAGCAGGAAATGGCTGGCTGGCTTGGAGGCGAAGCCGTCGAACACAGACCGAGCGAAATTGATTCGATTGCTCCGCCGTCAGTGGGAAGGTGCCAAACCAGGTGTTGCAGGACCTGCGACGCACGGTGCAGTTGGGTTATACTGGGTTGGTACGTCATGCCCCGCGTGCGGCAGGCCACAGAACGTTTCTGTGTGCCACAAGAATATGAACTTGCTCAGACTGCAATCCGATCCTGACGATCAGGGCGACGTCCGAATCTGGGCCGTCATTGACGGGACAAAGCGGTTTCAGGTCGGCATTGAGTGCATGGAAAATTGCTTTCTCACTCGTGGACCCGTCACGAGCGACTCCGATCTGAAGAACTACCTCAAATCGACATCCGAGAAGATCATTGACTACGGGTTTTGTGTTGAGGACTGCTGCAGCTCCACTGTCGCCTCGATCGAGTATCTCCCGTTAGAGGTCAAGTGGACCGGCCTTCGGCTGTCGACAGCAGAGCCAAAGAGCACGGATGAGGTCTTTCTTTTTGATCGCGAGGCGTACGATATGGAGATCGGTAGGTGCCTCGCATTCATTGCGCGTCATTACCAGCAGCTTTATGTTGCTCTCCGATACGCAGAAAGATAGCCGAACGATGCGATTCACCGAGCACCTACCGGCGTTACGCCTCCTGCGAACTCGCTATCGCTCGTTGTGCAGGATCCGCGCTGCGGGTGGGCGGCGATGACCTTTCGACGTTATCCCGCAGGAGTCACACGTGGCCTCGCGTAACCTCAAGCGTTGGTTTATCGGCTTCGGCGTGTACGTGGTCGTTTGCTTCATCCTCGGCCTTCTCCCGCACCATGGCCCGCCACATTTTCGCTACCCCGGGGCCGATCCTCACGTCGACGTATGGAACCTCGGCTGGCCACTCGCCACAATGATCTGGGATTCCAGATCCGGGCTTCACGTGTGGCCGTTCACCTATGCGTTGTTCCCGGCACTGTTTATCCTGGGCCTCGCAAGTCTTACAGTTGCGCTGCTCATTCGGTGGGTGCGGGCAACCACCGGCCGACGTTGACCAACGAAGCCCTCGATTCGATCTTCCACTCCGTTGGAGCCGATGAGGGTGTTCCTCCGCAGACGGCTGGCAACTGAGTTGATTGTTTGACCGTCGGGTGCGCCGATGCGGTCGACCGCGGCTCGATCGTGCGGGCCGCCACCGGTTCATCACTGATCATGATTCGACCCCGGTCCCGTGAAGACCGCTGCCTTTGGTTCTGCCGGGCAGACTTCCATACGCGGCAATGCGTGTGCCTTCCCTCATTTGGTCTCCCATTCGAGCTCACCACCCGGAATGTCTCGCACCTGCCCCTGGTTCAGCCATGCCCGGGCTGCCTCGTCGTTGGCGACGTAGGCATCCATCATCGCGACGGTCAGCGACGTGGTGATTCGCTCGATCCAGTCGACGTTCTCCGGCGGCGTGTCGCCCCAGAGTCGATCGAACCCTCCACCCTGATACGCATCGTGCGTGGCTCCGTCGATGAACGCCAGATACTTCGTGCCGTCGGCCGGCGCGAACTCGAAGGGATGACGCCGACTCTCGGTCGTCTCGTCGCTGAACGGGACCTGGTCCGCGCTGCCGGTGATCACGAGCATGGGGCGGTGGCAGTGCTGCCAGGAATCCTCGTTCAACGCGGGGCGGGTCGTGCCCTGGCCGGAGATGATCGCGAACGCGCTGATCTCCGGCACGGGCTGGACCAGGCCGTGCGTGAACCGGCTGCGAGGCGGGAAGAGGCGGACGCCCGCCGCAAACTGCGTGGTCATCGCCCCCGCGGAATGCCCGGCCATGCCAAGCCGCGCTGCGTCGATCAGCCCCGGACGCCCGAGCAGATCAGCGATCGCTTCGGTCTCGCGCACGATCAACTGCACATCGGTGATCCGGTCGATCAGGTCAACCCGATTCATCACCTGCTCAATGCCGCGGCTCTCATCGAACCAGGACGCACCGCGGCGGCGCGCCAGTTCAATCGAATCGGCATGCCAGGGATGCACGACGACGTAACCACGCGCAGCGAGCCGGCGGCTGAGGTTCTCAAATGCATCTCCCGATCCGCCGCCACCGTGAGAAAAAATCACCATCGGGTACGGCGCGCCATCATCCGATTCCGGTGCGCGCACCGTCAACAGCAGTTTGGGATCGCGCGCGATGTCCGGCAGTTCAAGCTCCCGCGCCTCCGCGACTTCGTATCGAAGGCGCGCGGGATCGTAGGATTCGGCCGACCCCGGGTCCTCAGAAGGTGCTGCTGAACGACCGTTCTGCTCGCGACCGGCGTGAGCGGTCTCGACGTTGTCCGCCGCGGCCTGTTCTTCCTCCGATGCTGCTTCGAGCTCAGCCGCATTATCCGAAGGGCCACTGCACGCAACGAGACCTGTGAGCCACGCGATGAGCAGAAAAGTGGACGAGCCGCAAAATCTGACGTTATGAAATCGTGAGCGCGTAATCATCGGCAACCTTTCAGCGGGTCGTGTTTCGCTCCGATATCTTACTCGCCGCAAAGGCGGCACCGGCGTCGTTCCGGCAGGGCGCACACCGTTCACGCCATCGCCCAGGGTTGAAGCGCCGCGGCCGTGGCGGCGGCTGCGATATTGCGCAGCAGACGGGAACGGGTCACATCGCGCGAGGACAGAGCCGGCGCCGGCACCGTCACCTCCAGCATCGGCGGTTCATCAAGTCGGTCGTGGTGAGAACGTGAATCGAGCCAGTGCGGCGGACACTCAAGCAACCCCCAGCCGACCGGAAGTTCGTGCCGCCGAATCATGCCGCGCGGCGCGGCGAGATACAGCTCATCCGCGAGTCGATACCGCCGCAATCGTTCGAACTTGGTTTCACGCTGAAGTCGAAGTTCGATCCGCTCGATCAGGCGCAGCACCCGCCGGTAGCCGGGCAGGCGACTCCGCGCGCAGTCGTACTCCGCCAGTTCGGGAAAAAGTGAACTGCCTTTGATGCAGAGTTCCGGCTCTTCCCGGGGAATGCGCTCACGCTCGATCGATTCGCGCATGGCGTGCAACGCGCGTTGCCGGAGCAACAACTGGTCGATTCCGGCCACATCACGGAGAAAATCCGCGCGCGACTGTTTGCACTCCACCGCCAGCGTTCTGGGTTCACATCGCCGGCGGCGATCGCTTCCCGGGAGCCCCTCGGTATCCCGATAGCCCGCCGCATCGAACCGATATCGCGAAATCGGGCAGCGCACCTCGGTGGCGACGGCACAAGCCCCGGCATCGCGAAGAAACTGCACCGCTAGGCGCTTCAATTGTCGATGGGCGCGGGTCTCCACGGGCCGGTCACTCCGTT
>RECV01000236.1 GCA_007693845.1 Phycisphaerales bacterium
GAACATGGGCTGCAGGCGATCGACGTTGCCACGCACGCCGGGCCTCCATGCCTTCAATGGACGGGAACGAACAACATACCATGTACCGACACGTCCCACGCGAGTGGCTTGGTGGCCTGCTGGGTGCCATTTCCCCTCACAAATTTCAATGCACGCTCTGCGAGATACAATGCCCTTCATGCACACGGTTGTGCGGCGAATCCGTTGTTTCTGGCTGTCCTGCGTGCTGGCGCTGGGCGTGGTCGCCCACCTGACGATCGGTCCCGCAGTTCATGCGGATGACGATGCGCTGCCGCACGAGGTCGCAGTGTCATGGGAACGCATCAGTGAAGAGTGGTACGCGATCGAACTGCTCGGCCGACACGCCGGTTGGAAGCGCATCACGATTGAGCGGTCAGAGGGCAGCTATCGCACGTTGACCGAGACAACGTTTCGGCTTCAGCGCGCGGGCCAGTCGTTCGACGTCACGACGACCTCCGCCAGCTACGAACACGAGAGTGGACAGCCGTATGTGATGTCCATCGAGACCGATCATGCGGGCCATCGACTCAGTTCCACGTGGTCGTTCATGCCGAACCGGAAGGCGGTTATTCATTTGCACAACGGCCACCGCGTCGAGGATCGCGATGTGCCGAAGGGTGTATGGTTGATGCCCCGTGCGGCGGCGCGCTACGTCAGCGAACGAGCAAACGCCGGCGCTCAGTCGATCGATTACCGTGCGGTCGATCCTCGTTACGGTTTGGAGCCCTTCTCGATTCGTCGCGTGCGTCTTGCTTCATGCACATTCGTTACGGATGATCGAGAGATTCCTGTCACGAAGTGGCGCGTGCACCACGAATATGAGCCGTTTCCCATCGAAGAACGAATCTCCGCGGATGGCGTCCTGGTGCAGCGCACGATCAGGACCGGCTTCGGATCGGTGACCCTGCGCCTGACGGACCGCGAATCCGCCCGGAATGTGAATCACGAAGATGGTCCGCCGGATCTGCTCGTGCAGGCGTTCGTGCAGTCCGAGCGCCCAATCTCGAACGTGCGCGAGAAGCGGGAAGCGGCGTTTCGCATTCGGGCGATACATGGCGAACTGCCCGACGTTCCCAACGCGGGCGCGCAGCGCATCCTTCGCGCGGATGATGACGATGCGTCCTCCTTCACGGTGCGCATCGTGCCGGGTGAACCTTTGGCAGCGTGCGGCGATGATCATGCCAACGATGCGTACCGCCGCGCAACACGACTGGTCAACTTCGATCATCCGCGAGTGAAGCGGATGGCGCAACGGCTGCGTGATTCTGCGGGTGAGGATGCGCCTCCCGGTGAGATTGCGACACGCGCGCGAGCGCTGGTCTTTGAACACCTCACCGAAAAGTCGCTGGAGACGTCGCTGGTCTCCGCAGCCGAAGCAGCGCGAATGAAGGCGGGGGATTGTTCCGCCCACGCGATCCTGCTCGCCGCACTATTGCGCGCCAATGACATTCCCAGCCGTATTGCCATCGGGCTGACCTACGTGGAGAAGTTCGGCGAGCATGAGAATGTCTTCGCCTGGCATCTCTGGACGCAGGCGCTGATCGACGGCCGATGGATCGACCTGGATGCGACGTTGCCCGGCCGCTCGTTTCATCCGGGTTACGTCCTCATCGCGACGTCGGCCATGAGTCACGCTCACCACGGTATGCTGCCGGCAGCCACCCTGATGATGATGGGTAATCTCACGATCGAACCGCTCAGCACCACGCCCTGACCCTTGAACGCCGACCAATCGGCAGACCTCCGGCCCGACTTTCCCCATGCTTCCCCCGCGTCCAGAAGATGGTCACAAAGGAACGTTCGGCACCGCCTGTATTCTCGGCGGGGTCAGCAGCCCGCCGCGCATCATGCTCGGCGGTCCTGCGTTCAGCGCCCTCGCTGCGCTTCGCGTGGGATGCGGGCTTGCGGTGCTCGCGGTGCCCGAGCCGCTGATGAACGCCGCACTGACCATTGCGCCATCGGCAACCGGACTGGCGTTACCCGTCGACAAAAGGAATCGCCTCAAACCGAGCGAAGTAGCGGAACTGCTCGATTCGTATCTTCGCAGCTTCCGTTGCCTTGCGGTCGGCCCCGGCCTCGGCGCGGAAGAACCGCAGCAGCAGATTGTCGTTCGACTCATTGCGCAGGATGAAGTGCCGCTGGTCCTTGACGCCGATGCGATCAATGCGCTGGCGGCGCTGAGCGACTTCCCTCGCGATTTCCTCGCCCCGGCCATTCTCACGCCTCATCCCGGTGAGTACGAGCGTCTCGCCCAGGCGCTCGATCTGCCCCACGATCCGAAGGATCCGGCGCAGCGAGAAGCCGCCGCGGCTGCGCTCGCCGGCCGCCTCGGTTGCGTGGTTGTTCTGAAAGGGCAGCACACCGTCATCAGTGACGGCATCAACACGTTCGTCAACCAGACCGGCAACGTGTCCCTCGCCACCGCCGGGACGGGCGATGTTCTCACCGGCATCGTGGCGGGGTTCGTTGCGCAGTTCTTTCGGCCGAACCTCGGTGCCGGTTCACGGCAGATCACCGCCGATCAGCAGGGGGGCTTGTCTCTGGTTGATTGTGCCCGTTTCGCCGTTGAGCTGCACGGTCGTGCCGCGGACGCATGGGCCGAGAAGCACGGCCGCGCCGGCATGCTCGCGACCGATCTGCTCGAAGAGCTGCCCGTGCAAATGCGCACCATGCAAGAGCAGTGAGCGGATTGAATCCCGCGAGGTCATTGACGCTTCGTGTCAAACTCCGCCGCGAACTCGCCGTCGTTCGGCATGACTATTTCGTGGTCTGGCCGAGTGAGGTGACCGACGTGCCGTTGACCTTGTTGAAGAGATCAATGGTCTCTTGAGCGGTCTCTTGTTCCGGAATGCGGAACCGAACCTGTCCATTGTCCGGGTTGTACCAGATCGATCCCCAACTGCCGCGACTGAGTGCGCTGCCGATCGTTTTGTATCTCATGTGCCACTTATCCGGACCACCCTGATCGATGTCATAGATGGGCATCTGATCCGTGTGGTACGGGTTCAGCAGTTCATTGCCTTCCTGCGTCTGCAGAATCTCTTCCAGATCGCTCGGCCACCGGCCTTCCGTCCCGTTGACCGCCGCATCGTAAAGCTTGGCATTGACAATCGCGGTGGCCAGTGCACTTCGCGAATTTTGCGCCACGGACACCCGTGCCCGTTCGGAGTAATCGAAGTAACGCGGCAGTGCCACGCCGGCCAGAATCGCCAGGACCACGATGACCGTGATCAACTCGATAAGAGTGAACGCGAAACGGTGGGGATTGGGTGTGTAAACTCTCATCATCTCGTCGCTCTCGTCAAATGGCAGTGCTGATCAGCAACGCGACCATGGAGGACAGACGTATGATCGGCTGATTCGCCGGCTCAGTAAACGACGAAGCCATCAACTTTGGCGGCGACTTCTATCGTGGCCGCGATTCTCGGGCTCAGGCAGAACAATTGATCGTTTTCTGGGGGTCCACACTCGCACCCGTGGACGATGCACGGCATAATCAGTCATCATGACTCGGACGACAAGGGCAGTGGGAAAGGGACGTGTCCTATGAAGCATCTCATCAAGGTGGCGCGATCGATTGGCCCGTTGGTCATTCTTATTGGAGGGGTGTGGCTCTTGGGGTTTCTTCGCGACGGCGGTTCCTCGCCAAGCTCGTGGACGAGGGACTGCACCCAACCGGTCGGCTGGTACATCGGTGAGATCGATGAACGCTTCGGCATTTCGTCCGCGGAAGTTCTTGAGGCAGCGGAGCTCGCCGCGGCGGTGTGGAACGCCGACCGGCCGCAACGACCTTACTTCGTGTACGACGAAGCCGGCACGTTGCCGATCCACCTGCAATACGAGCCAACTGTCAATCTGGTCGTCGGCGAGCAGGACGAGTTTCAGCGTATGGTTGACCACTACAACGATCAGCTCGCTGCGTACGTGGCAAAACTCGAGAAGCACAACGAGGAAGTGGAGCGATACAAGCAGGGTCGAGTGAGCGGACACCGCGATCTTGCCCGCATGCGTTTGAACCGGCAGTCGGAAGAGCTGCAGCGGGAACACCAACAATTGCAGGAGCTCGAAGCGTCATTGGAAGACCACCGGCCGCGCCGCCGCGGCGTGATGCATCTCCACGTCGGGCGGTACGAAAAACATGTGACCCGCTTCGGCCGAGGCGAACGGATTACCGATGAGCGGATTCTGATCCTGCAGTTCAGCGATTTCGAGGAACTCGTGCTGGTGCTCGCCCACGAGTTTGGTCATGCGCTCGGCCTGGATCACGTCAACGACCCCCAGGCCATTATGCATCCGCACGGAACCGTGCCGCCGCATGGGCGCATTCGGATCACACCCGCCGACCGCGAGGCGTTGCGGGAGATCTGCGCTTCCACCCGCCGAATCCACGGCTGAAGTGCCAACCGGCGTTCATCGAGAATACGCATTGTCGCCAAGCGGAACCGCCCGGTCAGTGCGGGTCACGCTGATCTTCTGAATCCGTTGAATCGTCATCTGAACCTGATTTCGGATTCGGGCGCGCACTCGCGTCGGGATGCGCGGGGCGCAGTCCGTCGAGGAGTTCCTTGAGCGCGGCTCCGGGATCGGGTTGAGAGACCAGTGACTCGCCGATCAGGGCGATGTTGATGCCGTGGGCGCGAAGGCGCTTGAGATCATCAACGGTCTTGATACCGGATTCGCTGACGAGCACGCGTTGGTTCTCAACCATATCCGCCAGGCGAAAGGAATGAGAGAGATCCGTCTTCATCGTACGGAGATCCCGGTTATTGATCCCGAGCAACGAATAGCCGGCGTGGGGGAAGCCGATATGTCGCCTGATTTTGAGCAGTTTCTCCGTGTCGTGCGCTTCGACGAGAGAGGTCATGCCAAGCCGCTGGACGAGGATCATCATGTCCAGCAGTTCCGCTTCGTTGATGACTTCGGCGATGAGGAGCACGGCATCGGCGCCGGCGGCGCGGGCTTCCCAGATCTGATATTCATCGACGATAAAGTCCTTTCGCAGAACGGGCAGACGGACGGCATCCTTGATCTGCTTGATGTAGCCGAGGTGGCCGCCAAAATGCTGTTCATCGGTCAGGCACGAGATCGCAGCCGCGCCGGCTTTCTCGTATTGTGTGGCAATTCTCGCCGGGTCGAAATCATCTCGGATGATTCCGGCGGAAGGGCTTTTTCGTTTGATTTCCGCAATGATCCGCATTTCCGACCGACCTTGCTCATCGACCACGGCAGCGAAAAAGTTGCGCGGCGGATCAATCTGCGCGACCCGCGCTTCCAGCGTCTTCATCGGCGTCATTTCCTGCGCCTTGGCGACCTCCACCCGCTTGCGGGCGATGATCGTCTCAAGGGTGATCGGCTCTGGATTGTCGGTCGGGGCATCGGTCATCGGGCAGCGGTTCCGGACTCTCCATCGCGGCAGTGGCGGACGAGCTGTCTGCCTGATGGTATTCAGTTTGATTCTGATCTCGAGTTTCGGTCAGCAGCTTATCGCGGTCGGCCCTGAATCGTCAGCCGCGGCCCATGAATTTTTTTCCGCTGACGATCCGCGCGTAGCACCGGCTAAGACATCCTCTGCCGTGCCGATCTCTCCGATTTCCCCGGAAGAAGCGGCACCGACGGAGGATTCGGCTTTCAAAATCAACGTTGCCGATGTACTGATGCTACTTCTGGCGGCCGTTTTTCTGGTTGTGATCGTCCAGAAGCAATGGTTCCGGCTGGATCGACTGCCGCGGCCACCGGGTCTGGCCGATCCGCTCGTGCTGCTCGTGCTGTTTCTGTTGGGACTTGCCCTGGCCGCGATCGGCATGATGGTTTCAGCCCAGGTTTTCGGAATAGAACACACCGCCGAGCGGGAGGTGGGATTCACCCTGGTCGAGCAGTCCCAACTCATGCTCGGGATGTATCTCGCGCAGTCGATTGTTCTGGTCGCCTTTGCTTTTCTGTTGCTGCGGGCGCGCTCACCTCAGCCGGATCGACGCTCGTCGTGGGCCCAGGCGGCTTTGGTCGGCGGGGTAGCGCTGGTCCTGATCTGGCCGCTGATGTCGGTCGCCGGTTTCTTCGCCGGCGGGGTCGCGCAGTTCCTGACGGGCGATCGCCCCGATCCGGTGGCGCACGAGACCCTCCGCCGGCTGCTGGAAGAACCGTGGTCGCCGGCTTATGTCGCCATGGTGATTGGCGTGGTGCTGATCGCGCCGATCGTCGAGGAAGTGCTGTACCGCGGGCTGTTGCAGCGTGCGTTGCGCGGATTCGGCATTGGGCCCTGGCCGGCCGTGATCGCCACGAGTGCGGCATTCGCACTGATGCATCTGGGCTCCGCCGATGTGCATGCGCTGGCGGCGTTGTTCGTCCTCTCACTTGCCTTCGGCTGGGCGTACGAGCGGACCGGTCGGCTGATCGCGCCGGTGTTGATGCACATCCTGTTCAACGCGGGAAATCTGGCCCTTGCCCTGACCCTGGCGTGAGTGAGGCGGGCTCGCCTTCGGAACGGCGAGCGTATGATGTGACAATGGACCCCGATGATCATGTCTGCCTGTGTTTTCGCGTGAGTCTCCGAAAGCTGACGACGTACATGAACCGCGAGAAGCCGCGCGTCCCGTCCCAGTTGTGTGATTGCCTCGGCGCGGGGACGGGGTGCCAGTGGTGCGTGCCGTTTCTGAAGAAGATTCACGCCCAATGGCAAGCGGGCGAAGTGCCGGACCTGCCGATTTCCCCCGAGATCTACGCCCAGCGCCGTATGAAGTACCGCACATCCGGACAGCGAGACGATGCGGCGGAACGCGGCGAGTGACCGATGATCACGCAGAGCGGCGTCGTGCGGATGACGCGCCGCTCCGCATCATGCTGGAGACGAGTGCCCCAAGCGATGCGACCGGTTGTTTGAACTGCGCAGCAATCTCCTGCGTGCCGCGACGACCGACATTGGAGCAACGCACGAGGGTGGCGACCTGAACAAGATCGTCAGCCGGCTCGGGAAGCGCGATCTTCAGAACCGCATCCTGCTTGACGAGATGGCTCAGGTCGCACTTCTCGCAGAGGATGCGCACACCGGTCGAGCTGATGTCGAGGACTTTGCCGCGGACCGGTTTCTCTCGATTCAGAGGATAGATCTCGATAACGGGGGCGCGTCGCTCATTGAATTGGTGGCGGCGGGATTCGCGCCGATCCGCCCCTTCCAGTGAAGCGGGAATGGCAATCCGGTAGCCGTACAGCGTGCGACCGGCGGCGGTGGGTACCTTGATCCGGCCGAGCGATTTCGTCTCTCCCGATCGCGGACCCGAGGGGCTCGTGACCACCAGCTCAAACCCCTCGTTTTTAGCCAGTGGATAGTTCCGCCCGCCGATCATCGGCTGGCTGATAACGAGGTCGTCCTGGCGCAGCATCTCGATGGTCGCGGTGAGGGGACGACCCTGCAGTTGCGGGGTGTGCAACAGCGGCACGAGTTCAATCACTCGTGAGTGACGTTCGGCCTGCTGCAGGAGCGATCGAACCTGCCCGGATTCGCTCTTGTCATCGCCGGTGAATGCCTGACGAAGTTTGTTGATCAGTGACGACACCGGTGGTTCTATCGGCCTAACGTCTGCCGCGATTAATCCGGCCCGCCGGATCATTCACCCTGCCGGGCCGGAATGTTCCCAGACGACGCGAATCAGCGTCGGCAATCGGTCCGAGAACCAGAACCATGTCAGAACGGCCGCGATGATCCACAACGAAAGTGCCCACCACTTCGCGCGTCGGGTCAGCGTCAGCAGGACGGTCGAGGTGGCCGCTACCAGCAACGAGAGGATGCCGATCCGAACCAATTCACGGTGTTGATGGACCCATAACGCATCCCACCGCAGAGCCGGGGGCGGCCCGATCCGCTCCAGGCAACTCAGCGCCAGGGTCAGACACAGTCCGGTCAGAACGACCAGGCCCGCCTTGATGCGGAATGCGCTGACAATAAGACGAAGATGTGACGAGCGACCTCGCCTTCGACGGCGTAAGCGTACAGCGGAACGTTTAGAGCATCTTCCCTTCATTTTAGCGAGTATCCGCAGTGTCGGAAGCAGTTGGCCGCGTCGCTCGGCGTGACCTGATCGAGCACACTCTGCATCACATCCCACAACGCATCGCGGGTTCGCTCACCCAGTGATCGCAGCAACTGCTTGATCTTGCTGAACACCATCTCAATCGGATTCAGGTCCGGGCTGTACGGCGGCAGAAACACCAACGCCGCGCCCGCCGCTTCGATCAATGCCCGCGTCCTCGATCGCTTGTGGCTCGACAGATTGTCCATCACCACCACATCGCCCGGCTTCAGCACCGGCACCAGCACCCGCTCCACAAACGCCTCGAAGATATCCGCGTTCACCGCGCCATCAACCACGGCCGAGCATTCGATGCCGCCCACGCCCAAAGCCGCAATCAACGTCGTCGTCTTCCAGT
>RECV01000097.1 GCA_007693845.1 Phycisphaerales bacterium
GC
Organism: Phycisphaerales bacterium; assembly: GCA_007693845.1. Taxonomy (GTDB): domain Bacteria; phylum Planctomycetota; class Phycisphaerae; order Phycisphaerales; family SM1A02; genus SKZB01. The sequence continues at coordinate 3 of RECV01000097.1, forward strand.
GCAGGATGCGCACCGCGCGGCCCGGAGTGCGACCGGTTCGGTCGCCGATACCAAGCGATCGACTCCGAACGCGCACGGTGAGGTTCACGGCTCGCACTCTACTGATCAAGGTTTCCGCGGCACGGATCAGGTTTTCACGCAAAGGGAAGAACGTTCCAATCATCACACCCAACGCCCGAAACGCGCGGAAGAGATGTACTCAGTCGGAATCGGAGGGGTTCAAACGAGGATACAGTGACCTGGGCGACGTCGCGCCCAAAGGCCACGCGAGGGGCCCAGTCGCATCGCCGGAATGACGCGGCGATCGGCGGTCGGGCCAGCGCTTCAACTTCAAACATGAGACATTTTCACATTTATTCAGAAAAATAGCTTGCCAACAGAAAGCAGATCCCGTAAGTTCACATCCAGTCTGCGGCTGTGAGTGGTTCACCCGCGACCTTCTTTCGGCACTGGTCCGCTGGGGACCCGGGATGGCTCATATTCGTCGTGATTTTCACGCTTCACGCGCCAAGGCGCATGCTGTGCAGTGCAAACCTGTGCACGAGCGGTGACTCCGTCTCTCCCCGGATGGAGAGATTTTTCATTCAAGGAGATCATTGATGCATACACAAACACATAAACTTGGACTTCGCTGCGCGTTGATTGGCCTCGTCGCGGCCGTGATCCTCGGCGTCACGGCTTCGGAGCGATCCGCCACGGGTGGCGGTGTTCCGAAGGCCATTGAATACGGACCCGGCAGTGGAGATTGCTACAAGACAGTTCGAGTTGGCGCGTGCGCGACATCTACGCCCGGAATGGGAGATACGTGCCCAGACGACTCAATGTCGTGCCCGCATACAATCGTTACGAACGGTCAGATCAATACCTGTACCGGCGCTGAGAGCGGTGGAAGAGCAGATTGTGTTTTCAACGACACCTTCGGACTCTGCTCCATGATTCTTGCGAACTGCGCGCCTGATGGTGAGGGGGGATTCAACTGCGAGAGCTCAGCGATCATTCACGAAGTCTACTACCCTGGCTATACCGCTTCTGGCGGAGGATGCTCATGAGGCCGAACAAAAGAATCATGAATTGCTCCTGGCGAAGGCGAGTTGCCTGTGTACTGGCACTCATGTTCGTATGTGTCCCTCACGCCCTGGCGGATGAAAAACCGACGACATTGGTCGATTACGTCGAGTTGGGGGTCGGTTACAGCAATCTTGCGATCACTGATTCACCTCTCTCGGTCGATGAACTGTCGGAGTGGGTGCGCATCCTTAACGCATCGGAAGCCCAAGAAAACTATCTGCGTGTAATGTATCACGACTTCGTGACCCGGCATAACGCGTTCATGGACGAAGCTGCGCCAAGGTACCTTGCGAAGTCCGCTGAGATCAGCGACATGAGACCGGGGCCGGGAGAAGCATCACCGGAGTTTGTCGCGGCGCTCGAAGACTTTCATCAGGAAGGCGGACGCATGCAGCGCCGTCTGGCACGGATTGAACTGGATCTGGTCGATCTGCTCGTCCCCCAGTTGTACGAGAAGCAATTACCGCGTCTGGAGATCCTGCGTAATCGCGCAACTCGAAGGCAAATGCGAACGTTTCCGAACCTACTCCGTTGGTCCGATGTGGAACTCTCGACCCACTGGTACGCGATCGATCCAGAACTGATCTCTTCGGAGGAATCAGAAGCAATTGACCTTCTCCTCTTCGACTACGAAACGCAACTCACTCGGCGATATCGCCGGCTGCATGATGCCTTTTGGGATCGAATGCTGTCCATTGCACGCTCATGGAACGAGGTGCATCTGGGCAAAATCTCTCTCACTGAACGTCGTCAACGCTACGTTTCACTGCTGGAATCAAAGATCGATGCATCGGTACAGGTCGGCCGATTGAATAGACGGACGTTGCAAACGATCCAACAGATGGTTTCCGGTGATATCGCCGAAGTGTTTACAGCGCACGTGATGGCAGCGGTCTTTCCGGAGATTTACCCGGACGTGACTTCACTCGATGACCTCTTCGAAGCCCTCATCAACGATGAATCGATTGATTCCGAACGAAGAGACACCATCATGAGTACGTTCCAGCTCTATCGGCTTCAGGCCGATCAGATCAATTCCGAGCTTGAGAAGTTCTGCGAAGACTTCGCCCGTCGTGGAGCGGAAGGCGATCATCGATACTTGCCGCAATTCTTCGACGACGCGTTCGCCGAAGAATCGCAGCGTCGGATTGACTTTGCCGCCGAACAGGTCGAGCGCCTGGTCGAGATCGTTGGGGAAGAGGTCGTGCTTGAAGACTTCGCCTCTTACATACCGCCTCCGGTGCTGGCACGCATGAGCGAAGACACGACTGATTGACCAGTTTGATCACCTGATTCGAATCACGCCCGGCATCACGGATGCCGGGCGTTTTTTGTCAGGAGGCAAGTCGCAAATCTGCCCCCCCTCGCCACCCAGAGGGGGATTACTCGTTGACGATGAGTTAGGTCGGGCGGAGGATCGCACCGCAGAACGGCGAATGAGCGTGCGATCGCGTTCTCGTTCACGGGCTGATGTGGACGATCACGTTGCGGCGATGGGGTGATGTCCGGTGCTCCCAGAGGTAGATCCCCTGCCAGGTGCCCAGCGCCAGTTTGCCATTCACAATCGGGATGCTGAGCGAGGTGCTCGTCAACGCGGCTTTGATGTGCGAGGGCATGTCGTCCGGCCCCTCTGCGGTGTGGGTGAACAGGTCATCGTTCGGCGGGACGAGTCGGTTCAGCCACGCTTCGAGGTCCCGCCGCGCGGAGGGGTCCGCGTTTTCCTGAATCGTGAGACTCGCGGAGGTGTGCTGAATGAAGAGCGTGCAGAGACCCGTGCGGCAGGAAGCGCGATGAACGATGTCGGCGACCTGCGAAGTGATCTCCTGCAGGCCCGCGCCGGATGTTTCGATCGATAGTGACTCCACCATGGTTCAGGGCTCCCGTGGTTGCTGTTGTCAGCGCTGCTGAAAGATGCGACAGCGCGATCAGCGATACACTACACCGAGGCGCGGATGGGGTGTCGGTGCGACTGATCCCAAAGGCCCGCTATGCCAAAGGAAGCGCGATGAATTCAACTGATTCGAACTGGGAACGATGCACGAATTTTTCGATCGAACTGCCCGATCGGCCGGGCTCGCTGGCGGCACTGGCGGCCCGCTTTCGGCAGGCGGATGTGCACCTGCTCGGCCTCTGGGGCGCGGGTGAATCGGAAGGCCCGGCGACCTTCCACTGCGTGCCGGAGAGCCCGGATCAGTTCCGCAATTTTCTGGCGTCCACCGATCTGGAAGCCCGCGAAGGCAGCGCGTTCTATGTCTCGGGGGCTTCCCACGGCGATGCGCTGGTTGAGACCCTTGACCGGATCGCCGGTACGGGCATTAATCTGCAGGCCATTCAGGGGCTTTCCCAGAATGGTGAATTCGGCTGCTTCATCTGGGCCGATGAGGATGACTGGCCCGCCCTGGAACGCCTGCTCTCTGCATGACCCCCCCGCCCCCGGAAACACCCGGAACAGGCCCGAAACCGGCCCTATGATTCTGCCATGAAGATGAAAAAGCTTCTCCAACTGGTGACCCCCCTGCTGTTGATCCTCGTGGCCAGCTATGTCGTGCTGACCGTGCTCAGCAGTTTTCAGTACACCGGCGAGTACGCCTTCTCCGAAGCGCCGAGTGTCCAGCAGGCGGTCCAGCAGGCGGAATCGAACGGCAAGCCGGTTCTCGTCTTCGCTACCGCGGACTGGTGCGGCCCCTGCCAGCACTTCAAGCGGAACACGCTCTCGAGTTCGCGCGTGACCGAAGCCATTCACGAATACACCCAGCCCGCGCTGCTGGATGTGACCAGCCGGGACCCGAACGCCCCCGGCCCGCAGATCGCGGCGGAGCTCGGCGTCCGGGAATTGCCCCAACTGATTCTGCTGCGCGATGGCAGTGAAGTCGCCCGCACCGGCTTTCTGGGGCGCGATGACCTGATCGCGTGGATTCGGAATCACTGAGTTTGGCCGGCTCCATCGGCCTTCCGGTGCGGCGTGGGGCGCTCAAATCCGTTCAGCACTTGAACTTATCGCCCGGTCGTGTCACACTGTTCAGTTGCCGGCTGATTTCATGCCGCTGATTGGATCCGATCACACCCCGCCCGAATTGAGGAATGTATCGATATGGCCACTTTCGAACGTCGCCGCGTCAAATCCCGTAAGCGCAAGAGCAAGAGTCGTGTCTGGAAGATGCGTCGGGTGCGTGTGAAGCCCAAGCCCGGACCGCAGAAGAAAGCGGCCTGAGTGTGAGACTCCTGAACTGAGGGATGCCCCTCACGCGCGGGTGTTGGATACAGTTCACCACCGTTGCCCACCCGTCCGGATCGGCCGCCATGCTCGCTGAGTTGATCATTGCGATGCTACTTGCGGCAACGCCGTGGGTTGAACTGCTCGTTGTCGTTCCGCTAGGCATCGGCTGGGGCATCGCGCCGATTCCCCTCGCGATCGCGGTGATCATCGGGAACACCGTGTCCCTCCTGCCGGTGCTCTGGCTGTATACCCGCTGGCGCGACTGGCGAGCTGCGAGAAAGGCCCGGCGCGAAAACGAACCATCAGACCACCGTCCAGCCGACGCCCCAACCAATGCCATAGCGCGGCCGGATCCGGTCTCCGATTCCGAAACATCGCCAACGCCGGTCCTCGATTCTCCCGCAGCGTCAAACGATGCGGCTGTCGAGGAGGCCGCTGATGATGCGGTTCGTGATGATTCAGAGATTGTCGCCCCTCAGGAAGAGTTCAGCACGCGCCGCGGCGCGCGCGTTCGCCGGCTGTGGCAGAAATACGGCCTGCCGGGCGTGGCGTTTCTCGCGCCGCTGGTCACCGGCGTCCACCTTGCCGCGGGCTTTGCCCTGCTGGCCGGCGCGACCCGTCGGGACGTCTTTCTCTGGTTTACCACCTCGATCATTCTCTGGACGATCGGCCTGACCGTCGTGAGCGCTCTGGGGATGGAGGGCCTGCGTCTGCTCTGGGAAAGCTTGCGTCTGTACTTCGGGTCAGAATGAGTTCCGCGAAAGATTTCCTGCCGCGATCCGAAGAACGCTGAACAGAGTCCCCACGTTCCGCAGTACGATATGTTCCATGTCGGTATCGCCCACGTCCTCAACCGTTGCAACGACTGAGCTTCCAGAGCTGGAAGTGCCGAAGGCGCATCGTCCGCAGCACATCGCGGTCATCATGGATGGCAACGGCCGGTGGGCCCGACAGCGGAACCTGCCCCGCACCGATGGTCATCGCGCCGGGGCTCGGGCGGTGCGGGACACCGTCATCGAATGCGGCCGGCTCGGCATTCCGTTCCTCACGCTCTATTCGTTCTCGCTTGAGAACTGGAAACGGCCCGAGGCGGAAGTTCAGGCATTGATGGCGCTGTGCCTCGAGTACCTCAGCAAACAGCGGCAGGAACTCATTGACAACAACGTGCGATTCCGTCAGATCGGCCGCCGGGAAGGACTGCCCCAGCCGGTGCTGGATCAACTGGACGAGACGATCGAGGAAAGCCGCCACTGCACCGGGTTGACGTTGTCGCTGGCGCTGAACTACGGCGCTCGTGCGGAACTGGTGGACGCCACACGGCGGATTGCCGAGCGCATTCGTGCTGGAGAAATGGATCCCGACGCGATCGACGAGAAGATTATCGCGCAGCACCTCTACACGGCGGACATCCCCGACCCGGACCTGCTCCTGCGCACGGCGGGCGAGTTCCGCGTGTCCAACTACCTGCTCTGGCAGATCAGCTACGCGGAGATCCACGTGACCAACACGCTCTGGCCGGACTTCGGCGTGCCGGACCTGCACCGGGCCATTCGTGATTTCACATCGCGTGAGCGTCGCTACGGCGCCCTCAGCGAAGAGGCCTGATGGGCGATCGCGCTTCGCGTTTTCATTTATACATTGCGCGCTCGAATCGGTCGCGAAGGCGGCGGGGCTTCATCAATCTGAACTGCCAAAGGCAGGCCGGCTCCACACAGGTTGAGCAAAAAAACCGCAAGCCGTGATCGCGTCCCTGCGATGACGGCCTGCGGTTCGTGGTGGATGCTCAGTTGACTGCCGGGGATCGGATCCCTCACGCAGCCATGCGTTGTTCAAACAGAATGGCGATGCGGTACCCCTCACCGCTCGGCTGACACCGGATGACGGTTCCGCGTTTGGCGATCATGCCCGGCGCGGAGAAGCCGATGGAGACGATTGAGCCGGGGGTGATTGATGACCCGCTGATGGCGCCGAGTCCGCCCTCGCTGAAATCAGTCACCTGCAGGTCGTGCGTGCGGCCGAAATCGGTACCCCCCAGTTCGAAGGCCGTCCCGAGGACATTGACCGGCCACCGGTCGAGCGTGCGGCGCTCGAAGCGAAACGGGCCGTTGTCAACGAGCGGTTGTGCGGAGTCGTGATCGCTGAATGCCCGAGTACCGTCCATGGGTTCACCTCGCTGAATGTGCGGCAGGCAGCCGCGTGCTGCATTATTTTCGGACAGACCCGGGCAGCACTTCACTCGGAGGTTCGGAAATTCAGCGAGATTTCTCAATCGCCCCAATCGGCCTTCGACCCCGGCACATACAGCGCCGATCGGCATCCGCCCGTGAGCGGCCATGCGATCACCCGGGGAATCCCGATCGAAGTTTCGATATCGACAGTGCGCGATAGAAGGCGGGCAAGGTCACGCTACGGTGATCGACTGATCGAGATACACATCCTGAATGGCGTTGAGGAGTTTGACGCCCTCATCCATCGGCCGTTGGAAGGCCTTGCGGCCGGAGATCAGGCCCATACCGCCGGCACGCTTGTTGATGACCGCCGTCTTGACCGCATCGGCGAGATCGCTCTCGCCGGAGGACGCCCCGCCGGAGTTGATCAGGCCGCACCGCCCCATGTAGCAGTTCATCACCTGATAGCGGCAGAGGTCGATCGGGTGATCGCTGGCGAGATCGTCGTAGATGCGTTTGTCGAACTTGCCGTAGGAAGAATCTCCGGTGTTGAGCGCAGCGTAGCCACCGTTTCGCTCGGGGAGTTTCTGCTTGATGATGTCGGCCTGGATGGTCACGCCGAGGTGATTCGCCTGGCCGGTGAGGTCCGCCGAGACGTGGTGATCCTTGCCGTCCACCTTGAACTTGCTGTTGCGCAGGTAGCACCAGAGGATCGTCGCCATGCCGAGTTCGTGCGCGTGGGCGAACGCCTCGGCGACTTCCTGGATCTGTCGGCCGGATTCATCGCTGCCGAAGTAGATCGTCGCGCCGACCGCCGCCGCGCCGAGGTTCCAGGCCTCCTGCACGTTGCCGAACATGATCTGATCAAACTGGTTCGGGTAGGTCAGCAGTTCGTTGTGGTTGAGTTTGACGATGAAGGGGATCTTGTGGGCGTACTTGCGGGAGACGGAGCCGAGCACGCCGAAGGTGGTCGCGACGGCGTTGCAGCCGCCCTCGACGGCGAGTTTGACGATGTTCTCGCCATCGAAATAGATCGGGTTCTTGGCGAAGCTCGCGCCGGCGGAATGTTCGATCCCCTGATCGACGGGGAGGATGGAGACGTACCCCGTGCCGCCAAGCCGGCCGTGGTCGAGGATCATTTGCAGATTCCGGAGCACCTGCGGGTTGCGGTCAGACTGCGCCCAGATGCGTTCGACGTAATCCGGCCCGGGCAGGTTGAGATGATCACGACTGACCTTGGGGGTGTGTCCAAGCAGGTCATCGGCGTCGGTCCCGAGCAGGTCGGCAATGTTCGATCCGGCGGTCATGGTGGTCATGTTCTTCGTCCCTGTCATCCCTGTGTTCAGTGAAGCAGGTTGCATGATAGCAGAGACGTCCCGTCAGCCGAAAGACGCTGGATTCGACGATGAAAAGAACGCCCGCAGCAAATGGCTGCGGGCGCGTAGAAAATCATACTGTGATCCGGCTGGCGGTTCAGCTTCGTCGCCGACGTCCGCCAAGCAGTCCGAAACCGGCAAGTACGGCCATACCGGCCGGAGCGGGGATGATCACGCCGGCAATCTTGAACTGGACCGTGCCAGCGTTGTTGTCAGTGAACGCATTGAAGACGCCGTCGCCAATGGCACCGTCAAAGATGCCCGTGCCGCCAGTAATGATGAAATCACCCGCGGCCGTGGCGAACGGTGAATTCACGCCGAAGATGTTGCCGTTCATAGTGGCAAAAAGATCCCCCTGACTTCCACTCAGGACAAATGATCCACTGAACGTGGTGTTCGGATCAAGAGTGTCGAGCGTGAGGGATGCATCAAGCGAGTCGAAGTCGTAGTCGGGAGTCTGATTCGTCTGTAATACTCCCCAAAAACTGGGCGCGCGGTTAAGGTGGATTCGCATCCCTGACAGGAGGCGAATCGATGCGG
>RECV01000259.1 GCA_007693845.1 Phycisphaerales bacterium
CCAGCGTGTTCGTCACGCACGATCAGGATGAGGCGCTTGAACTGTCCGACCGCGTGGTCGTGATGAACCACGGCCGCATCGAACAGATCGGCACGCCCGATGAAATCTTCCACAATCCGCAGACCGAGTTCGTCATGAACTTCCTCGGCCAGGTCAACGTCTTCCACGGCCGGGTCGATCGCGGCAAGGTGTCCTTCGAACAGATTTCATTGGAAGCTCCGGAACAAGCTGATGCGCCTAGCGGCAGCAAAGCGCGGGTGTTCATTCGTCCGCATGATGTAACCATTGATACCAAGCCGAACGGCATGCCGGCCATCCCTGCAACAGTCCTCCGCGTACATTCCGCCGGTTCGATTGTGCAGGTTCAGTTGCGAACCGATGCAGGACAGACGCTGCTTGCAGAACTCTCACAGGACCGTTTCAAGACGATGACGCTCGATCCGGGCACGTCGGTGTACGTCCGCCCAAGGCACATCCGTGTATTCAGCGAGTTGACCGATCCGGTTGTTTGAAGTGCTGGATCAGTATGCACTATCAACAATACCCTTGCTATTCTTCGCATCAATGAAACCAGCCGTACCAGAACGCAAGAGTGAAGCACCGAGATCGGAAAACGATGCGCGCGATTCCAGTGGTCATCAAGTGCCGATGCGTGAAGCTGTGTGGACGTGGGTATTGGTCGGGCTCCAGAGTTTCGGCGGGCCGGCGGGGCAGATCGCGGTCATGCATCGCATCCTCGTGCAGGAGAAACACTGGATCAGCGAATCACGGTTTCTCCATGCGCTGAATTACTGCATGCTGCTGCCCGGGCCGGAGGCAATGCAACTGGCTACATACGTTGGCTGGCTGATGCATCGCACGCTCGGTGGTTTGATCGCGGGGATTCTGTTCGTGCTGCCGGGCTTTGTTTCAATTCTCGCGCTGAGCGTGCTCTATGCGGGGTTTCGCGAAATGACGGTGGTTGATGGGTTATTCTTCGGCTTGAAGCCGGCGGTGTTGGCGGTGGTGGTGCAGGCGGTGATTAAGATCGGCGGTCGCGCGCTCAAGAACAGAGCAATGTACGTGATTGCTGCGGGTTCGTTCATTGCGATGTTTTTCTTCAATGTGCCGTTCCCGCTCATCATCGCAAGCGCAGCGATCATCGGACTCCTCGGCCATCAGTGGCGACCCGAAACGTTCCTTGTCATCAAGCCGAAGAACGGAAACAACGCAAGTGATGATGATTCGCTGCTGGGCGAGTATCTCGGCGAACACACGCAGCCGACGCTTGCTCGCTCGGTTCGCACGGCGGTGGTTTGGCTCGCGTTGTGGTTCCTGCCAGTGGTCGCGCTGTTGATCGCGCTCGGGCCGCAGAGTGTGTATGTGAAGGAAGCGGCGTTCTTCAGCACCGCGGCGGTGGTGACGTTCGGCGGTGCGTATGCGGTGCTGGCGTTCGTCGCGCAGCAGGCGGTCGAAGTGTACGGCTGGCTCCAGCCGGGCGAGATGCTCGATGGGCTGGGCATGGCGGAGACGACGCCCGGGCCGCTGATTCAGGTGGTGCAGTTCGTGGGCTTCATGGGGGCGTACCGCGATCCGGGCGAGATCAATCCATTCATAGCGGGCACGCTTGCCTCGGTGCTGGTGACGTGGGTGACGTTCGTGCCGTGCTTCCTGTGGATTTTCCTTGGCGGGCCGTACATCGAATCGCTGCGACAGAACCAGAAGTTGTCGGCTGCGCTCTCCGCGATCACAGCAGCGGTGGTCGGCGTTGTGCTGAACCTCGCCATCTGGTTCGCGATTCACACCCTCTTCAGCGAGGTGGTGGACTTCCAGCGATACGGATTGCGGGTCCCCATGCCGACGCTGGCGTCAATCGACCTTGCGGCGACCGCGATCGGCTTCGCCGCAGCGGTGATGCTCTTCGTTCTGAAGAAGGGCATGATCCCGACGCTGCTGATTTGCGCGGCGATCGGGGTCGTGTATCGACTCATGATGAACATCTAGACGGTGGGTTTCGCTTGTCGCTCTTCCGACCTACGGCCTGCCGCAGACATCCGGCAAACTTGGCAGTATGCTGGAATATCTCTGGATTCGTTCGGTCGCCACTGACCGAAAATGGATGATCGACCGAACATGCTTCAGACCCTTGCTGTCAAATCCTGGACTTGGCCGATTGAGGACCCCGTGTTGGTGTTTGCGGTCCTGATGATGGTCATTCTGATCGCGCCACTCGTTGCGCAGCGGTTGCGCGGACCGGGAATCGTGGGTCTGATCATCGCTGGCATTCTGATTGGGCCAAATGCGATGAACATCCTTGATCGCAGCGAGACCGTCGTGCTGCTCGGCACGGCTGGCCTGTTGTACATCATGTTCATCGCCGGGATTGAGATCGATTTGTACCGGTTTAAGAAGTACCGCTCGCACAGTCTGATTTTCGGGAGCGCGACGTTCCTCATCCCGCAGGTGCTCGGCACACTGATGGCGATTGTGTTTCTGGATTTCGGATGGGCCGCGGCAATCCTCCTCGCGAGTATGTTCGCTTCCCATACGCTCGTGCCGTACCCAATCATGAGCCGCCTGGGGCTTGCCAAATGCAGGTCGGTAACGACGACGGTCGGCGGAACGATCATCACCGATACCGCCGCATTGTTGGTGCTGGCAATCGTCGCGGCCTCTACACGCGGTGAGTTGAATGCAGCATTCTGGTTGACGCTGATGGTGTCGTTGACCATTTACACATCCGTTGTCTGGTGGGGGCTGCCCTGGCTGGGGCGATGGTTCTTCAACACGATTCCGTCGGACGGAATCGCGCACTTCGTGTTCGTCATCGCATCGGTGTATCTCTGCGCGTACTTCGCGGAAGTCGCCGGCGTGGAAGCGATCATCGGCGCGTTCCTTGCGGGTCTGGCGCTGAATCGACTTGTGCCGGATCAGAGCGTGATGATGGCGCGACTGGAGTTTGCGGGCAACTGGTTCTTCATCCCCGTCTTCCTGATCTCAGTCGGCATGCTGGTCGATCCGCGCGCACTCTACACAGACTTGGCAGCGTGGAAGATTTCGCTTGCCATGGTCACCACCGTCATCGTGACGAAGTTTCTCGCAGCCGTTGTATCGTCTCGAATACTGGGCTACGACAAAGTCGAGTCACGCATCATGTTCGGCCTAAGCGTCAATCAGGCCGCTGCAACACTGGCAGCCGTCATGATCGGAGTGCAACTTGGAATCTTCGGCGACGCAGTCCTCAACGGCGCAATCATGATGATTCTCGCCACCTGCCTGATCGGGCCGTGGGTGACACAGCGATACGGTCGGCTTCTCGCTCAGAAAGAACAAGAAGGCGAGCTGGAGGACGGCTTTGAGCAGCGGCCGCGCATTCTCATTCCGCTTCGCAATCCAAAGGGCGCCGAAGCGATTCTCGACGTCGCGTTCATGATCCGCCCGAAGGACACGGATGAGCCGATCTTTCCGCTCACCGTGGTGCAGGATGCCGATGATGCTTCACGACAACTCATCACCACGGAACGCATGCTCGGCAATGCTGTCATTCACGCACTCGCAGCAAACATTCCGGTCACGCCGACCATCCGCTTGGATACCAACCCTGCTGGCGGCATCGTTCGCGCCGCGCGGGAGCTTCGCGTCTCTACGATCGTCATGGGATGGACGGGCATCAGTCCCGCGCGGAGCCGTGTGTTCGGTTCGGTGCTTGACCAGTTGCTGGAGCGTTGCACACAACAGTTTGTTGTATGTCATCTTGTAACCGAATTGAGCACCGCCGAGCGCATGGTGATCGTTGTGCCGCCCTTTGCGCACCGTGAATTTGGCTTCAAGCAGGCCGTCTATTCGTTGAAGATGATGGCGCAGCGTGCGGGTTTGACCGTTGCGATCAGTGCTGCGGAGTCGGACATCAAAGATGTCCATCAACGCATCGCTTCGATCGCACCGGATGTCGCAATGGTGGATGTACCTGTGTCCTCAATCGATCAATGGCAGAATCCACGCGGAGACATGTTGAGAAAGACAGATATTCTGGTGCTCTTGTCTGCACGCCGCGAGCAGCTTTCGTGGCAAGCGGCGCTCGATCACATTCCACAGCAGATCGCAATGATGCAGCCGCCAGTGAGCATGCTCGTCGTGTATCCGGGCATGGGTGATGAAGAGCGTTCGATCACGATTGTGGAATCACAGTACGAAGAACTCTTCAACGAACGGCGCATCGTGCTTCAAATGGCAAGCACGAGCATCGACGCAATCATCAGGGAATTGATCTCAACCGAGTTTGGCGATGAGCCGCAGCTCGAAGATGAACTGTCCGGTGAATTGATAGTCACCGCTCGCACCCAGCCGATTGAAGTCACCCCTGGATCGGTCCTGCTGCACATCCACTCGAGCCGCATTGACGAACCCCTTGCCTTCATCGCCACACTTGAGCAGGGCATTCAGTTGGACAAAGCATCCCGCGAAACACGAATGGTGATCGTTCTTCTGACACCAACGGCGCTTTCGGCATCGAAGCATCTGCAGCATGTCGCATTCATTGCCCGCATTCTGCAGGAAGAGTCGAACACCGACGCCATTCTGACCGCCACCGATTCAAAGCAGGTAATGAACCTCATTCAACCGAAATGAAGTGGCACCTTCGCTCGCCGACCCAAAATTGTCGGACACTGCGCGTTTCTCTCACCAATTACGCTGCTTGTCGTTCGTAACGGTCGAGCAAACCCGTGGCGGACATAACCGCCAAGGTCGATTTGCAACCGTATGAATTTTTCTGAAAGCTCGGGTGTCTCTGATCCCGAATTTAGCCATTACGAAGACCGTTACGCCCTCACTACTTACCCGCCGGTTGCAAACGCGACCGGCCCCACGGTTCACCACGAACGCCGCCGAGAGACCTTGGCGGCGTTTCGCGTTGGATTGCACTGAAATAGTAGGGTTTGCCCGCGGGTCGCTCCCGGTGGCCGTGTCTCTGGTCGCCGCGAGGCCATAACCGGTGGGCGCGGCCCGAACGCGCCAGTCGGCCGATTTCGGCCCAAATTCTCTCGGGGTCTCTCCGGGTTATGGACCGGGGTTATGAGCCGGTTACGACCTCTTAGAGAGCGTCACCACCATGGTTACGGCCGGTGAGCGGACGTGACGCTGTTCGTGCTCAGTCCCATGAATCATGCACGTCGGCGAGTAGACCCATATACTGGGCTCTATCCAGTCAACTTGCACGATGAACTATGGCCTACTTCACCGACCTCTTTTCGCCAGAGACGTATGACGCGTTTTCTCGCTCTGACAAGACCATCACGGGCTTCCGTATGCGGCAGCGCGGGATGGCGGAGCGTGTCCAACCAGGCGATAAGTTCGTCTGCTACATGACGAAACTCTCCAGGTGGATCGGTGTGCTGGAGGCAACGAGCGAGTGCTTCGTCGACGAAACTCCACTGTTCTATCCCTCAGATGATCCGTTTGTAGTCCGGTTTACTGTGAACCCAGTTGTCTGGCTCCCGAAAAATCTTGCGATCCCGATTCACGATGAGCGAGTTTGGGAAAGGCTGACCTTCACTCGCGGGACAAAGCCGTCTGATCCTGGATGGACAGGCGTACTACGGCGTAGCTTGAACTTGATGCGGGATGAAGATGGAGGCGTTCTCGAAGAGCTCATCTTGGCCCAGCACAGTAACGGCACTGAGTTTCCAGTTGATGAGGAGAAGTTCCGACGTCTTGTGACTCAGCGAATCCGCCGAGCGGACAAGACTGTAACAGTCACGGTGCCTACGAACGATGACGCTGACGAGCCACCGCCGGTTGTCGAAGAGGCCATTCGAGAATCAGCATCCATTCAAGGTCTACTTGCATCCGTCGGCGAGAAGATGGGTTTCAATATCTGGTTGCCTCGAAGCGATCGATCGACAGTGCTGAAGGAGTGGCATCCACAGGAGGACTCATCGCTCATTGACGTCCTTCCCCTCAACTACGATGAAACGACCCTGCAGACAATCGAGCAGATCGACGTGCTGTGGCTGAAGGGGCGGTCGATCATACGAGCCTTTGAGGTCGAGCATACGACGGCTGTCTATTCAGGCATTCTGCGAATGGCGGATCTTCTGGCATTGCAGCCCAACATGGATATCCGACTCCACATCGTGGCGCCGGAGTCGCGACGCGACAAAGTGCTGATGGAGATTCAGCGCCCGGTGTTTTCGTTGCTCGATCGCGCTCCACTCTCCGAGTGCTGCACATTTATTTCATACGGTAGCCTGCGCGAACTGGCTAGCTCCAAACACATCGCTCATCTCTCTGATTCTGTCCTTGAGGAGTTCGAAGAGCAGGTGGATTGACTCTCTCGCAGCGATTATCGGGGCATTTGTGATTTCAGCGGCATAGATAACCCAGGACGGGAGGCGCGAAGAGCGTCTCGACCGTTGGGATGCGGCTATAGACTCAACCTGCAATCCTGACTCGATGAGTCACTGATAGGAAAATTGATTCCAAGCGGGCCGGGCGCAGCGGCTTGGGGCGTGAGGGGTTTGCGTCGCTTTCTGATGATTTGTATAACCGAGGCTCGATCAATGAAATGGACCGCAGCGCATCCGAACGATGCGCAGATGGCCGCGGTTGCACGAAGGGCAATTGGGGCGGCAAAGCGGAGGGTCGGGCATGAGTGACTACATTGTGAGGGACCGGTTGCTCGGCGGGCTGGAGGTCTTCTACCGCTGCCCCGCGTGCGCTGCAGAGCTGCGATCGCCGCTGACTGATGCGGGAGACAGAGAGAACTGCCCAAAGTGCGGCATTAGTTACGTCGTGCCAGGCGAGCCCGAACTGGCCGAGTACGAACACAGGAAGCGGCAATTGGCAAAGGACAGAGAGGAACTTGAAGCCCGGGAACTGGAGCGCCGGAAGCAGCGAGAGCGTGAGAAGAAGAAAGCCGAAGCCGAAAGGCGAAAGCGCGAAGAAGCCGCAAAGCAAGCTCAGGCGAGCCGGCCCGCGAAGCCGAATGAGGATGATGATGGAAAGAAAATCCCGAAGTACAACAGTCTCGTATGGGTCGCAATCTTGTTGCGAATCCTGGCCGTCTTGAATGTGGCGGTGCCGCTCATAGTCTTTCTGGCGTCGTTTGAAACTCCGGAACTCAGATCGGCGGCGATTCAGATACTGCTGTTGGGGATCTTCTCGGCAATTCTCTGCGCATTCTGGGCAGAACTTGTTGAAGCATTCCGGGATCATGTTCGGAACGGTTGGCACTCACGACGGACACTCGCTCAGATTGCAGAACGGATGGAACAGACCAGCACGCCGACGATTCGGCGTGATACCGTGAAGTGACGGTTTACCGGTTGATCACTGATAGGAAATCTGATTCCAAGCGGGTCGATGGCAGCGGCTTGGGAGAGAGCGGTTTACTATCGCCATCTGCCGTCTTTGCCCAACTTTAATCTTCGATCATACTTGGGCACATATTGGTCGACCCACCAGATATATATAACGAAAGCAATGACTAGGAAAAAGGAGCCAGGTTCTATAACAATGATGCTCGAACAAATTAGTCCGACCATGCAGATACAGAACCATCTCCGGGCCTTGTCGGGCTTTGGCTTAGTGGCCATTACTTTTGGCTTCCATCTGCCACGACTACGCCCCTTCGCCGTATAAGTAGCCCTTGGGTCACGCCCTTCCCGCCAGGTTTTCTTTCTATTCTCACTCAGGCGAACTGCAGCGTGCCTGCCGCCAATCATTGGAAAGTCGTTCACAGTATGGTCTCCATCACTGGCGTTAGTAGGGCATCTTTTCTGGGCGGTCGGGCGTCAGGGGCTTGGGGAGAGGTGGCGATGATGAAGTTTGCCCACGCCCAGACGGCCTGTCATCCGTCCCGTTGACCATGTCACCCTTCGCTTCGTCCTGCTGGAGCCGATGTTGTTGCGCGAAGACCGTCTCCGACGGGTCTTATAGGCAGTTTGGCACCCGATTCCGCCCTGGTCAAGGACGAAATGGGCCGAGCTGGCTCGGATTCAGTTCAGGTGCCCTGGGGCAGGTCTAGTTCAGGTGCCCTGGGGCAGGTCTGGCTGATCGTACTCGTCAAGTCCTTCAACCTGGCTGTGTTCGAGGTTTTCCGGATCGACCTCGTAGCTCATGCCGAAGCGGCCTCGGGCATCGAGAAACGGGACCTGCAAACCTTGGTTTTACTCGCGGTGTCGTGGATGAAGGAATCCGCCTGCGCAACGTGGCCGACAGCGGCATAGATAACCCAAGACGGGACGCGCGAAGAGCGTCTCGACTGCTGGGATGCCGCCATGAACTCAAACA
>RECV01000238.1 GCA_007693845.1 Phycisphaerales bacterium
ACTCAATTTCGGCGTGGATCTTGCCAGATGTAATCTGCCACCACGGGAAAGTGATCCGTCGCGGTGGTGGTGTCAGTCGCGAGCATGCCGTGCTTCTCGAGCCACTTGGCCGGCACTTCCTCGGTTTCAAGAACGAACGACCGCGCTGCACGCAGTGTGGACTCACTGAATAGAAGAAAATCGAGACGACCGGGCGTGAACTGTGAACGACGTTCGGACCAGGTGGCGTTCATTCGCCCGCTGAGGTGATAGGCGTCGGTGGTCTTGAGGTTGGAGCCGTCGGGCGCAATCCCCCGGCTGAGAACCAGCTTCGGTTCACGCTCGCCGACGAGATTCAGATCGCCGCCGACGATCACCCCATCGAAATCATGCCCCTGCAATGCTTGTCGCACGGCATTGTTGATAAGCTGAACTTCCTCCATGCGCTGACGATCTTCGCGTGTGTTCATCGCGCCGCAGCACTTCAAGTGGGTCGTCACTGCGAGCAGTTCCTTGTCGCCCACGGTGATCGCGGCCCCGGCCACACGCACCTGACGATCAGGTCGATTGGGATAGGGAATCGTATCGACCGCCTGCACATGACGGATCGGAAGTCTGCTGGCGATCGCGCAGCGCAGCGGCCCGCCGCCTTCGCCAAACACCACCCGCCACTGCTTGCCTTCCCCGGCTGGGACGTGCTCGTTCATGAACGCCGCCATCTGGCTCGCGCTGTTGCGCGGCGTCAGCTCCTGCCACAGGACCACATCGGGATCGAGCGCTTTGAGAATCCGCGCGAACGGGTCGGGGTTGGCGATCAGCGAACCGTGCTCCGCATTCCAGCTCACCACGCGTACGTCCGTGCCGTCCGCACGCTTGAGCGGATCATCCTCAAACTTGATCTCGACGGGCTCGGTTTCCGTGAGCCGGTACTGAAACGCGGGGGTGTTGTGAACAACCTCCCCTTCCGTATCAACCAGAACGAACTGCCCGATGAACCGGTCACCATCGAACGTCTTCGGTGATCCGGGCACGGTCACGCGCCGCTCGAGACGCATCTCGATTTTCTCACTGGCGTAGGTTGGCGCGAACGCAAAGCTGAGATCGTACGGACTCAATCCGCCGCGCCCGCCGCCTTCAAGCGTGGTCGATCGCAGGCCGACGCCCATTCCCGGCCGGTCGGGGTGACGCGTGTTCCTCGGGGTAAACTCGATCAGCAGGTCCGCGCCCCGAACGCCGTACTCTGCGCTCCCGGTGGACTCATCACCGTCCACATCGAGCGCCAGAATCATCCGACCGTCCAGGCGTTGAGGATTGACCTTGCGGCCGAGATCGACCTTCAGATACACGAACTCGTCATCGTGTGTGATCTTGACCTGACCGAAGCTGACCGGCGCACTGCTGGGTGAGCTTCCGCGCGTGCGCGCTGCCGGCCGAACACGCTGCCAGTCCTCGAATTTGCCATCAATCGAGATTGTCGGCGACTGGGTCGCGGCAACGGTCCTGCCATCCTGCTCACGGTCCGACGAAGTGGACTGGAGCGATGCGGCGAGAACGGACGTTGCGGTGAACAGGGTGGCCAGCGCAATGGCCGGAGCAAAGAAGTTTCGTTCGAGCATAAAAAGCGTTCCTCATCAGGGGTGATCGTTCATGGTCACCCGGAATCCGTGCTGCCCGGAACGCAAGCCGACTATTGTAGCTCCGACCGCAATCGCCAGTGTGCCAAGCCCAACAAACCGGACCAACGAGTCAGTTTCGCGGGCGTACGGCCAATGTTTTAGACACCCCCGGCTGATGGATATTCGCGGCGCGCGGTCCGGATCGTGTTATGCTTCGGTCAAGATTCTCTGTGATCCGGACGGTCGCGCAAAGAGGGATCGGCAGTCATGGGCGGTACCCGTAACACCACTCGACCGGAATCAGAGGTACGCTCGCCGGAACCGGCGTCACGGCCGGTTCGCTGCCCACGCTGTGGGTACGACCAGCGTGGCGCGATCGCGCAATGGCGTGATCGGTGCCCCCTCGAAGGCCGATGTACCGAGTGCGGTTACACCTACGACTCGGCCGATCTTTTTGATCCCTACCGGCATCAGCCGGACTGGCTGGTTGAATTCTGTCAGTGGCGAAGATTTCCGAGAGCCGTCGTCATGACCTTGCTGCGGAGTCTGGTGCCGTGGCGATTCTGGCGTTGGCAGAATCTGGCCTATCCGTTGCGACTGGGGCGGCTCATGCTGTATGTGACGCTCATCGTAATCGTGCCCGCGGCCCTGCTCTACGGCTTTCTCCAGGGCGGCGTGGGGATCGCGGCCCGAATGAGTTTGCAGCAACAACTGAGTAACGTCAGCGACAACGCGCTGCAGTTCCTCACCCAACACGAGGCAACGCTGGAAAGGTGGGAGGAGGCAACCACGTACGAAGACGCACCCGTGCAGTTTCGTCAGCACTTCAATCTGCATCACACACATAGCCGCGAATCGTTTCGGTCGCCTGATCATGCCGAACTCTGGAACGAGTATCGACAGATGAAGATTGAGTTCGAACAAAGAGCGATCGAGTGGATTCAACAAGTGATTGACGATCCGCTCAGGGTCGATCATTCCTATCTCGCTTCGGCCATGGAACCGATACTGTTTCCGAATCGGCCAAGGTCATCCGGACGGATTGCGGGCGGAGGGCGAGTCGATCCACTCCCCGGACCGTCCAATCTGGGCCTTTACGTTGGTATCGGTCCAAGGAGAGCCCCGATCATCCCGTTCCGGTCACTGAGTCAGGTGCTTCTCTCATCGCAACTGTTTCCGCTGTGGCTGGCGACCCTGATCGGGATCGTGGTGTTTCCCCTCACGCTTGTTCTGCTGCCAACCACCCGTCGCCGCGCCAAGGTCCGGGCGGTTCACTTTGTGCGCGTCGCAGCCTACGGCCTCGCGATACCGACTTTCATCATCTGGCTGGCGGCAGCGTGCCTGACCGCGAATACCCTGGGGTGGGTGTCCAGTGAACTGCTCAACTGGATCGAAGTGATCATTGCGATCGCGATTCCGCTCTCCGCCGCGGGCTGGTGGTACCTCGCGTTCCGCTGCCATCTGCGCATCCCGCACGCGTTCTGGGTGACCGTCATCATGGGCATTCTGACGATCCTCATCCTGCTGCTGCCGGTCGGCGTGGCGGCAGCGGTCGAATGGCTCACCTACGGGGCATTCTGATGATGGCCAGTCCGCCTGAAAACCGCTTCTGGTGCAGCGAAACGTCTCGGTTTGATGATCGCGATGATGCGTTTGATCACCTATAATGCGACTATGACATCAACGACCGCAACGAAGGAATCCGTCACACTGGACCCGCTTTCCCGCGATCTGCTGGGGCTGATCGGCGCGCACGACGCTGAAGCCGCCGGCATCATGGCCGCCGAAGCCGAACGGCAGGCGACCACACTTGAACTGATCGCCTCGGAAAACCACGTCAGCACCACCGTCATGCACGCGATGGGCTCGTGGCTGACCAACAAATACGCCGAGGGTTATCCCGGCAAACGCTATTACGGCGGGTGCGAATTTCACGATCAGATCGAAGATCTTGCCCGCGATCGAGCAAAGAAGCTGTTCAACTGCGGCTTCGCCAACGTTCAGCCGCACTCCGGCGCCAACGCCAACATTGCCGCTTTCATGGGCCTGCTCAAGCCGGGCGACACCGTGCTCTCCCTGCCGATCAAATCCGGCGGGCACCTTTCGCACGGCCTGAAGCCGAACTTCTCCGGCACGTTCTTCAACATCGTCGATTACGACTTGGACCCGAAGACCGAACTGCTCGACTACGACGCGATCGAGAAGATCGCGCTTGAGTGCAAGCCCCAGATGATTATCTGCGGCTACTCCGCCTATCCGCGCGAGATCGATTTCAAGCGCTTCCGCGAGATTGCCGACAAGGTCGACGCGTATCTGATGGCGGATATCGCGCACATCGCCGGCCTGGTCGCTTCGGGCGTGCATCCTTCACCGTTCCCGCACGCGCACGTGGTCACGACGACCACGCACAAGACGCTGCGCGGACCGCGCGGCGGCCTGATCCTCTCGGATGATGAAGAGATCGCCAAGAAGATGGACCGGAAGGTTTTCCCCGGCAGCCAGGGCGGACCGCTGATGCACATCATTGCCGCAAAGGCAATCGCGTTCGGCGAGGCGCTCAAGCCGGAGTTCAAGACCTACAGCGAACAGATCGTCAAGAACGCCCGTGCTCTGGCGGACGGGCTGAACGAAGCCGGCTACCGGCTCTGCTCCGGCGGCACGGACAACCACCTCATGCTGGTCGACCTCCAGCCGCGGGACAAGGACCTCACCGGCGCCGATGCGGAGAAATGGCTCGAATCGGCGGGGATCATCGTCAACAAGAACGGCATTCCGAACGATCCGCGCCCGCCGATGGTCACCAGCGGTCTTCGTCTCGGCACGCCCGCGCTGACCAGCCGCGGCATGCAGGAAAGCGAAATGCGCGAAGTTGCGTCCCTGCTCGACAAGGTAATGGGCGCAAGCGGCGACACCGCGACCTGCGAACAAGTCCGCGAAGAAGTCCGCACGCTCTGCGCAAAGTTCCCGCTTTTTCACTGACATGGCGATGGCGGGAACATGAGTTTTCGCGACTTCATCACCAACTGGCGGTATCGAAACAGCGCGGATGCGATGTTCGATCGATACGATCGCATCCAAGCGCCTGCCAATCCTTCACCGAGGCATCTGGCAAAACTGGTTCGGCAGTTAAGCCAACCGAAGAACGCGTGGTTTGCGAAGCGTGAGCTTGAATTGATCGGCGCCGCTGCCGCACCGGCGCTCGCTCAAGCCGCGCGCTCCCGCGCATGGCAACCGCGTAGGGACATTGATGAGTTGCTGAACGAACCGCTGGTGAACTGTCTCGAACTGCTCGTGCCTCACGATCCTGAGACGGTGATAGAAGTTACATCACGATTGGCCGACTCACGGTTTTCCGATTGGCGCGGTGTCGCCGCTTTGCAGGCCGCCAGCCTTGGCCGAATCGACACGCTGCCTCTGCTTCGCCGCTTGCTGCTGGACGAGGATGAAGGTGTCCGCGAATCCGTTTCGAAAGGCCTGGTTCGAGCGTGTGGCGCACAAGCGCTGACAAGCGAGTTCCGCACTGCTGCGTTTGATCACCTCATATCCAGCTGTGCACCGAATGGAAAGGGACCCGACAGAGCATGCTTCGAAGCGATGATTGCGCTGGATCGAAAGCGCGCCGCACAGGAGTTCGCTTCACGCCGCTGGATCAACAGGGAAAATCCGGATGTTGTTGGACTTCTGCGTTCGTGCAATGAAGCCGAGATCCAACTTCCCGCGGAACTTGTGCGTGATCTCTTCGATGATAGTCTGCCCAGGGTCACCGGCGATAGCTGTTACCCGCATTGCTCAATCGCGGCGGAATCGCTCCGATCATTGACGAGCAGTCTCGGCGAAGCGGCTCGACCGCTGCTGATGAGCATGCTGAATCATGATCACGAAAAACTTCAAGTGGCCTCGGCGGCTGGCCTCGCAATGCTCGTGGGACTGAAAGATCCGGCATACCTGATGTTTCAGAAAGTGAGTCAGCGCGGCCTGGATACGCTCAACCCTCCCCAGCGCGTCGTCCATTTTGCCAGCACCTTTGAGTTCCAAGTCGGCAACGGCGGATTGGCTCAGTTTTTCGCCAACAGCAGCGGCGATCATGTCCCTGAGATCATGGAAGCGCTGCGGATTCTCGGCCACCCGGAAGCCATCCACGCGCTCGTATCGGCCGTGGACCTCGTCGGACCCATTGCCAGGGAAAGAGATCGAGAAATCAGACTGACCGCGTTCGAAGACCGTTATGATGAATTGCGGCAACGTTTCGAACCCCTTGAAGATGCGTTCTACGCAACAATCGGCCGTTTCCAGCAATCGCTTCTTCTGTATGCGGCTGAGCATGCGGACAAGATTCTTGAGCCGTAAAAGCAGACGCCCACGTTCAATGAACGTGGGCGTCTTTGCGTTCTGATTCGAGAAACGGGGCGGTTCGTTACTTGATGTTGACGGTGCCGCCGGCTTCTTCGAGTTTGCCCTTGAGATCGTCGGCTTCTTCCTTGGAAACCTTCTCCTTGACGGCCTTCGGCGCGCCGTCGACGAGTTCCTTGGCTTCCTTGAGGCCGAGACCGGTCGCTTCGCGGACGGCCTTGATGACCTGGATCTTCTTGTCGCCCGCGGCTTCGAGGATGACATCGAACTCGGTCTGCTCTTCGGCAGCGCCTTCACCTTCGCCGCCACCGGGGCCGGCCATCATCACGGCTCCACCCGCCGCCGGCTCAATGCCGTAGGCATCCTTCATGTAATCCGCGAGGTCGACCGCTTCCTTGAGGGTCAGGCCCGCGATCTCATCGCCAAGCTTGGTGATCTTGGCATCGAATTCCTTGGTTGCTGTTTCTTCAGACATGGTTTCGAACTCCGTTCTTATGGTTTCATCGTCCCGAGAGGAGCCGCCGCGCGGCTTTTAACCCTGAAGGGCCAGTCGAGATCGGTGAGGGATCAGGTATCGGGTGAGCAACGAGAGGCCGGGCCGCGGAAAACTCCGATGGCCGGATGCCTCTTGCCTGCTGTGTTATGCCTTGGCGATCGTCTCGCCGTTTTCGAGCTTCTCCTGAATCTGCTTGATGATGCCGAGGATCTTGCCGCCCGGGCCTTTCGCGCCACCGACGACGTTGCCGGCCGGTGCGAGCACGAGCTGAACGACCTTGGCCTGGGCTTCTTCGCGGGTCGGGAAGTCGCTCAGTCGCTTGACGCCGGCTTCGCCCTCGAAGTACGTGCCGTCGAGTACGGCACCCTTGAGATCAAGCTTGTCAATCTTCTTGGCCCACTTGACCAGTTCACGTGCGACGTTGACCACCGACTCCGCGCCGTAGGCGAGCGCGGCGGGGCCTTCGAGCGCGGGGGAGACCGCTTCGAGATGCGTGCCCGCAAACGCCTTCTTCGCCAGCGAGTTCCGAATGACGGTGATGCGAATGTTCTGCTCGTGCAGACTGAGTCGCATGGCGTTGTTGTCGTTGGCTTCGATGCCGCGGATATCGACCACAAGCGCGCCGTCAATATCGACGAAGCGGTCCTTGTAGTCGCTGATGATCATTTCCTTGATGGGCTTACTCATGGCTGACTCCAGTCGGGGATGCGTCACATAATGGTGAGCGGTCGCCGGTGGTGGTTTCGTGAATCGATCAGATGGCGACGGGAATCCCCGGCGTCATGGTGCCGCTGATGACGCACTTTTTGACGTAGTTTCCCTTGGCGGCGGCGGGGCGAATCTTCTCAATCGTGTTCAGGAAGTACTCCAGGTTCTCCAGCAGATCCTGCTCGGAGAAACTCATCTTCCCGACAATGCAGTGAATGTTGCCGCCGTCGTCGTTGCGGTATTCCAGCTTGCCCGCAGCGTACTCCCGGACGGCCGTAACGACATCGGGGGTCACCGTGCCGGCCTTCGGCGAGGGCATGAGCCCTTTCGGACCAAGGACGCGGCCGAGCTTGCTGACCACCCGCATCATGTCGGGCGAGGCGACGGCCACATCGAACTCGAACCAGCCGCCTTCGATCTTCTCCACCAGTTCTTCCGCGCCGGCTTCCACGGCACCTGCGGCCTTGGCATCCTCGACCTTGTCACTCGGGCAGAAGCAGACGACGCGGGCGGACTTGCCCACGCCCTTCGGCATGGCGATCGAGCCGCGCAGTTGCTGATCGGCCTGCCGCGGGTCGATCCCGAGGTGGACGCAGACTTCAACGGACTGATCGAACTTCGGGCCTTTGAAAGACTTCAGAACCTTCACCGCTTCGGAAGGCGGCTGGGGGCCCTTGACCTTGTCGAGAATCTCGGAATTGGCACGAGCGCGTTTGCTGAGTTTGGGCATGGTATTACTCCTCCACCGTCACGCCCATGGAGCGGGCAGTGCCGGCGATGACGCGCATCGCCGATTCGACCGTTGCGGCATTGAGATCACTCATCTTCTCTTCCGCGATGGCGCGGACCTGATCCTGCGAGATCTTGCCGACTTTCTTCGTGTTCGGCGTGCCGGACCCCTTCTCGATGCCGGCGGCTTCGCAGATCAGAACCGCCGCAGGGGAGGACTTGATCTCGAACTCGAAGGAGCGGTCTTTGTAGACGGTGATCACGCACCCGACGACCTTGCCGTTCAGATCCTTCGTTCGCTCGTTGAAGGCCTGAATGAACTG
>RECV01000239.1 GCA_007693845.1 Phycisphaerales bacterium
CTTCAGTTGGTTGACGATGGACTCGGCTTTCAACCGGTGGCGTGCGAACACGATGTGCACATGGTCCGGCATGATCGCGGTGGCGTGGACCGTGAGATCTGTCCGATCGATGTAGTCGGCAAAGCCGCGGGCGATGGCGCGGGCCTGAACGCCGTTGAAGAGGACGGGGGGATACTTCAGCGCACGTTTGGCCGCAAGCCGCGCTTCCCGGTCATGTTCAACCGCCGCGAGGGAGCGTGTGGTGGTGACTTTGGTCGCATCGCCGAACTTGTAAAGTTCCCACGACCCGATGAACTCGGACCACGACCCGCGCGGATCGTTGGGCAGCCAGAACCCGTAAGCGCAGAATATCGCGTGGTAACCGATGACCATGGAACCCCCGTTCTGCGGTCCGGAAGACAGACGCGATTACGGTAGTTCGGGGTGGGCGATCGTCAATGGCGCGAACGCTCGCCTGCGGCTCGCGGCTGAACGGGGTGGCGATTGGCTCCCCCCGATGCGATGTGCGGTGGATCAACAAAAAGAAACCGCGGGGCACTCCCACCGAGCTGCCCCGCGGCCATTTCCCGCGTTATCGACCGATTCCGGCCGAGCACGCCAATTCTTCATTTCTCGTCCGTCAGGACGCTTCGGCCCGTGGGTGAGCTTGATCGTAGGCCTCTCGCATCCGTTGCGTGGTCAGATGGGTGTACACCTGCGTGGTGGAGAGCGACTGATGGCCGAGCAGTTCCTGCACGCTCCGCAGATCGGCACCGTTGTCCAGTAGATGCGTCGCAAAGCTGTGCCGCAGGGTGTGCGGGCTGATCGAAGGATCGAGTCCTGCCTCCGCGAGATACTTGCTGACCTTTCTTCGCACGGATCGCGTGGAAAGACGTCCACCGTGCTTGTTGATGAAGATCGGGTCGTCCGTGCTGATCGGCTGCCCCTGTTCGCGCTGGTACTGGTCGAGCCTGATGAGGTAGTGTGCGATCGCGGCGAGAGCGTGCGAGCCGAGCGGCACGATGCGTTCCTTCTTGCCCTTGCCGCGAACGATCAGGGCCTGACCGGTTTCATCGACATCGCCCCGGTTCATGCCGACGAGTTCGCTGACGCGAATGCCGGTGGAGTAGAGCGTTTCGAGGATCGCCCGATCACGGGCTCCGAGCAGGGCTTTGTCATCCGGTGCGGAGAGCAGTTTCTCGACCTGCTCCACGGAGATTGCTTTGGGCAAACGCTTGTTCTGCCGGGGCGTGCGGATGAGCAGCATCGGGTTCGCGGGCACCAGTGACTGCTTGTCCAGCCAGCGGTAGAACGAGCGCAGGGTTGCAATCTTCCGCGCCATGGTGGCGGAGGAGTACTGGAACCCGTCGAGGTGGCCGAGAAAAGCGCGAATCGAATCGACGTTCGCACTCATCATCGCGTCGGTGATCGACTTGATGCTGCCGACGGCCCCGACCACATCGGCCGGGGCGCTGCCGTTCTGTTGGATTTTGCCGCACTGCCGCTGGTAGGCCTGCTGCTCATGGGCACGATCGACCTCGATGCCGTGTTCATCGGACAGAAAGTCGACGTACTGCCGCAGGTCAACGCCGTAGCATCGCGCGGTGTAGGGGCTGAAGTGCCGTTCGTCGAGCAGATGCTCGAGGAAGGCGTTCACAACCGGCAGGTGGTCCTGTGGTTTCTTGCTCATGGCGTGATCTCTAACTCTCTCAAGGCCCGGTAGGGCGGTCGGGGAAGCCAGTGTCAACCGGGCACGGGATCGCTGACCCCGCAACGTGGGTTGCGGAGGTGAGACGTGGTGCGAGTTGACACGGTGAGTCGGACATACATGGTTCTCGGCCTTGCCAAGAACCACATCGGTCCTCAGCGGGCCTGACTTTCCGGAACTATTGACACAAGACGCAGGTGTTCGCGTTCGAGCAGGTCCTGTAACAACTGGTACGAAACAAACTGGGCGTACAGATCCATGCGCACCTGGTAGATGTCCCTCCCGAACGCGCCGTCCGGGACCGCCCGGCCCGAGGCGTACTCCTCAAGCCGCGAAAGCGTCCGGTGATTCGTCGCTTCGAAGACCCCGGCCGCCTGAGCGACGGGATTCGACTGATCCAAAGCGCCGGGGGAGACTCGCCCCGAGGGTGAGCGGGTCAGATCACGGGTATCGAATCGTTGGGAAGCAATCTCCCGATCCTGTCGGTGGAGTTCAACCGCCACCCCGAGCGTCATCGGACGGTACGGGTCGTAGGCCGTCACCGTGCCGACGATCAACCCATCCGCGCCGATCAGGTTCATCACCTGCATCGCTTCGCCCGGCGTGGTGATCGCCAACAGATCCAGCTCACGCATGGCGGCGATCACGCGGTTCACGGGAAGGACGAGCAGGCCTTCAGCGTGTTGCACTTCCGCCGCCATGGCGTCGGCAATCTCGTATGGATCGACGTGCAACGAGCCGGACTCATTGGCAAACGGCGCGACCGCCCAGAGTTGAACTTCGTCGTAGGGACTGTGCAGTGACCGTGGTTCAACCAGTTTCGGTCCGTTGCACCCACCCGTTGCGAAGGCGAAAAACGCCAGCAGCGGCATGAGCCAACTGAACCGGATCAATCCCGTCACGGGAGAAGAACCACGGGAAATGCGCATGGCATGTGTACTTGTCATGGCGTCCTGCCTTTGCGAGTGAGCTCCGCTCATTTTCAAACGACCGGGGCGGACCTTTCGATCAGCCCGGTCAGAAACGCCCCTCGTTCGGGGCGTCGTTCGCGTTCAGTCTCGGTCACGATCGGGATCGACCGTCGCGTACTCGCCGCCACTGGGACCGATCAGTTCGAGGATGCGATCGGTGTGCAGCGCCCAGACGTTGTCCGTGCCGGACCGGCTGGAGATGAAGAAGATGCGTCCATCGGTGGACCAGAACGGCTGGTAGTTGGCGAACTGGCCGTCGGTCAGCTTGATGCGGCTGCTGCCGTCGAGATTCACGACCCAGAGGTCCGACTGTTCGGGGCGGGTCTCATCCGCCCGGTCGGGATCAAGCACCGTGACGAACACAATCCGCTTCCCGTCGGGCGACCACGAAGGATTGATGACCGCGGCGTTTCCGGCGGAAACGATTTCCGTCGGATGCATTGCTTCGCCGTTGACGTAGTCAATCGTCCAGATGCTGTGCAGTCGGCTGCCGCGCTGACGCGGTCGCTGGAAGAGAATCTTGTTGTTCGACACGTCGGGCGACCAGCGCGGGAACATGCCGTACTCCAGGAAGCGTCGCGTTCCCGGGTTATCCACTTCGGTGACCCAGATTTCCCACCGGCCGGACTGGCTGCCGAACTTGCAGTAGGCGATCATGCGGCCGTCGGGTGACCAGGTCGGATGAATGCACTGATCGTTCTCGTTGGTGATCTTGGCGGGCGGTCCGCCGTTGATCGACGTGACGTAGATGTCCCACGTTCCGCTCCGGTTCGAGGCGAAGGCGATCTTCTGCCCCGACGGGTCGAAGGCGGGCATGACGTCGTCCGACGGATCGCTGGTGATCTGGGTGACCGTCGTGCCGCCGGTTCGCTTCATGTAAATGTTGGAGCCATCCTGATGCATCGTGGAGGCGAAGGCCATCCACGAGCCCGAGGGATCGATCACCGGGTCAAAGGTTTCACCCTCGGAGGCGAAGCTGACCTGCATGAGGTTCGTCCGCCCGGACCGTTCCGCGGGTCGGTCGCCCGTGCTGATGGATTCGCCGAACATGCCGATCAGCCGGCCGCGGGAGGAGGTAATCGACGCCACCTGATCGGAATCGCCCTGGGTCGAGTCGATCGCGTCGAGTTCGACCGGCAGGGAGGACTTGTCAGAGGACGCGGTCTGCGTCTGCGAACCGCTCTCGGACGTCATCGGCGTCGTGCGATTCCCGGAGGAGGCGCTCGACGTGGAAGAAGTGCCGGACGGGCTGGCGCAGCCGGCCGCGACGATCAGGCCGGTCAGGGCGAGCAGGGTCGGAAGGTTTCGTCGTTGAGTCATCACACCGGTTTCCATGGCTGAATCCACCTGCAGAGGGAGTTGACGGCCGAGGCCGCATCAACCCGGTCGGCTCCGCCGGACGGGGGACATCATTCACTTCTGAAGAGGGGCGGCTCCGCCGGCCCGGTCTGCTATTCAAGATCAGTCGACACTGGCTTATCGGACGATTTCGCCATCGGGCTTGAGTCGCCCCCGCACACGTCCGTTTGCACTGTCGCCGACGTGTTATCGGCTTCGCCTCCGGTCGTCGTGAGCGCTTTGGTGGATTTTTTCGGGCTCACCGAATTTTCGTCCGCAGCACGGCCAATGAGGACGGCGGAGCCATCCGGGTCGGGGCGGCGAAAGGTCAGCCGCGCCGTTCGGCCGCGATCACATGCAATCCCCAGAACCAGGTCGCGCGGAAGGGACGGGCGGTCCCGACCGTAAAGCCGTGCCGTTCAACGATTTTCGACAGGTCGCGCGTGCGGTGCAACTGCCGATACTGCCGGCCGAACAGACGCGACCCCGCCAGCAGCAGCGCGACGGTTCGGTACTCCGGGCACCAGTCCACGATGACCAGTTGGCCGTTCGGGCGAAGCACGCGGTGAAACTCCTTCAGCGCTGCCGGTTGATCCGGCACCAGATGAAAGGCATTCGCGCACACGACCGCATCAAAGCTCCCGTCCCCGAACGGCAGCGATTCGGCCGGGGCCACGTCCCAGCGCATGGAATCGCCCTCCGGCAGGCGTTTTTGCGCGATCCGGATCATGTCCGGCGAGAGGTCCGTCCCGGTCAGCCGCAACGACGGTTTCCGCTCCCGCAGCTTGATTTCCAGTCGCCCCGTTCCGCACGCCACATCGAGCAGGTCTTCCACCGGTTCCAGATCCAGATGTTCGATCAGCGTGTCCAGCGTGCGTTCGGTGTACCGGTCCCAGCGGCGGTCGTACGCCTCGGCGATCTCAGCGTAATGCTCGACGACCGCCCGGTGATTCTGCTCTTTTCTCCGATCATCCTTCTTCACGCGGGAAGGGTATCGCAAAATCAGCCGTCCGGCCGCCGATCGCCCCGATGCGATATCCTGATTGCATGACGATCACATTCTGCACCGTCCTCGCCATGCTGACCCTGGCATTCTCCCCCTTGGCTGCGTCAAGCGATGCTGAGCGACTTCACGCGCTCTTCGAAGAGCGGCACGAGTGGCAGATGCGGGAGTTTCCCGAGCGGGCGCTCGCTCGCGGCGATGAGCGCTACGCCGACCGGATCACCGACCAGAGCATGCGCGCGATCGAGCGGCGTTACCGGGAGACCGTGGACATGTTCGAGCGGCTGAGCGAGATCGATTTTGACGCCCTCGACGATCAGGACCGCATCAACTATGAACTGTTCGAACTGGGGCTTCGCCGATCGATCGAAGGCCACGAACACCGCGACTTCCTCGCGCCGGTGAGCGGCCGGTCCGGGCCGCACCAGCGCGTGGCGCAGATGGCGGAACGGGTGCCCTTTCGGAACGCAACCGACTACGAGAACTACCTGGCGCGGCTGGAACAGGTGCCGCGGATGATTGATGACTACATCACCCGGATGCGGATCGGCCTGGAAGAGGGGCGCACCCCGCCGCGCGTCGTTCTGCAGGGGATCCCCGCCCAGTTCGATGCGCTGCTGAAGGGCGGGGGGTTGAACACGCTTCGTCAGCCGCTGGCGCGAATGCCCAGCTCGATCCCGGCAGCTCAGCGGGATTCCATCCAGCGTCGATTCCGTGAACAGATCAAGCCCGATGTGCGTGCGGCCATCGAACGCTTCGGCGAATTCATGGTGGAGGCGTACCTGCCCGGCTGCCGCGAGACGATCGCCGCGGCGGACTGGCCGGATGGCGAGGCGTATTACGATCACCAACTCTGGGTGATGACCACCACCGACATGACCGCACAGGAGATTCACGAGATCGGCCTCTCGGAAGTCGCGCGCATTCGGGCGGAGATGATGGAAGTCATCCGCCGCTCTGACTTTCTCGAACTGCATCCGGAAAAGTCAGCGCTCGATGACGATGAAATCTTCAGCGCATTCGTGAGTTACCTGCGCACCGATGAGCGGTTCTACTTTGATGATCCTGAAGAATTGCTCGCGGAGTACCGCAACATCTGCAAGATCGTGGATGGACACATGCCGGCGTTGTTCCGCACGTTGCCCCGGTTGCCGTATACGGTCAAGGAGATTCCGCGTTTCATGGCGCCGACGCAGACGACCGCTTACTACCAGAGCGGTTCGCTCGAAGCGGGGCAGCCGGGCGTGTTCTACGCGAACACGTATCGGCTGGATCAGCGGCCGAAGTACGAAATGATCGCGCTGGCGATCCACGAAGCCGTGCCGGGCCATCATCACCAGATCGCCATCGCGCAGGAACTGGAAGACATTCCCGAGTTTCGGCGTGACACGTGGTTTACCGCGTTCGGCGAAGGGTGGGCGCTATACTCCGAACGGCTCGGTATCGAAATGGGCATGTACGAGGATCCGTACGATGATTTCGGCCGACTGCTCTACGAGATGTGGCGCGCCTGTCGTCTGGTCGTTGATCCCGGCATGCACGCGCTCGGCTGGACGCGCGAGGAAGCCATCGATTTCATGAACGAGAACACCGCCTTGAGCGAGTTGAACATCGTGACGGAAGTCGATCGCTACATCGCCTGGCCGGGCCAGGCGACGGCGTACAAGATCGGCGAGCTTAGAATTCGTGAGTTGCGTCAGCGCGCGAAGGAGGCGTTGGGTGCGCGGTTTGATCTGCGTGAGTTTCACGATGTGGTTCTGCTCGCCGGGGCGATCCCGCTGCCGGTGCTGGAACGACGGGTGGAGGATTGGATCGCGTCGTTCGGGGAATGAGCCGGTCACCCGCGATGCCCACGGTCGAAACCATCACTGCGCTCGACGATCCGCGCGTCGAACCCTACCGCGATGTGCGCGACAAGGATCTGCGCGGCCGCGACAAACTCTTCATGGCGGAGAGTGAACTCGTGATCCGCCGCCTGCTGCGCACGCCCGAGCGTTTGCACTCGCTTTTTCTGAGTCCGAACAAGTACGAGCGATTGCGCGGGGCGATTGATGAGGCGGACCTCCAGGCGCCGGTCTATCTCGCGGATGTCGAGCTGATGACCGAGATCGCGGGCTTTCACATTCACCGAGGGGTGCTTGCGGCGGGCTGCCGGCCGCAGTGGCACGAAGTCACCATGAGCGCGGCGCTCGGACATCTGCGTGAGAAGACTTCGCTGACGCTGCTCCTGGCCGAAGGCATCATGAATGTGGACAACATGGGCGGTCTGTTCCGCAATGCGGCGGCGTTCGGTGTGGACGGCGTGCT
The DNA here is from genome assembly GCA_007693845.1 of Phycisphaerales bacterium. Lineage (GTDB taxonomy): Bacteria > Planctomycetota > Phycisphaerae > Phycisphaerales > SM1A02 > SKZB01. The sequence goes on from RECV01000239.1 coordinate 7,307, forward strand.
GCTCGATCCGGCGTGTTGCGATCCGCTGTACCGCAAGGCGATCCGGGTTTCAGCGGGGCATACGCTCTCCGTGCCTTGGGCGGTGAGCGATGACTGGACGCGCGATCTGCGCACGCTGAAGGAAACGTGGGGGATGAAGTTGATCGGCGCGGAGTCCGATGAGCGTGCGGTGCCGCTGTGGGATGTGGAGCGCACGGGCCGAACCGCGATCATCTTCGGCGCGGAGCACGATGGTCTGCGTGAGGCAACGATGGGGATGTGCGATCAGATCGCGATGATTCCGATGCAGCCGGGCGTGCCGTCACTGAACGTCGCGGTCGCCTCGGCGGTGTTTTTGTATGCGTTACTTCGAGACGAGACGAAAACCCGAAAGTGACGAAGCGATTGCTGCGTCACTTTCGGGGATGATGGTTCAACACGAACGATTGTTCGATTGTTGCGGATTCGCGCGGTGGTTCAGTGTGTCCGGCGGCGCCGCGCCGCGAGTCCACCGATGGAGAATAGCAGCACGGAACCGGGGGCGGGAATGACGGTCATTTCAAAGTTCAGCGAAGAGCTGAAGTCAGAGACTGGCAAGCCAGAAAATGTCTCAGAGCCGGCGCTAGCGAAATGTGTGACTGACAAACTGTAGTCACCCGGTTGGAGCAACAGGTTGTGGTTGGCTTCACCTGATCCGAAAAGTGACTCGAGGACGATCTTGTTGGATTGATCAACGGGCTCGAGGAGTATAAATGGAAACGCTCCAACCCCCCAAGACCCGCTTCCGGCTCCGGACCAACTCGCAATAATCTCGACCGGTGTTGGCATCCCGACAGAGAACGTCATATTCAATGATGATGTGCCCATTGAATTTATAAA
>RECV01000240.1 GCA_007693845.1 Phycisphaerales bacterium
GTTGTCGTAGCAGCGTGCCCATGTTGTTGATCGAGACGAGCGTGTCCGGGTGCTCATCGCCCAGCACGTGGCGACGGACCTCCAGCGCCTCGCGGAAATACGGCTTGGCCTCGGCGAGTTTGCCCTGCTGCAACAGCAGGACGCTCATGTTGCTGATCGAAGTGAGCGTCTGCGGGTGCTCATCGCCGAGGACGCGGCGACGGGTCTCCAGCGCTTCGCGATAGTACGGCTCGGCCTCGGCGAGTTTGCCCTGGGCCCGCAGCAGGACGCCCATGTTGCTGATCGAGCGAAGCGTCTGTGGGTGCTCATCGCCGAGGACGCGGCGGTGGGCCTCCATGGCTTCGCGCCAGTACGGCTCGGCCTCGGCGAGTTTGCCCTGGCTCCGCAGCAGCAAGCCCATGTTGTTGATCGAAGTAAGCGTGTCCGGGTGCTCGTCTCCGAGGACGCGTCGGCGGGTCTCCAAAGCCTCGCGCAAGTATCTCTTGGTCTCGGCGTAGTTGCCGTGATGATACAGCACGCCGCCCATGTTGCTGATCGAAGTGAGCGTGTCCGGGTGCTCGTCGCCGAGGACGCGGCGGCGGAGGTCGAGGGCTTCAACCTGCGGCGCTGTCGCACGGTCCAAGAGGCCGATTTCACGGAGCGTACTGGCGATTGTCTGAAAAAGTCTTGCCCTGACTTCCGGCTGATCGGTGAACTGCTCATCAATCGCGATCAGCGCCCGCTCGAAGATGTTCTCATCGAGCATAGCAAGTGCCACGTTCGTGAAGTTCACGCCGGTGAGGGATGATTCCAGGTCCGCCAGCGCTTCGGCGATTTGCTCCTCATCCATGCCACGGCCTTCAAGGAACGAGCGGCGCTTGTCGATCAGCCCCAGGCGAAAGTTGATGCCCATCAGTTCCGTGTCAATATCCGAGAGCTGTGCCTCTTGGAACGCCGCGACCTGCTCCAATGCCGCCGCGCGCTGCCCGGCTTCGGTTTCCGCGGCCAGGGCGCGTTCGGCTTCCTCCAGCGCACGCTGCTCGCTGGCTTCGGCAATGCGCCGTTGCTCGGCTTCGGCCGTGCGCGCCTGCTCGGCTTCATGCCGCTCGCGCTCCGCGTGGAACAGACCGTAACTCGTGCCGATGACGCCGAGCGTTAGGGCAAAGAACACCAAGGCCGCGGCGACGAATGCCGCCTTGTTGCGCCGGACCAGTTTCTTCAACCGATATGAGCGCGACGGAGGGCCAGCCTCGACCGGCTCATCGTTCAGGTGCCGAAGGACATCTGCGGCAAGCCCGCTCGCCGTGGCGTAGCGACGGGTGCGATCCTTCTCCAGACATCGCATCACGATCCAGTCCAGTTCACCCCGCACCAACGTGCCGAGCTTCTTCGGTTCCGTCCGACGATGCGCCGCCACCCCCGGAAGCAGATCGCCCAGCGTGCTCAGGCGCGTCGACGGCTTCGGCGGCTCCTCTTCACGAATGATCCGCTGAATCTCACCGTAGGCAGCCTCACGCAGTGTTTTCGCACCGAACGGAGTGACGCCAGTCAGCAGTTCATACAGCAGCACGCCCAGTGAATACACATCGCTGCGCGTGTCGATGTCCACACCACTCATCTCCGCCTGTTCGGGGCTCATGTATTCCGGGGTGCCGATGAGCTGTCGATGCTCTGTGAAGAGCGTCTTCTCCGTCAGTTTTGCGTTGGTCGCCTTGGCGATGCCGAAGTCGATCACTTTCGGAACGGCGTTGCCGTCCATGAACGTCACCAGCACATTGCTCGGCTTGATATCGCGATGAATGATCCCCTTCTGGTGCGCGTGCTGTACGGCATGGCAGACTTCGCTGAACAGTTCCAGCCGCTCACGTACCGTCAGGTTGTTCTTGTCGCAGTAGTCGGTGATTGGCTCGCCGCGCACGTACTCCATCACAAAGTAGGGTCGGCCTTCATCCGTCGCACCGGCATCGAGCACACGGGCAATGTTGGGATGATCCATCATCGCCAGCGCTTGCCGCTCGGCCTCGAAGCGGGCGATCACCTGCTTCGTGTCCATGCCGAGTTTGATGACCTTCAGGGCGACCTTTCGCGTCACCGGCTCGACCTGCTCCGCCATGAACACCACGCCGAAGCCGCCTTCTCCAATCTGCTCGAGCAGTTTGTAAGGCCCGATACGAGTTCCGATCAGTTCAGGGATGGCATGCCCGATCTGCGTGGTTGTCGCATCGGTGAGAGACTCATGCAAACCGTGCGTCGGTCGATCGGAGTGCTCCAGCAACGTCTGAACTTCACGCCGCAGGGCGTCATCATCGCCGCAGGCGTCATTGAGGAACGCTTCGCAATGTTCGGGATCAAGCTCTCGTGCGGCATGAAAGAGGGCTTCAATACGCTGGATATTGTCCTCGTCCATCGATGGGCTCCCTTTGTGCTTCACCTATACACGCGTCAAGGGTCGACTCAGTCCCTCATCAGTTGCCGGTGTGTTTTCGATCGTGGTCCGGATCGTTATGGTCCCGCAGGCGCTCAAGCTCTCGCAACATCCATGATTTGCCAAACACCCAGTCGCGCTCAACCGTCGCAACTGAGACTTCCAGTGCGGTGGCAATCTGCTCGTGCGTCATGCTCCAGATGACTCGCATTTTGACGACATCCGCCTTGCGAGATGCGACGGCTTCCAGCCGGCCGAGGGCAGTTTCGAACTCTTCCAGACTGATGATGGCGGTCGGTTGGCGGGCACCATCAAGTGAGATAGATAAACTGACCCGACGACGATGATTTGGTCGTTTGCTAGCTTCGCGCATCCGCTGGTAATCAATCAGCACGCGCAGCATCACTTTTGTGATGATTGCAAAAAATTGCTCGCGGTTGGCGAATCGATTCTGCTGTTGAATCAGTCGCAGATAGGTTTCGTTGACCAATGCTGCCGGCTCGATGGTGACATCATTCATCGCCGGCCCGAACATCTCCCTCAGGCGCCGTTCTGCCATGGCTTGGAGATCGCCGTACACCGCCTGGAATAGTTCGTCCTTCGATGCAGGGTCGCCGTTTGTGAATCCATCGAGCAGGCGGGTCAGCTGAGTTTCCCGGGACATGTGATCCCCCACATCGTACCGAACGAGCCGAGTAAAAAAACACGCAGAAGCATGAGGGGCTGGAGTGCCACCTTACGCGTGTATAAGTAACGCCACCACTTTTTGCAAGTGTATCGTGGCCGATGTTAAGTACAAGCAAAAGGCGTGTGAAGGTAGGCGCTGTGAGCTGCGCGGGGCCGGCGGAGGCCGCTGCAAATCGGTGAACGGACAACCCTGAGGAATTGGAGAACCATCAGATGATCGAATCACGAGACAATATTCGCCATTTCGGACTCGCATGCTTGATCGCGATCGCCGTGATATGCTCGCCGGTAGCGCTCAGCGCCGCCACCGCCGCGGACTGTGAGCCGCAGTGGATTCCAGCGTTCGCAGGGCAGGGGGTGAGCGGCCCGGTCAGGGCATTGACGGTCTTCGACGATGGCTCCGGGCCCGCCCTCTACGCCGGCGGGTCGTTCTCTAGCGCGGGCGGCGTCACCGCCTATGCCATCGCCAGGTGGGATGGTTCATCATGGTCGCCCCTGGGGACGGGGATGAACGGCCCGGTCGAAGCCCTGACGGTCTTCGATGACGGTTTCGGACCCGCGCTGTACGCCGGCGGCTGGTTCACCACCGCCGGGGGCGTCGAGGTCAACGGCATCGCGAAATGGGACGGCTCATCATGGTCTCCCCTGGGGACGGGGGTGAACGTCTGGGTCGATGCCCTAACGGTCTTCGATGACGGTTCCGGACCCGCGCTGTACGCCGGCGGCTCGTTCACCACCGCCGGGGGCGTGCAGGCCAATCGCATCGCGAAATGGGACGGTGAGTCGTGGTCGGCCTTGGCGTCGGGGATGAACAGCAGGGTTGAAGCCCTGACGGTCTTCGATGACGGTTCCGGTCCCGCGCTGTACGCCGGCGGCAACTTCACCACCGCCGGGGGCGTGCAGGCCAATCGCATCGCGAAATGGAACGGCTCATCATGGTCGCCCTTGGGGGCGGGAATGAACGGCAATGTTTTGGTTTTGACAGAGTTCGACAACGGTTCCGGTCCCGCCCTCTACGCGGGTGGTACCTTCACCTTCGCTGGGTTGGTGGAGGCAAACCACATCGCGAAATGGGACGGCTCATCATGGTCGCCCTTGGGAACGGGGATGAATGACATGGTCCTAGCCCTACTGGCCTTCGATGACGGTTCCGGTAGCGGTCCCGCGCTTTACGCCGGCGGCCACTTTACCAAAATTGGGGGCGTGCCCGTCAACCGCATCGCGAAGTGGAACGGCTCATCATGGTCACTCCTTGGGACGGGCATGAACGAATCGGTCCGAGCCTTGGCAGTTTTCGACAATGGCTTAGGCGGCGGCCAGGCTCTCTACGCCGGCGGCGCATTTACCACCGCCGGGGGCGTGGAGTCGAACCGCATCGCGAAATGGGGCTGCTCCGCGCTGAACGTTGTTCATGTGCCTGATGATGCGCCTTCAATTCAGGCCGGCCTAGAACTGGTCACCGATGGTGGTGAAGTCATCGTCGCGCCCGGCACTTACAACGAAGCGATCGACTTCATGGGTAAGGCCGTTCATCTGTATAGCACTTGGGGGCCGCAAGTGACCATCATTGACGCCACCGGCCTGGACACCAGCGTGGTGACGGCCAACAGTGGGGAAGGTTCTGACACGATCATCGAAGGATTCACCATCACCGGCGGCACGGGATCGGCACCGGGCGGCAGCGGCGCGGCCATCGGCGGCGGCATGAAGATCGTCGCCAGCAGCCCGACCATCATCAACTGCACCATTGAGGAGAACACCGCCCAACGAGGCGGAGCGGTCGCCGTGATCGACGGCGGAACCCCGTCATTCGTCAATAGCCGCTTCTTTGACAACACGGTGGCGGCCCCGCTCGGCATCACGGCCTACGGCGGCGCGATGTACGTTTCAGAGAGCGCTCCGAGCATTTCGGACAGTCTCTTTCAGGGTAATTCCTCTGGCAGCGGGATCCAGCTAGGCGCCGGCGGCGCTGTTGCCAATCGCAACGGAAGCCATTCAATCTTTGAAGACTGTGTCTTCGCGAACAATTCGTGCTCATCAGATGGCGGCGGCATCTACAACTCCGGCACCAGCAATCCCACGCTGAACAATTGCCAATTCCAGGCAAACAGCGCCGAATTGGGTTCAGGCGGCGGCATGTTCAATTCAGGCAGCAGCCCGACGATTGAAAACTGCCAGTTTGAAGGCAATTCTGCATTGGGTGGCGGCGGCATGGCCAACCAATCCAACAGCAATCCGCACGTGATCGATAGCGAGTTCACATCGAACACGGCGAGTCTTGGTGGCGGCGGCATGGCCAGCGATGAACAGAGTCTGCCCGCACTTGAGACGACCTCTCTATGCAACAACTCGCCGAGTCAGATCACCGGGCCGTGGGATGATCTCGGCGGCAACTCCTTCAGCGAGTTTCAATGCGATGCCATCGTGTGGACCGGCGGCGGGTCGTCCAATGCCTGGCATGATCCGGCCAACTGGTCGAGCAACCCTGATCTTCCCGGGCCGGACGATCACGTTGGTATTCCGGCAGGTTTTATAGTCAGCCACACATCCGGATCCGGAACGACGACCATTGAATCAATATCCTGTCTCGGCACGCTCATCATCAACGGCAGCCAGGTAGTCGTGAACGCTGAAAGCACGATCGCAACACTTCAGATGAGTAATGGTTCTGCGGTACTGCGCGGCGGCGGTGATGTCACAATCACGCAGGAACTGATCTGGCAGGGTGGACATTTTCGCGGCAGCGGCACGACTGTTCTTGCTCAAGGCGCAGTCGGAGAGATGTCTGGTGCATCGAGCCAATCGCATATGCGGCTGGGGCGCACCTTTGAGAACTACGGCGAAATCAGCTACACCGGCAATCAGTTCCGGTTTGGCTCAAGCAACGAAGCCGGATTGTTCATCAACAAGCCGGGCGGTGAGTTCTTCATCATCAACAGCGGGGGAATCAACGTCGACCAGGACCATCCCGACCACGCGTTCGAGAACGAAGGCCTGTTTCTCAAGTTCGGGACCGGCACATCCACAGTCAATCAGGGTGTTCGATTTGACAATGGCGGCACTGTCGAGGTGTGGGAAGGCACTTTTGCGGTGCAGAGCGAGGGAAGCCACACAGGGCCCTTCGGAATCGGCGCGAGTGGCACACTGAGATTTGAAGAATCGCACACATTCAGCGACGGTGCAACAGTCACCGGCGAAGGCGAGCTTCGTTTGTGGGGCAGCGGCTCACGCGTCTTCAACACTGCGGTCGAGCCCGATTCTGTCTGGATCAGCAACGGCAATCAGCAGTTCAACGTCGCGTCGTCAATCCCCTCACTTCACCTGTCTTCCTCAAGCGCCGTGCTTCGCGGTTCGGGCGACATCACCGTCACCGATGAGTTCCTGTGGTCAGGCGGCCACCTTCGCGACAGCGGCAAACTCATTCTCGCCGCAGACGCAACGGCAACGATCTCCGGGACCGATGGGCAGACAAAACGCTTGGGACGCGTGTTTGAGAATTACGGTACGGTGAGCTACACAGGCACCAATTTTCGCTTGGGATCGAATAACCAGCCCGGACATTTCATCAACACCTCAGAGGGTGAGTTCAACAGCACCATCTTCAGCTTCCCCAGCAGCCACAACATCAGCGTCGACTTCGACCACCCTGATCACAAGTTCGAGAACCACGGCTTGTTCATCAAGACGGGCAACGGTACATCGACCATCAACGACGGAGTCAACTTCGTTAACCTCGGGACGGTGCTCGCAAATGCGGGAACTCTGCAGTTCCAAAATGAGGGCGTGCATGCCGGGCCGTTCATCATCGATGCCGACGGGGTACTGCGCTTCGAGAACAATCATACTTTCAACGGCGATGCAGCAGTCACCGGCGATGGCGAGCTTCGTTTATGGGGCAGTGGCTCGCGGGTGTTCGACACCGCGGTTGAGCCGGCATCCGTCTGGATCACCGGCGGTAGTCAGCATTTCAATGTTGCGTCGTCAATCCCATCACTTCGCATCTCTTCCTCGTCGAGCGCTACGCTTCGTGGTTCGGGCGACATCACCGTCACCGACGAGTTCTTATGGCAGGCCGGCCGTCTTCGCGACAGCGGCAAACTCATTCTCGCCGCAGGCGCAACGGCGACGATCTCCGGGACCGATGGGCAGATAAAACGCTTGGGACGCGTGTTTGAGAATTACGGTACGGTGAGTTACACAGGTACCAATTTTCGTCTGGGCTCGAATGGCCAGCCCGGCCACTTCATCAACACCTCAGAGGGTGAGTTCAACAGCACCATCTTCAGCTTCCCTAGCAGCCACAGCATCAGCGTCGACTTCGACCACCCCGATCACACGTTCGAGAACCACGGCGTGTTCGTCAAGACGGGAACCGGTACATCGAACATCAACGATGGAGTCAACTTCGATAACGCAGGGACGGTGATCGCAAACGCGGGGCTTCTGCAGTTCCGGAATAGCGAGGGCGTGTATACTGGACCGTTCATTATCGGTGCCGACGGCTTGCTGCGCTTTGAGAACAACCATACTTTCAACAGCGATGCAACAGTCACCGGCGAAGGTGAGCTTCGTTTGGCAAGCAGCGGTTCGCGTGTCTTCAACACCGCGGTCGAACCGGCATCCGTCTGGATCAGCGGCGGCAGTCAGCATTTCAACGTTGCGTCGTCAATCCCATCACTTCGCATCTCTTCCTCGTCGAGCGCTGCGCTTCGTGGTTCGGGCGACATCACCGTCACCGACGAGTTCTTATGGCAGGCCGGCCGACTTCGCGACAGCGGCAAACTCATTCTCGCCGCAGGCGCAACGGCGACGATCTCAGCGACCAGCGGATCGACCAACCGCTTGGGACGCGTGTTTGAAAACCACGGTACGGTGAGCTACACCGGCACCGGATTTCGCTTGGGCTCGAATAGCCAGCCCGGCCACTTCATCAACACCTCACTGGGTGAGTTCAACATCGCCGGCACCGGCAGTATCAGTGTCGACTTCGACCACCCGGATCACACGTTCGAGAACCACGGCGTGTTCGTCAAGACGGGAACCGGTACATCGA
>RECV01000229.1 GCA_007693845.1 Phycisphaerales bacterium
GATCATCATCACCACCTCGCCGCGTAGAACCGCCGCTTCTTCAACGGGCTGCTAGTACAGGTCATCACCAACTTGCTGACCAACGCGACGCGTTACACGCCCGAGCATGGCTCGATCACGCTCGAGGCAGTTCAGTCCGGCGATGAAATCAAGATCAGCGTGCGCGACACTGGCAAGGGCATCTCGCCAGAGTTGCTGCCGAACATCTTCGGAGAGTTCGTGCAGGGCGATAGTTGTCATCCGAAAGGCCTTGGGATCGGGCTCAATCTTGTCCACAAGCTGGTGACCGCGCACGGTGGATCAGTCGCAGCTCGCTCCGAGGGCGCAGGCAAAGGTAGTGAATTTACCGTCCGCTTGCCGATTGGGTGGGAATGACCCCGATCATCGGCGCACGGCCGTAAGTCCGGTCGAATCAATGCGTTGCTCACAAGGCCGACGGGCTTCTTGAGTCCGCTGTGAGCAATCGCGCCTTGTATCGCCGTTACGCGCCGCTCGATCGATCTCCGTTTCGGCGGCCAGCGTCTCGCGGCGTGTGGTCGAGCGGCGGGAACGCGGCCTTCTTGCCGATGAACGGCAGAACCTGATGGAAACTCCAGAACGTGTCAGGCGTGCGCGGCCTGCATTGCGTCAATCGGCGGCTCTCCATATATCCGAAAATCTGTCTTCAAGACGCGTTACCGCGATTTGATAGTACTGTCGGGCCTCGTCCTCGGTGATTCGGAAATTTCGGTCAACGTCGGCGTCGCGGTAGAGGGTAATCAGAAAGCGATCGGGAACTTGACCGTCTTCGTCCCGCTTCTCTTCCGGGAAGACCTGGTCGGCCAGCCGCTCCAGGCGCATCATGTGGTCCCTAGCTCCGGGCTCGATGGTGTAGACGATGGTTCGCTCGAAGAAGTTTCTCGTGGTGGGATTCTGAATCTCTCTCTGCCCGGCAGATTGCATGCCCGCGCAGCCGGTATGGAAGGAAGCGAGAAGCAGACAGCTCAAAGAGCACAATAGCAGTTTGCTTTGCATGATCAGACCGATTCTTGCGCAATGGGATAAACAGGAATTGGTAGTGAGTCAACTAATGCTTCATGTGACTGGCGAGTTCGCGGCGAGTACCGTCGCGACGTGTTTTGTTGCGACCGTTCTGGCGGCCGGCCCGGCTATCGGTGCTCTCAGTCGTCTTCCGGTAGGTGCGATTCTCGACGGGCGCCGGAAGGATCGACTCAACCTGGTGTAGCATCGACCGGCAACGCTGCAACGTGGCAACAAGATCCTCGGCAGGATTCAGCTCAGGGCGAGCGTCGATACGGCTCGTTGATCGCGTTCCGTTCGTTGTGGACATTGCCGAGGAATCGGCGCGATGTTTGCGCTGTGTTGACGCGCTTCGGCGGCCGTTGACATGAATCGCTTCGGTGACCTGCATCGCGTCCCGCGTCTGCGGCACATGAGACGGATCGTACACCGCAAGGGTTTTCTCCGCGATGCGATCCCACGTGAATCGCTGCTGGACTGTTTCAAGGCCGGCCTTGCCCATGCGGCGGGCACGGTCGAAATCCATGAACATTGTGCCAAGGCCCCACGCGATTGAATCGACGGTGGGATAGACCTTGAGGCCGGTCTGCTCGTGGGCGACGTATTCCGCAGGCCCGCCGATCTGGGTCACGACGACCGGCTTGCCCGCGCTCCACGCTTCGAGCACGACAATGCCGAACGGTTCGTTGCGACTGGGCACGCAGACCATGTCCGCGAGCTTGAACAGCCGCGGCAGTTCGTTACCGTTGCGATACCCGAGAAATCGCACGGCATGTTCGATGCCCATGTCGCGTGCCCGCTCTTCGAGCGACCAGCGCATGTCACCATCGCCGGCAAAGATGAACTTTGCGTTGTCGTAATACTTGAGAATGGAAGGAATCGCTTCGAGCAGCAGGTCCGGCCCCTTCTGGTAGGCCATGCGGCCGCAGAAGAGAACCGTGGGATCCATCCGGTCGATACCGTAGCGTTCCTTTTCCTCAGCCGGGTCGCAAGTGACTTCAAACCGTGCGTTTCTCACACCGTTGTGAACAACACTCGTTTTCCAGATCGGCACGTCATACATGCCGGCAAGCTCGGCCTGCGTCACGCCGGAGACGGCAATGACGTGATCACACCAGTACAGCCCGGCCCGCTCCTGCTCGCGCACACGGGCGGACTGGCCATCAGGGAAGGTATTGCCGCAGCGACCGTACTCGGTGGAATGGATGGTCAGGATGCTGCGACGTCCGCGCTGCTGTTTGAGCCAGATCATCGCGTTCGCCGCCAGCCAGTCATGCGCATGGATGACGTCGAACGGGCCGATGTGGTCCTCCGTAGCGATTACCTGTTCGACGATCGCACCGCACATCTTGTTGACATCATCGACTAAGTTATCGCAGTATTGATAGCGGCATCGGTGCTCATGCACGTTTCCGATGCGTTCGTATTCCGGTTGGTTCTCACCGGCCCGCGTGAAAATGTGAACTTCATGACCCTTCTCGGCCAATGCGTCGGCGAGTTCACTCACATGGGCTGCGACCCCGCCGACGGCGATTGTGTTCAGTGACTCCCACGACAGCATGGCGATACGCATCTTTCTTTCCTTTCTCGCTTGATAACAGCGTTGATTTTCTGCGGCAGGCGATAACAGTCTTGACTCACGACCGGTAAATCCGGCGCGGACTGCACCCTTTGTCGCGGCTCCTCCAACGTGTGTACACAACACTAAGTCGCACTCCGCACGACCGCCATCAGGATTCCGCCCCGAAGTCCTCGGTCATCACCCGTACCGAAGACTCCAACGCCGGCTACGTCATGCGTGACACGCGGTGATCGTCGTCATGAACAGGGTGAAATCCTCACAGCCGGCCGAGAATCCGTGGGATATGGTTTGCCATACGTTGAGCCGAGGGCATTTGCGTTCCCGTTCCAAGGAGTTCACCATGACATTGACAGCCGAGAAGGAATACCAGCACATTGGAGAGACCGCCGGCGCGACCGATCACGATTTTGATCTTGTCCACGAACTGACACGCCGGCTGGAAACACTCTGGCGGTGCGACCAGTTCATCGCCAACGCCTCCGGCAAGCCGGAGCTTCAGAAGTTCTGGCGCGAGATCAAGCAGCAGGAGCAGCAGAACGTCAAGCGACTAAAGGAACTCATCTGCGATGAAGTGAAGGAGGAGTGCTTCTGAAGCGGGTGAGTGTTATTCATCGGTCGGCGGCGGGCGGACGCGCTCGCGCCGGCTGGTGTCCTTTTTGTCCGCATCCCGGAACCCCGGAATCCGGGGCGAAATCCCCATCGCGCGCTGTGGCCTGTGAACGATGCGTGGCACAGTCCGATGAAGCACGTTTCGAAGTGCCTTCTTCATTGCCCTTCGTTCCACTCGTCGTACCTGCATGGTTCAGCACGTACGGAATACCAATCGTGATCGTGGGTCCATCAAAGGAATGATTCCATGGTTACTGCACTGCAAACATGTTGGGATATCGGCGAGTCCAGTTTCCTCACGCTGATCGAGTCATCGGCGAGATCGCGTTTCCACACGACTGCGGCCTCCGTGAAGGTGGGTAACAACGCCGAGCCGATGCCCTGCGATGAACTCCTGCCGAGCGCAGACCGCGTCATGACATGGCGGGTATCAATCGATGCGCTTCCATCACGCATCTGGCCATGGCTCTGTCAGATGATGCGCGGCGGCGGGATGTACGGCATGGAGTCGCTGGAATCACCGGCGCAACACTCCTCGCCCCGTCTGCTGCATGACATCCCCGCGCCCCGCGAGGGCGATGCGCTGGGAGAGTTGCTGCACGTTGCTCTGGTCAAACCCGGCTCCGTCATCGTCTGGAAATCCAGCGGCCCGTTGTCGCTCATGAATCACAAGATCAACGAACTCACACTGGCGTACCGCCTGACTGCTGAGCAGTCCGGCCGAAGCGTCTTGCAGGCACGATTGCGCTGCCGCTTTGCTCTGACGACGCAACAGGTCTCGCGCTACCTCTGCCAATTGATCGGCCTGATGCTGCCGGCGAGCCAGTTGAAGCGAATCAAGCAACTCGCCGTAGCGCATGACAACGGCATTCACGAATCAGCAGTCGGATCGCAGCACGAAACCTATCAGGCACTCGCCTTCCAGCCGGCAAGGAATGGAGATGCGCCCGAGCGAAACGTGCCGACAGAATGATTCTTATGCCTCAACGAGGCCCTCGCGGATGGCGAAGCGCACGAGTTCACCGCGGTCGTGAATGTCGAGTTTGTTCATGATTGCTTCACGGTGGCCATCGATGGTTTTCGCACTGCGATGAAGCGTCGCTGCAATGTCCGCTCGGGTCATCCCCTTTCCGATGTGTCGCAACACCTCGACTTCACGTCGCGTCAGGGAATCGAGTTTTCCGTTCGGCGTTGCAAGGTTCTTTCGCGAACATCCCTGCTTCTTCGATCGAATCGGCTGAACGCGCGATTCGACCTTAGGCCCAAGGGCGAACTGGCCGGATGCCACCTTGCGGATGCCATTGATGATCTTTAAGCCGTCATCACTCTTTGAGAAGTATCCCCACGCGCCGGCATTGAACGCATCGCTGATGTATCGGTCGCGGCTGTAGGCGCTCAGCATGATGACCCGGACGGCCTCGTGCCGGCACTGAAGCTCGCCGATTGCCTCGAAGGGATCAGTCCCCGGCATTTCAATATCGAGCAGAACGATATGGGGATTCGTCCGCCCTACGTGATCGATCAATCCATCAGCATTCAGCAGGCGGCCGACACACTCGATGTCATCCTCCAACTCGAATCGGGCTTCGAGGCCGTCAACAAGAAACGCGTGGTCGTCTACGCACAGAACACGAATCACTTTCTTCTGCATGGCAGCGCCATCTTCCCCGCCCGATCAGGCGGAAGTCAATCGATCGATCGCTTCGCCGATTCCCTGGCGCAGCAGGTCAAAGTCAGTCGGATCATCAATGATCGTCGTCAAATTCTCTTCATCTGTCCGCTCGATACCGCCAAGCACAAGACGATGGACGCCGTTGTGAGAGCCGGATTGGCAATACAGATCGACATCGCCTGCATCAACGACCAGCAGCGAACACGGATCAGCGGTGGTCGCCTCCGAGATGTGTCGTACATTGACACCGCCGGAGCTGAGCATCATCTCGATCATACTGGCGATGCGGACATCGTGGACGGCGACACAGGCCGTCGGTCGATCAGGCAATTGCTCCGTCGCGTCGTCTGCTTGAGTTGCGGCAATCGGAATCGCAATTGTGATGCTCGTCCCCTTGCCGGGTGTTGAGACGATTTTCATCGTACCGCCCGCGGCTCTGGTCATGCTGTGAACGAGCGGCAGGCCGAGGCCGGTTCCCATGCCGCGCGTCTTGGTGGTGAAGAACGGATCAAGCGCGTAGCGTTTGACCTCATCCGTCATGCCGCAGCCGTTGTCCGAAACGGTGATGTGAACATATCGCCGATCGTTCGGGCAGGTAATTCTCAGGCGAATCATACCGTAATGCTCATCGACCGCATCGCCGGCGTTGACGATCAGGTTCAGCGCTGCCTGCGTCAGTCGATGCGGCGCGACAGCGACAGGCGGCAGGTTCTCCGCAAGGCGCGCATCAAAGTGCGCGTGCGACTTCGCCGCCCGCGCCAGAAGCGGGCTGACGCACTCCCACCATGCCGCCGGATCGGTCGTCTCCGTTGAAGCATCCGGATCATTCGGATCCAGCGCGAGCAGGTGCAGCGCATCGGTCAGTTGCTGAAGATACTCCATTGAGCGGCGAAACGTCCGCAGGTGCTCATCGATCGATTGCGGATCTCGCTTCGCATCGATGGCGTCAATCCGGCAGCGCATCGGCATCAGCGCGTTGTTCATGTCGTGGCCGAGTCCCGCTGCGAGCGTGCCGATCGAGATCAGTCGTTCGGAGTGACGCATCAGTTCATGAGTCTGTTCAAGTTCGCGGGTCCGCTCCTGCACGAGCGACTCCATGTGCTCATGCCGGTCTCTGAGCACGCGCTCAGCTTTGCGCTGATCGGTGATGTCCACGCCGAGCGCGGTGGCGCCGACCGGCTTGCCCTGCGCATCATGCATGATGGAGTTGCTCCAGGCGATCAGTCGCTGCCGGCCATCGCGCGTGCGGATATGGTTTTCGTAGTGCGGTTCGATTCGCTCGCGCCGCAGACCGTCCTGAAAGAGTTTAAGCACGTTGCTCTGTTCCTTTTCGGGGAGGAACATCTCGAACCAGTTCCGGCCTGTCACTTCGTCTCGCTCGTAACCGGTCAGCGCAAGCAGGTAATCATTGCAGAACGTGACAGCGCCCTGCTGATCAAGCATGACCGCGATGAGTTGCACTTTGGTGAGCATTTCACGGAATTTGCGCTCCGATTCGCTCTTCGCGTGTTCGGCCCGTCGTCGCTCGATCATCGCGCCGAGGCGGGAGGCGGCAATCGAGACGACATTGAGAAGATGATCATCGCGCTCGCGCGGCCTTGAGGTGAAGAACGCCAGCACAAGAGCCGTTTCGCCGGCACTGAGCACGGGGATCGCAAAGCATGATTTCAGCCCCGCGGCCCGGGCTTCGGCGATCCGCACGAAACTGCCCAAATTCGTTCGTTCTAGGTTCGTCAGCCACCGCGGCTGGCCGTCAGCAAGCACGCCCCCAATCAATCCCTGGCCCCGTTCGAATACAAGCGAGCGGCTGGCGAGGTGAAACGATTCGAGCATTTCCCCGCCCCGGTGCCAGCACGGACCGATGTGCATCTTTTCATCTGCCGCATCCGGCAACCACGCTTCGCCATAGTCCCAACCGGTCAGATCGCAGATTTTCTCAAGCAGCGCGACCAGCGCATCATCAAGGTCCGCCGAGTCAGCAATGGCAAGCGTCAATTCCTGAAGAACGGCGAATTCCTTCTCCGTCTGCTTCCGCTCGCTGATGTCGTGAATGATCCCAATGAACAGCGGCTCTTCACCATCCGGCATGTCAACACGCGACACCGAGATTTCGACCGGCACGAGGGAGCCGTTCTTCCGCATGGCATGGAACTCGCGCGTTCGGCCGAGAATGTTCGTCTGACCCGTCCGGCGATAGTTCTCAAGATACGAATCGTGCTGCGACCGGTGCGGATCTGGCATGAGCATGGAGATGTTTTGCCCGATGAGTTCATCGGGCTGGTAGCCCAACACGCGATGCATTGCCTTGCTGACTGAATGGATCATGCCCCGCACGTCGATCGTGACGATCGGATCCTGAGCAGAGGCAAGAATGGCCTCGTGACGCGCTGCAGCGCGCCGCAACTCGCCATCCGTCATGTCGGATGGACTGGACCACTCAACCATTCGTATCCCAATCTGGTGAGAAACAGGGTGATCTCCTGTTCCACCCTGTCGATCCCCGATTTGAGTTTACATGCGATGCACCATCATGCCTAAAGTCAGGGCACTTCAATTCACCCAACGGGATCGCGGGGCTATCAGATAGTATAGCCGCCCGGCGCCGATCACGATATCGGTCGTCATAGCGCGAGCAACAGGCAGACCCCGAACACCGTGGCTGTCGGCGCGCTCAACTGGGGGCTCGTCGGCGCGTTCGACTTCAACCTGGTCGCCGCGATCTTCCGTGAAGCTGGCTTTAGCCGCGTGATCTACGTCCTCGTCAGTCTTGCCGCGCTGATTGTGCTTTATAGCGAGTTCATGATGGTGCGAACCGGTGAGAAGAGAAAGAGAATCTCGCCCACACGTCCAGCTGCGCAAACGTGATCGACGTGAACCACTACCCACGCCCCTCAGGATGGCGGGCGCGGGTCGCCTTTTTCACGGCGATCAGTCACCGTGATGACGCCGGCAAGCGAGCGCGGTTATCCTTCTCGCTTTGCTGATATCCGGCGAGTACGAAATGCGCTTTGAAGCCGAGAGGCTTCAGAGAAGCGTGTGCCAGATCACGACGTTGCTCCTGCAGGTTCCAGAAACGTCATTTTTTTTAGCGAGCACAGCTCGTACGCGAAGGTGTTCTACTCCACTGCCCAT
>RECV01000241.1 GCA_007693845.1 Phycisphaerales bacterium
TCGGCGGATCTGATGAGGTCGGTTATCTCGGCATCGATCCCCAGCCGTTCCTGCTGGAGGCGTTCGTGGGGCACTTGTACAAGGGGTATGAGATTCCGGAATTCTGGATCGACCCGGACCCAGATGATCCTGACGATGATCCGATTCCGTATGTCGATGTGGACGGTAATCCGGAAGTAGGGCAGTACGTTGTTCTCGATCAGTCGCTGGTTGACGGCGCTGATGATCCACACCGTACGGCGATCGTGGTCGTACAGATTGCCAACCCGTTCGATGTCCCGATTGATCTCTGGGATTATGAGATTACTGTTTTCGGCCAGACGTACCGATTGGGGCCTGACTTCAACGCGCCGGGTACGGAGAATCTGCCTGAGGATGCCCGTTTCCTCGCGCCGGCAAGGAACGATCGACCGACGACTGCCATCTTCTACGCGATGCGTAATGAAATCGGTTCTGTTTCTGAAGGGACAGACGACATTCACCCGGGGACTTACACAGCAGTTGATGATACTGATCCGCTTATTCCAAACAACGATGCCGACTATTGGCTCTCGTTTCTGGATTTGAATCCGCAGCCATCCGATGTGAACATCTTGCCGGATAACCGAACCCGTATTGTTCAGGACGGGGTATCGCTGTTGCCTGCCGGGACGATCATTCATCGAGTGGGCGTGCCGGGTGTCGATGAGCCGTGGGCCGTGTCGCAACGTGACCCGTATGACCTGTACGACCCGACTGATACTGGACAAAGTGGCGCAATCCGTTTGGAACGAATTACAAATCTGGAAACAGGTCAAACCATCGTGGTCGATCGAATTGATGCGCAACAGTCACCGCCGGACGAGTTAACTTTCGGCGAAGCAGTGCGTTCGATGGCGGCCTCGCGTCCCGGCCCACGATTTCCCGATGCTGGCGACGAGCTTGGTACCACTGAAGAGGAAGAGCCCGCTTACAATGACCCGGGTGCTCCCGGGGAGGGTGGCCCGTATCCGGAGGGATACAAAATTGGTGCCGACCACAATCACTGGGTGCAGTGGGTTCGCTACACCCGCGCATGGGGTGTGGACACCAATCTGAATGGCCTTTACGAGTCACACGAGCGGAATCCTCGGTTCGTCTTTGCGGATGGTGCGATCTCGTACGCGCTTGAAGCGGCAACGCCGGATGACAGCTATGTTGAACCGCTGAAGTTGGATGAAGAATTCGAGCAAGGCGATCAAGATTTCGATGAAATCTTCGCCAATATTGGTGATCGGCTTGGGGCGAATCGATACAACTTCGATGATCCTCCCAATGGTGACACGCACTTGCCCAGTCCCACCATTGGTCCGTGGTTCTCACGAGCGTACTACAGTATGGCTGATGCCCAAATCAGACATATGAATCTTGATCCGTCTCAACCAGATGGAGGCGATATTGGTCTGGGGCCTGCCCGCAAGCCGACGTTCTTCGCGCTCGGCTGGCAGGAGGGACAATGGGCGAACGTGCCTCCAGATGAACGTCAATTTTTCATGCCCGACAAGGGTTGGTACGGTCAATACCGGGTTCCCAATATCGATGCCGGGACGCCGGAAATCGATCCAACAACAGTCCAACTGGGAGGCATCGGCAGCGTCGATGATCCACCCTTCTTGCTGAGTGGAATTCCCTACCGCTTCATTCTCGATGACGGCACGCCTGTTGATGCCCAATGGAACGGTCCGGCAACTCCGATCGTGCGTCATCCGCAGCCACTGCAGATGACGATGAAGAACAAGATCATTCCAGAAGATTGGCCTGTCGCAGCGCCGCTGAATGCGCTTGACAGATTCCAGGATTTCGAGCAGGTCGGTGAATTGCTGAACGTCTGGTTGTTCGGCCACGAACTGGCATTCCCCACTTGGCCGATTCAGCCCGGTGAACCGGTACAGACGCGCGTGACCTTCAGCGAATTCATGAGTGGCCGCGCGATCGACCCGGCGGATACGTTGAATGAGGAAGCTCGGCTGTGGGAGTTGACCGGTGCAGCGCGGGACTTCACGACCGATGTCTCCTTGCAGGATATCGATTTGGAGCCATACGATGAGTATCGCGAGGCGCTGCGCGATGGGTACTATCGTTCCGTCAACCGATTGCGCACCCGACCGGTGCCCGTGGTTGATTCGGACGGACGCACTGTTCGAATCGGTTCAGTGGTCGGTGACGTTACCGCTTCGGGATTCATCGCGACGATCGACCCGCGCCAGGCCCTGCCGGCCTTGCCGGCGGGAGCACGTCTGCTCGATGCGTTCGTCTGCGACGGGCCGGGGTGGTTCGCGAATCCGAATCCTGCCGTGGTTGGTATCACGATTGCACCTGGATGGACCTACGGCGGTGCGATTGATGCTGTGGGCCCGGCGATCTTTGGTACCGATTACGGTTCCGGGAATCCTGAATGGCGTCGTCGCGCCGCAGAGCGGTTGAGTTACTACAACGCGAACGAGTTCGACGGCCGGATCACGCCGGGGCTGATCAACATCAACACCGCCACGCCGGAAGTGATGCGGGCGATGCCGCACATGACCCGGATGGTCAGCGAAGATCCGGATTGGTCGCTCAGCGACAACCCGTTTGTGCGGGTTGCCGATTCGATCGTGCGCTACCGCGAGCGACTGGGGAACCCGGTTCTGCTACCGACAACTCCGGCCGCGTTCAATTCTTTCAACAATAACCCACAGTTGTCCCGTTACGACCGTGCCGATAGGCGTCCTGCCTACGCACACCGAGGTTGGGCCTTGTTTGATGTAAACGGCGATCCCATTTTCGAGTATCCCCACCCGCAATCCGAGCTGGAGCCGTTGCGGCCTTTCGTGGACGGCATTCGCGGCGAGCGTGGCTTTGCCTCGGTTGGTGAATTGACTCTGCTCACGCAATCGGGGCGTTCGGCAAAGGAATACATTAGCGAAGTCGGGGACGACCGTTACGTCGTTTTCGACCCCACGTTTGATGACCTCGATGGGAATGCCAGCTTTCGTATCGACTACGGAGCAATGCCCGAGCGCGTGAAGTGGAATGTTGATCAGGATATTGATACGACGGATCCGAGCAGCAATTTCGCATACCTGTTCCCGGAAAATATCACCCTTAACGGTGTGGATCACACAACGTCGCGCAGCGCATGGATCAGCACCGACACGAAGGACGTGTACGCACCGGGTGAGAACTTTGCCAACTTTCCACCGAATCTCGATCGCGATAACGTCGCGGAGGATCAGGATGAAGCCAACCTGCTCTTTGCCGGGATTTCCAATCTCGTCAGCACGCGCAGCGATGTGTTCATCGTGTACTTCCGCATTCGCAGTTTTCGGCAGAACGATATCACCGGCGTCTGGGATGCGACCGATCCGGACTTCATCGTCGATGACAGCCGGTACGTGATGGTGGTTGATCGCAGCGAGGTCAACACGCCGGATGATGAACCGAAGATTCTCTTGCTGGAGAAATTGCCCTACTGATGCCCGCGCGGAAGAGCGACCCGACATTCGCTGATCGGCATCCGCACCAATTTGGCTAACAACCAGGCCGCGTCCCCGTCACGCTCATCCGCGTTGGGGCGCGGCTGTTTTTTTGATCAGGGTGGCGTGCCGGTGTTCGCGCGGGGCGTGGCCCCGCGGCTTCACACGGGGTGATTCTTTGGCTTGGCGCGGATCGCCCGTTTAACCGGAGGCGATTGACCTACTTGCCGGTGAAGAACCGCTTGAACGCGTGGACGGTCGTGGCCCGGCCGATGGCGGCGATGGATTCGGTCAGCGGAATCTCCTTGGGGCAGACCTTCACGCAATTCTGCGCGTTGCCACAATCGTTCACGCCGCCGCGTCCCATCAGGACATCGAGCCGCTCGCCCTTGAGAACCTTGCCGGTCTCGTGGGTGTTGAAGAGCTGGGCCTGGGAGATCGCTGCCGCGCCGACGAACGCTTCGTCCCAGTCGGCGGCAGCGGGTTCGATGTTGTACTGCGGGCACGCTTCGAGGCAGCAGCCGCAGCTCATGCATTCGCTGAGCTTGTAGCGTTGTTGTTGTTCTTCGGGGGTCGCTTCGGGGCCGGGGCCGAGATGGTGTACGCCGTCGATCGGCACCCACGCCTTGAGCCGCTTGAGCGTGTGGAACATGCGTTCGCGGTCGACCATGAGGTCGCGCACGCACGGGAATTTGCTCATCGGTTCGAGAGTGATCACATCGCCGTTCTTGGGGGCGTAATCGTCGATCAGGGCGCTGCAGGACTGTCGGACGTGGCCGTTGATGAGCATCGTGCAGGAGCCGCAGACCTCTTCGAGGCAGGCGGCGTCGTAGGCGACGGGGGTGCTGGGTGTGCCTTCGACGGTTCGGGGATTCTCAGCGATGGATTGAAGGCAGGAGATCACATTCGCGCCGTTCTCGACTTCGACATCGAACTCCTCCCAGCGCGGCTGGCTGGTCGGCTTGTCCTGTCGGCGAATCTTGAAGCGGACGGTTCGAGTGGGCTTGCTGGCGTTGGTATTGGCGACCATATCAATCCTCACTGATTCGTAGTTCCACCCTCGCGGTGGTTCCGCCCTCATGGCGGAAACCTGCATTCTGCGTCATGATAGGGTGTAATCCCGCATGGCGGGTCGCAATCTGCCGATAACCCCGGAGAGGCCGAAACGCACGCAGAACGCTGGTGAATTCGGTTCGGGGGCGGCATCGGATTCGAACGGCCCTTTTCTGTACGACGTATCGTCATCGCCCGCAGGGTTCATTTGAGATTTCACATCTTCTCCGGCCGGTCGCTCGGTCGTTCGCTCACACGCCGCTACTCTTATGTCCCGAACGCTGATTGTCATTCCGTGCTACAACGAGGCCGCGCGCCTTCCGGTGGAGACCTTTCGAGGATTCATCGAATCGAACCCGGACATCGACTTTCTCTTTGTCGATGATGGCAGCAGCGATGAAACCGGTGAGCTGATCACCGCGCTGGCGGAAGAGCGGCCCGGTCGATTCCATGCCCTGCGGCTGGAGCAGAACGGCGGCAAGGCCGAGGCGGTCCGTCATGGCATCAATCACGGCCTGGATCTGGAACCGGGGCACGCGTACATCGGCTTCTTCGATGCGGATCTCGCCACGCCGCTCGAAGAGATTCGACCGATGCGCGACCTGCTGGAAGACCGCCCTGAACTGGAGATCATCTTCGGCGCGCGGGTGAATCTGCTCGGGCGAATGATTCGACGAAACCTGCTGCGGCACTATCTCGGGCGCATCTTCGCCACGTTGGCCGTGCTGGTCGTCGGTGTCCCGATTTACGATACGCAGTGCGGCGCGAAGCTATTCCGCGTGAACCAGACGACGCGCGATCTCTTTGAAGAGCCGTTTCTGTCCAAGTGGATCTTTGATGTGGAGTTGATCGCGCGCCTTGTTCGCGATCGGCGAGGCACCGAACTGCCCGGGCCGCGTGAAATCATCTGCGAGTACCCGCTGCACACGTGGACCGATGTGGCCGGTTCGAAGATTCGGCGAAGCGATTTCTTCATTGTGGGCATCGATCTGATGCGGATCTACTTCACCTACATGCGCGGCGCTCCGGTTCGCACGACCCATGCCGAACCGCGTGAGGCACCATCTTCGGATCCGACATCGTGATTGAGAGAATGCTACGAACGCTCACGCGCCTCTTCCGGAGGATGATTCGCGGGTTGATGACGGAGAAACCGCACGTCGGTTCCGCGGAGCGAGTCGTTCGGGCGGTGCTGCTGGTGCCACTGTTCGGGCTGGTGCTCGTGATGCTGCGGTGCGCGGCGAGACTGCGCGGCCCGCTGCCGGTCGAAGCGCAGTTGGCGAACGGGGTCAAGCTGCGCTGTCATCTGCCGGATCTGATTCAAATGTACCTTTACCTGTTCGGACGCTGGGAACCGGATCTGAGCGAGCATCTCGAACGTGTTCTGCGGCCGGGCGATACGGTGATCGACATCGGCGCGAATGTCGGTTACTTCTCGCTGCTCGCTGCGGATCGTGTCGGCCCGGATGGTCGGGTCATCGCTATCGAGGCCTCGCCGAGGATGGCGGATACGCTGCGCGAACACGTGGCGATGAATGATGCGACCCGATGTGTGACCGTCATCGGCAAGGCGGTCAGCGATGAGTCGGGGGTTCTGACCATTTACGACGGGCCGATTCACAATCGCGGGTTGACCTCAACCGAGCAGCACCGCGGCATGAAGCCGGTCGGCGAAGTGGAAGCAGCGCCGCTGGAGAAGTTGGTCGGCGAAGAGGCGATCTCGGCGGCGAAGGTCATCAAAATCGATGTGGAAGGGGGCGAAGATCGCGTGCTTCGTGATCTGGCGAATCACCTCGACGGCTTTCGGGGTGATCTGGAGATTCTCGTGGAACTTTCGCCGATCTGGTGGCGTGATGTTGAGCGGACGCCGCACAAGGTGCTTGAACCCTTCGTTCGGAAGGGGTTCCGAATCGACACGATTTCCAACAGCTATTGGCCCTGGCGGTATCTTTGGCCGCGTGATGTGAACGCACCGCAGCCGCTTTCCGGGGGACTGGACGCACCGATCCTCAAAAAGCGCGTCAAGCGTCTTGATCTGCGTCTTGTCCGAGCGGCGGCGTCGGATGCGGACGATCCGGATCGGGTGGCGTTGAGCTAGAATCGTGACGCCTTTCAATTTATTGATACAGTGCAAGTGAGAGAGAAGAGAGCAAGGTCCCACCGCATGACAAACGGTCTGAACCAGAACGCCACTGAAGGCATTTCCGCGATCCCCGGGCGCATCGATCTGCCGCGCCGTACGGATTGGGGCTGGATGCTTCTGGGGCTGCTGCTGATCGTCGTGCTGGCGATGGGTCTTCGCTACGGTACCGATCTGCTTGAGATGCCGTACGTCTATGACGAGCGGCTGATGAAGGTTCCGGTGGATGACATTGTCGAACGCGGCTGGTCCCGGGAAACGATGCTTGACTATCAGGAGGTCAAGGGGCCGACGTTCTACTGGCTCTACGCGCTCAGTGCGAACGTGATCGGCTCTGCGATGAACGACCTGAGACTGTTCTCATCGTTCTGCTTCATTCTGAGCAGTTGGCCGCTTCTGCTCATTGCGCGTCGGACGGGCGTGCATGGGCCGCGGCTGATTCTGGTCGCGGCGCTGTACGGACTGCTGCCGTACCACGCGGTCATCGGTCAGATGTTCATGAGTGAACCCTCATTCACGCTCATCGCGATGTGGATGATGTGGGCGTTCATCTGGGGATTCGGCGAGAGTCGCGCGGAGGAGCGACGGCTATGGGGGCCGGTTCTGGTGGGCATTCTGCTCTTCCTGCTTCTGCATCATCGTCCGCACGCCGTGGCTTTCGCCGGCGCGGTGGCGCTGGTCTCATTTGAACGTGACGGCTGGCGGAGCTGGCCGTGGTGGTTGGCGTGCTTCCTCGCGGGGCTTGGAAGACTGCCGTTGTGGTGGTACTGGGGCGGTCTGGTAACCAGCGAGTATCAGGATCTGTTCACACTCGGTTTCCGGTTGGAGAGCCAGACCTATCTGCTTGCCGGCCTGCTGCCCGTGATCGGAATTTTCGGCATCGTGATTCTGCGAGAAAAGCCCGAGCGGATACGAAACTGGCTACTGCCGCTTACTGGGGCGGGAATCGGCCTTCTGTTGGCGTTGTTCTTCATGCCTGATCTTGACGGTCGTGTTCCGTACTACCTGCCCAGCGAAGGCAAACTGGGTGAACAGGCCGAATACGGCGGTGTGGTCCGCACGTTCGTGCTGCTCGTAACCAGCCACACGTTGGTGCAGCAACTCATACTGACGGTGTTCGCTACCCTTGGCGGATGGTCTGTCGGCGCTATGCTCCTTCGCGCGTGGGGAACGTCGGTCTACACGACGCGTGGTGATGCGCTCCGGCTGGCGTGCTGGACGCTTGCGGTCGGTGTGCCTTTGTACATCATTGCGGCGGGGCCGGTCTACGATCGCTATCTCATGGTCTGGATGATCCTGCTGCCGATCGCCTGGATCGTGGCATTGCCGCGATGGGCGCAACTGGTGCA
>RECV01000242.1 GCA_007693845.1 Phycisphaerales bacterium
GGCAGCGGGAACGGCTACACTACGCGATTCATCCGTCCCTTGCGGGGCGGTTTTTCGTCGGGGCCAGATCGCGTGCCGGCGGAGCAAGTCAGGGTGGGCTGATCGGTGCCAGTCGGCCGATCGGGCGACTGAATTGATCCTTCGTCACGGGCCTGTCCGACAGGCAGGCCACCGTAGCTCAGTGGTAGAGCACACCCTTGGTAAGGGTGAGGTCACGGGTTCAAGTCCCGTCGGTGGCTCTCGGGTTCTCGCTGGTGTTGATCGGTTGTCAGATCGACTCGGGCCGGCGGGCGCCAAAGAGCTCGCATTGCGTTGTCGATCGCGGAAGGTCCGCAATCGATGGTTTGATTTTCAGATGGGTGCCGGCACTGACAGGACCGGCTGTGAACAAAGTTGTTGGAGACACTTTACAATGGCCAAGGCGACATTCGAACGAAGTAAGCCGCACGTCAACGTCGGAACCATCGGTCACATTGACCACGGCAAGACGACGCTGACCGCGGCGATGACCATGCGGCAGGCAAACAAGGGCCTCGCCAGCGCGAGAGCGTTTGATCAGATTGACAACGCTCCGGAAGAAAAGGCCCGTGGCATCACCATCGCCACCAGCCACCAGGAATACGAAACCGAAGCGCGTCACTACGCCCACGTCGACTGCCCCGGTCACGCGGACTATGTCAAGAACATGATCACCGGTGCCGCCCAGATGGACGGTGCCGTGCTCGTGGTCGCAGCGACCGACGGACCGATGCCCCAGACCCGTGAGCACATCCTGCTCGCCCGTCAGGTCGGCGTGCCGCGTATCGTCGTTTTCATGAACAAGTGCGACATGGTCGACGATGAAGAACTGCTCGAACTCGTCGAACTCGAAGTGCGCGAACTGCTTTCCAAGTACGACTTCCCCGGCGACGATATCCCGGTCATCCGCGGTTCCGCCCTCAAGGCGATGGAGTCCAACGGCGCTGACGATGATGCCTGCAAGCCCATCGACGAACTGATGGACGCGCTCGACACCTACATCCCCGAACCGGAACGCGCGATTGATCAGGCCTTCCTCATGCCCGTCGAGGACGTCTTCTCGATCAAGGGTCGCGGCACCGTCGTGACCGGTCGTATCGAACGCGGGATCGTCAAGGTCGGCGACAAGGTCGAAATCGTCGGTCTGAACGAAAAGCCCGTCGACACCACCGTCACGGGTGTGGAAATGTTCAACAAGCTGCTCGATGAAGGACAGGCCGGCGACAACATCGGCGCCCTGCTCCGTGGCATCGAAAAGGATGACATCGAACGCGGCCAGGTGCTCTGCAAGCCCGGTTCGATCACGCCGCACACCAAGTTCGAAGCCGAGGTGTACGTGCTCACCAAGGAAGAAGGCGGTCGACACACGCCGTTCTTCAGCGGGTACAAGCCGCAGTTCTACTTCCGCACGACGGACGTGACCGGCTCGCTCTCCCTGCTCGGTGGCGCGGAAATGTGCATGCCGGGCGACAACGTCCAGATGCAGATCGATCTCGGCGACAAGCCGATCGCGATGGAAGAAGGCCTCCGCTTCGCGGTTCGCGAAGGCGGTCGCACCGTCGGCTCGGGCGTCGTGACGAAGATTCTCGAGTAAATTTGCCGACCAATCACATTCGCCCCCGGCCGAAAGGCCGGGGGCTGATTTGAGGTGACTGATGGCCAAGAAAGCAACGGATCGCGAATTTGTCTGGTTACAGTGCACCGAAACCGGTGACCTGAATTACCGAACCAGTATTCGCGTCAAAGGCGGAATTGCGGAAAAGATCAAGGCCGGACTCAAAAAGTTCTCGCCAAGACTCCGCAAGCACACGCTGCATAAGATCAAGCGAAAGTAAGCGGCGGTGAACGCGACGACCACGTCGTCCGTCGCGCCGGCTCGGGCGGCCGCCGAATGCGGCTCATGAGTCTCCGCTCACCTACGCCGGTAGCTCAATTTGGTAGAGCAGCGGATTCCAAATCCGCAGGTTGGGTGTTCGAGTCACCCCCGGCGTGTTTCTGAACTGGGTTGTCGTGAATCTCGTAACCCCCGGACAAGGTTCATCCCCACGATTGCCGATAAGTCGGCTGCGGGCGAATCACCGGATGAGAAACCCCGCCCCCGAGATCGAGTCGGGACGACACGGCACCGCCAACTGATTGATTAGGGAGTCTTGCAATGGCGATTGGCATCTACAAACGAGGACAGGGCTACTACACCCGGGTCGTGTCCGCCTTCGGCTTCGGGCTGGTCATTCTCATGGGCGGCTACTGGGTCGGCGACATCGCGCGCACCATGCCCATCGCCGGCGAACCCGTCTACACCCAGGCCGTCGCCTTCCTCATCTTCTCCGCCTTCTTCGGCGCGATCGCCTACTACCTCATCGGCGTCAAGCCCAAGTTCGTCGACTTCCTCATCGCCACCGAAGGCGAAATGAAGAAAGTCAACTGGTCCAGCCGGCAGGAAGTCTTCGGCTCGACCTGGATCATCATCAGCATGACCGTCTTCATCGCGATCATCTGCTTTCTCTGGGATCTTCTCTACCAGTGGATCTTCTCCACCGCCGGCGTGCTCGAATACATCCGATGATGCCCCCTCGACCGACTCAACCACAGCTCCGCCGACCTCTCCACACTCCCTCGTTCCGGAACACGCGGCATGGGTAATGCAATGACCAACGAAGAGACCGATCGCACCAAACTCCAAAACGAAGAGGTCGATTCAGAGCACGAGTTCGACCCCGCCGTCGATCTGCCCATGTACCGCGAGGGCATGGACTGGTTCGTCCTCCGCGTCGCTTCCAACAAGGAAAGCTACGTCCGCGAAACCCTCATGCGCAAGGTCGAAATCGAAGGCCTCAGCCACCTCGTCGGACGCATCATGGTCCCCACCGAGAAGGTCAAGACCCTCAAGGGCGGCAAGCACAAGGTCACCGAAACCAAACTCTACCCCGGCTACGTCTTCGTCGAAATGAAACTCGAAGACGACGGCCGAATCCCCCAGGACGTCTTCTTCCTCATCAAGGAAACCACCGGCGTCGGCGACTTCGTCGGCACCGCCGGCCGGCCCACCCCCATGTCCCCGCACGAAGTCGAGAAAATGCTCTTCGACTCGCGACGTCCCGAGGAAACCCCCACCGTCAAGATGGAGTTCGAGAAGGGCGATCACGTCACCATCAACGAAGGCCCGTTCGAGAACTACGAAGGCACCGTCGACGAGGTCCTGCCCGACAAGGGCATCGTCCGCGTGCTCGTCACCATCTTCGGCCGTCAGGCCCCCGTCGAACTGCAGTACTGGCAGATCTCCCGCGCTGACGAACAATAAGCTGACGCGACTGACAGAGCTGAAGCAATCGACTCGCCGCAAACGCGATGGCGGTTGTGCGCGTTGCACGTTCAGCACACGCGCGCGGGGTCCGCACCAAAACCAAACACCCGG
Organism: Phycisphaerales bacterium; assembly: GCA_007693845.1. Classification (GTDB taxonomy): domain Bacteria; phylum Planctomycetota; class Phycisphaerae; order Phycisphaerales; family SM1A02; genus SKZB01. Next base: position 3,434 of record RECV01000242.1, read on the forward strand.
CAGCGGCGGGCGATCTGCAGATTCCCCAGATCTTCCCAGATTACCACGCGCCACCGGTCCCGATCATTTTCGTTTTTTTTCTTGGCGCGGGATCGCCACATCTCTAATCTACAGGTTGTGGGTGCGTTGAAACGTGAAACGCGCGATCGCTTCTGGCTGAATGATGAGAGATGACGGGAAAGGGCCGGGTCGAACAACGTGTCGTTTAGGAAGAAGATTTCCGGCGGGAAAGTCGCGCCATTGCACCGATCATCATCGTCGATGTCGATGAGGTGGAAATCGCCCCGCCGCGCGATCGGCGCGCTGCAACCATTTGAAAGAGCGGTCCGGCCGGCGGAGTCAACTCGCCAGTCAAGTCCGGAAGTATCCCCCGCGCGCGATGGGCGTCTCATGCCTTGGCCGAGGTGGGATGTTGAGTTAGCGCAGCGGAGTTGAGAAGCGACCAGCAGGTTGAACGAGGAGCAGGATCGTGCAAACGAAAAACACTATGAACACGGAATTACTGATGAAACAGTCAATGAATCGAATGACGACCTCCCTCGCGGCATGGCCGGGGCGCATCTCGATGGGCCTCATGCTGCTTCTCTTTTCTTTTGGCGCGGCCGCAGCGCAGCAGCCGGAAGAACTGCGAGCGGAAGAGCGACGGTTGCTGTCGATGGATCAATTCGCCGATACGACCGCCGATTCGATGACGCATCGCACGAGCGTCACGATGCGCGGCATCGCGCAACTTCCCGACGGCACGCCGATTGAGAACGCAGTGATCGTCAGCGCTGCCGGCGGCCAGGCGGTCAGTGATGCAGATGGATCATTCGCATTGACTGTCGACATGCCGGTGGACGCTGAATCGCTTGGCGTGACGGCGGTGGCGGCGATTGACGGCGTGAACTACAGCGCAAACCGGCTCGTGTCAGTTGATGTCAGAGATCGCACGCATGATCTGGGATTGATCACGCTGAACGCCAGCGGCGAATGTGAACCAGCATGGGTACCAACGTTCGGCAATTTTCAACCCGGAGTAATGACGATGGATCAGTGGGGCATCCAGTCCCAAAGTGTCAATGCCATGACCGTGTTCGACGACGGGAACGGTCCGGCACTTTATGTGGGCGGTAGCTTTCCCGCTGCAGGCGGTGTGGAGGTCAACAACATCGCGAAATGGGACGGCGATACCTGGTCGTCGGTGGGGGGCGGTGTGAGTTCCGTCCAAGGTTTTTCCTCGCAGATCAGTGCGATGGCCGTTTTCGACGATGGAAGTGGCCCGGCTCTTTATGTTGGTGGTTTGTTCAATACCGCCGGGAGTGTGGAGGCATTCAGTATTGCGAAATGGAATGGTCAGGAATGGTCAACCGTGGGCGACGGGGTGAATAACACGGTCGTTACATTGAAGGTCTTCGACGACGGTTCCGGTAGCGGTCCGGCCCTCTACGCGGGTGGATTGTTTACCACTGCCGGAGGAGTAGACGTGAACCGAATCGCAAAATGGGATGGCCAACAGTGGTCACCCGTGGGCGATGGGATGAACAGCACGGTCCTCACTCTCATGATCTTCGACGACGGGAGCGGTCCTGCGCTCATTGCAGGCGGGACCTTCACCGCCGCCGGAGGAGTAGAAGCGAACCGAATCGCGAAGTGGGATGGCCAGGAGTGGTCACCCGTAGGCGGCGGTTTGGACGATACCGTCTGGGATCTAGTGGTGTTTGACGATGGTCGCGGCCCGGCCCTCTACGCGGGCGGGTCGTTTACGACCGCCGGGAGTACAGAATCCAGTAAGATTGCAAAGTGGGACGGGCAAGCATGGTCGTCGGTTGGCGGCGGTGTGGACGCGACGGTCAGGAACCTGACGGTCTTCGACGACGGGTCCGGCCCAGTTCTCTATGTTGGCGGCTGGTTCTCCGCTGCGGGCGAGGTCAGTGCTAACCGCATCGCGAAATGGGATGGCAGCCGGTGGTCATCACTTGGCAGCGGCGTGAACAACCCGGTCTTGGCGCTTGGGGTTTTCGACTACGGGAATGGCCAGGACCTCTATGTCGGCGGCCTCTTCACCACCGCCGGTGGTGAGACGGTGAATCGCATCGCGAAGTGGGATAGCCAAGAGTGGACACCACTCGGTGGCAACGGATTGAGCAGCACGGTGCGAGCGCTGACGGTTTTTGACGATGGGAGCGGCCCGGCCCTTTACGCGGGCGGCTCCTTTACGTCCGTCGGGGGGATAGACGTGAACCGTATTGCGAAGTGGGATGGCAACGAGTGGTCGTCCTTGGGCAGCGGGATAATCGGATTTGTCTACGCTTTGGCGGTTTTCGACGATGGCTCGGGCTCTGCACTCTACGCGGGCGGCAACTTCTCCATCGCAGGGGGCGTGGGCGTGAACAATGTTGCGAAGTGGGACGGCAACGAGTGGTCACCACTGGGCGGCGAAATCAGTATCAGTTTGGTCAGAGCTTTCGCGGTCTTCGATGATGGGAGTGGTCCGGCCCTGTATGCTGCTGGATTGATCTCTTCCGTTGGAGGCATGCAGAGCTCGGGGATCGCGAAGTGGAACGGCGAGGAATGGTCGCCTCTAGGCAGTGGGGTGGGCGGATTGATCAATGCTTTGACGATTTTTGACGACGGCTCGGGTGCGGCACTCTACGCAGGTGGCCAGTTCGCCGCGGCGGGTGGGATGAGTGCGAACCACATCGCCAAATGGGACGGCGGATCTTGGTCGGCCTTGGGGTCGGGGATGGCGGGCGGTAGTTTTCCAACAGGGGTTTATGCCCTGACGGTCTTTGACGACGGCTCGGGCGATGGCCCCGCGCTGTATGCCGGTGGCAGGTTCACCACCGCCGGAGGTGTGGACGCCAGCCGCATCGCGAAATGGGATGGTTCGTCATGGCTAGCTCTCGGGACGGGGATGAACTCCCAAGTCAATGCCCTGACGGTCTTCGATGACGGCTCGGGCGGCGGCCCGGCCCTCTACGCAGGGGGAGATTTCACCGCGGCAGGCGCGGTGGCGGCAAACCGCATTGCGAAGTGGGATGGAAGCGAGTGGTCCGCTCTCGGTAGCGGGATCAATGGCGAGTCTTATGAAGTCAGAACATTAAAAGGGGTGGAAGCCGATTCCGGTGGCAGCCCGGCACTCTATGTGGGGGGAGACTTCACTATCTCCCCCGCGGGCGACAGCTACCTCGCCAAGTGGCAGGGCTGCCCGGTCGACACCGAACCAACCATCCCCGGCGACCTCAACGACGATGGCATCGTGAACGTCTTCGACTTGCTCATCCTCCTTGAGAACTGGGGCGTCTGCGCGAATGCCACGGACTGCCCGGCTGACCTCAATGACGATGGCGTCGTCAACGTACTTGATCTCCTGATCCTGCTCGAGAACTGGGGATAGACCGAGGCATCTCGAAATGAACAAATGGAAACGCACCGAATCCAGAATCGTTTCTTTGCGGCAAATCCGAACGATCTGATCGAGCGGACGCGCTTTGTTCGATTGCTATTCCGTACCGCTGAACTTCATGCCTTCCCAGAGCGGGGCCCGCAGGCCGAGTGGGGGCAGCGGGCCGCGGAGGGCCACGAGGCGCGACATCTTGTCCAGGCGGTCCTTCTGGAAGAGACCTTCACGGATGCCCATCCGCTGGTTCCGGTGCGCATAGTCTTTGGCGAGCGTTTCCGTCGAGACTTCGAAGCACGGCAGGACGCGCCGCGTGCCGCAGAGCAGGTCATAGTTGATCCACCACCCGGCCCGGTTGGCGTTATGCGGGATGCCCCGGCGGTAGCGCACGACCCACTGCGGGATCGGCGTGAGCGGCTGATCTTCATCCACCAGCCAGTTGTTTTCAGCATTCGGCCACTCGGTGAGCCGGCCCGGTGAGACTTCAAGATGAATCCGCCGAGCCGGCCGTGTGATGACGAAGCACTCCAGTTCCTGCACGCGCGCGGTGTAGGAGGCGTGATTCAACCGCGCGAGTTTCTGTACATCGCGGGCCGGCACCGCGACGTACCACGGAAACGCTTCTTCCCGCGCGAGTTCGATCACGATTTCAAGAATCATGCGGGCCTTTTCGCGCAGGCGCAGAAACTCGGGCCAGTTCCAGAGATGACGGCGCATGCGCCAGTACATGGTGCGCGCCCGTGAAGCGCGGAGCGCTTTGCGCAGTGTGCGGCGTCTGATCACGACGGGATGAGTGTCGCGGCCCAGCTCGCGCGCGAGCAGTTGCTGGATGCCCGCCTTGTCGATGCCGCGCGGATCGGGCGGTTGATCCCACTCGGCGGGAATCTCTTTCGGCCGAAGCCGGCGCGCGAGGGCGATGGCTTCGACGAGACGACGTTCATCGATCTGGCGTTGTGTGGCCTGACGCTGACGGTAGGCGGGCATCGGAAACCTCCCCGGAATGCGGATGCGCGTTGAATTCCATTTTCAGTATATGGCGCGTTCGGACTTGATCCAGCGAATGGGCGAATCGCGCCAGCGCGCACCTTCGGTAGACAGCCGGAATCGGCGTGCGGATCAGTAGGACTTCGCCCAGACGACGCGCTGCGGGCTGGGTTTG
>RECV01000298.1 GCA_007693845.1 Phycisphaerales bacterium
GGACGGCGAAGTCGGGCGGATCATCGCCTATGCTGACCCGACATGCCGCGCGAACACGCACTGATCACGCTGACGAATAGCGGGCTGTACTGCCCGCGCGGCGATTTTTACATCGACCCCTGGCGGCCGGTCGATCGGGCGGTCATCACCCACGCTCACGCTGATCACGCCTGTCCCGGTTCGAAGCGCTATCTGACGAGCGCGACCGGAGCGAATGTGCTCCGCGAACGTGTACAGAAGGATGCTGTGATCGATGGTCGTGAGTACGGCGAAGAGATTCATCTTGGTGAGGTGACCATCTCGCTTCACCCAGCGGGCCATCTGCTCGGTTCGGCGCAGGTGCGCATCGATCACCGTGGCGAGGTTTGGGTCATTACGGGTGATTACAAAGTCCACGACGATCCGACCTGCGAAACTTTCGAGCCCGTACAGTGCGAGACGCTCATCACCGAATCGACGTTCGGTTTGCCGATCTATCGCTGGCCGGATGAACGCAAGGTGTTTGAAGAGATTCACGAGTGGTGGCGCGGCAATCAGGAGAGTAATCGCACCAGCGTGATCTACGCCTATGCGCTCGGCAAGGCGCAGCGCGTGATTGCGGGCCTTGACCCCGGTATCGGTCCGATTCTGACGCATGGCGCAGTGAACCGGTTCGTTGAGGTGTACCGGACCGCCGGCGTGGAACTGCCTCCGACCGAACACGTGAACGCAGAGAACGCAAAGGCCTCACGCGGCCAGGCGTTGGTGGTTGCGCCACCTTCCGCCGCGGGCACGCCGTGGCTGCGCAAGTTCGGAACGATCTCCGACGCGTTTGTCTCCGGTTGGATGCAATTGCGCGGCACGCGTCGGCGTCGGAACGTCGATCGCGGTTTCGTGCTTTCCGATCACGCTGACTGGCCCGGCCTGCTCCGGACCATTGAAGCGACCGGCGCGACGCATATCGGCGTGACGCACGGCTACACCGATGTACTCAATCGCTGGCTGAATGAGCGTGGCTACGAAACGTCAATCTGGCCCACTCGATTTCGGGGTGAGGAAGACGACACCTCTGGCGACGAAAGCGAATCGACCGACACGCTCAACGCGAAAAGTGAAGCGGAGTCCGCATGATCCGTTTCACGCGCCTGTTCACCGAGCTCGATCGCACAACCCGCACGGGCGAGAAAGTCAATGCGCTCGTGCGATACTTCCGCGAGACTCCAACGGCCGACGCCGCTTGGGCGTTGCAGTTTCTGACCGGCCAGCGCTTGAAGCGGCTGATCAACACCAAACGCCTGCGCGAGTGGACGGCGGCCGAAGCCGATCTGCCGCTGTGGATCATCGAGGAATCGTACGATGCGGTCGGCGATTTGGCGGAGACGATGGCGCTGATTCTGCCGCAGGAGGGCGTGACGAATGACACGCCGCTGCACGAACTTATCGAACATCGACTGCTGCCGCTACGCTCATTGGATGAGGAAGCGAAACGCGCGCTGGTGGTCCGGACCTGGCGCGAGCTTGATCGAACCCAGCGGCTGGTGTGGAACAAGATGATGACCGGTGCGTTCCGGATCGGCGTGGCGCGCACGCTGGTCATTCGCGCCATGGCGCAGGCGGCGGGCGTATCAACGGCGGTGATGACTCACCGAATGATGGGGCCATGGCGGGCGGACGCAGCGCGGTACGAAGCGGTCATGCGTTCAGAGATCACGCGCCATGATCCCGCGCAACCGTACCCGTTCTTTCTTGCGCACCAACTCGGCGAACCGCTCGAATCTCTGGGCGAGCCGGGGGCATGGCGCGCGGAATGGAAGTGGGACGGCATTCGCGGTCAGCTCATACGCCGCGGCGGCCGCACCATGATCTGGACGCGCGGCGAAGAACTCGTGACCGAACGCTACCCCGAAGTGATCGCTGCGGCCGATGATCTGCCCGACGGTACGGTGCTTGATGGTGAACTGCTGGCATGGGAAGACAAACGCCCGCTCCCGTTCGCACTGCTGCAACGCCGCATCGGGCGCAAGGAAGTCCAGCCGGGATTGTTTCCCGAAGTGCCGGTCGTCTTCATGGCATATGACTTGCTGGAGCAGAATAGAGACGACCTGAGACGGTTATCTCTGCACGAGCGCAGCCGACGACTGAAAAGTGTCATCGAAGCGAACATCGTTGATCCGGGCATTCGCCTCTCTCCAGAGATTGCATTCACCGACTGGTCACAACTCATGGAAAGGCACGCCGAGGCGCGTGAGCGCCAGGTCGAAGGCATCATGCTCAAGCGACGAGATTCCACCTACGGCGTCGGGCGGCAACGCGGGCCGTGGTGGAAGTGGAAAGTCGATCCGCTGACGATTGATGCCGTTCTCACCGCGGCGCAGCGCGGCCACGGACGAAGGGCCATGCTCTACACCGATTTTACCTTTGCTCTGCGCAGCGGGAACGATGAACTGGTCACGATCGCCAAGGCGTCTTCCGGTCTGACCGATCGTGAGTTTCGCGAAGTCGATGCGTTTATCCGTCAGCACACGGTCTCGCGTCAGGGGCCGATCCGGATCATCGAGCCGCGGCTGGTCTTCGAGTTGGGTTTCGAGGGCGTGCAGGAGTCATCCCGTCACAAGTCCGGCCTCGCGGTTCGATTTCCCCGCATGCTGCGATGGCGCAAGGATAAAACGCCCGGCGATATCAATCATCTGGATGACCTGCGTGCGATGTTGCCACGGGAATTGCGTTTATGAGCGTGACCTCGTCAGACTCGCTGTCCCGTATTGAAGCGTGGTTCGCTGAACGCGCATGGTCGCCGTTCGAGTTCCAGCGTGAGACGTGGCGGGCGCAAATGGACGGCATGAGCGGCCTCGTCCACGCGCCGACGGGTCTGGGCAAGACCTACGCCGTCTGGATGGGCCTGCTCGCCCGGGCCCTGCGGGAGGAAGATGCGGATCGAACAATACCCGCGCCGTTGCGCGTCCTCTGGCTCACGCCGCTGCGGGCGCTGGCCAATGACACGGTCAACGCGCTGGCCGCGCCTCTCGAACCGCTCGGCGTGAACTGGACGGTGGAGAAACGCACCGGCGATACGACCGCGAGCGCGCGAAAGAGGCAGCGTGAACGTCTGCCGAGCGCGCTGGTGACAACGCCGGAGAGTCTGTCGCTGTTGATTTCCTACGCCGATCATGCCGAGCGATTCAAAGGTATCCGCGCGGTGATCGTGGATGAATGGCACGAACTGCTCGGCACCAAGCGCGGCGTGCAGGCGGAGCTCGGTCTCGCGCGATTGCGCGCGATCAATCCCGATCTGCAGATCTGGGGCCTTTCCGCCACGCTCGGCAATCTTGAAGAGGCAATGCACACACTGCTCGGCCCGACCCTCGCGCCCCGCGGTCGGCTGATTCACGGCGCGGAACCGAAACGTATTGAAATCGAAACCCTCATCCCCGAGAGAATCGAGCGTTTTCCCTGGTCGGGGCATCTCGGCACGCGTCTGCTGCAGCCGGTGATCGAGCGGATTGAGCGGGCGAAGACCACGCTGCTTTTCACCAACACGCGCTCGCACACCGAAATCTGGTTCGCATCGATCCTCCGCGCCCGGCCGGACTGGATCGGTGAAGTGGCGCTCCATCACGGTTCGCTGGATCGCGAGTTGCGCAGCGAGGTGGAGTCGATGATCGATCTCGGCCGCATGCGCTGCGTGGTTTGCACATCCAGTCTCGATTTGGGGGTCGATTTTTCTCCCGTCGATCAGATCATCCAGGTCGGCAGCCCCAAGGGAGTGGCGCGGCTGATGCAGCGGGCCGGCCGGAGCGGGCATCAGCCGGGGGCGGTCAGCCGCATCATCGGCGTGCCGACGAACGCGCTCGAACTGGTCGAGTTCGCCGCGGCGCGCACCGCGATGGAGAGCCGCCTGATCGAACAACGGGAACCGATCCGCAAACCCCTCGATGTGCTGGTTCAGCATCTGGTCACGCTCGCGCTCGGCGGCGGATTTGAGCGCGAGCCGGCGCGGCAGGAAATCATGCGCGCCGCCGCCTACGCAGAGCTCAGCGATGCCGAGTGGCAATGGGCGATGGACTTCGTCACGCGCGGCGGGCAGGCGCTCGACGCCTATCCCGACTTCAAACGCGTGGTCGAGCGCGATGGTCGGTGTTTCGTCGATTCACAGAAGATCGCGCGCCGACACCGCATGGCGGTCGGCACGATCACCAGCGAGAGCGCGATGCTCGTGCGCATGGTCGGCGGGCGCACGCTCGGCTCGATCGAGGAATCGTTCATCGCGCGGTTGCGGCCGGGCAATCAGTTCATGTTCGCCGGCCGCATGGTGGAACTGGTGCGCGTGCGCGAAATGACCGCACAGGTGAAGCGCGCGACGAAACGAACGAACCTCGTGCCGCGCTGGGGCGGAGGACGCATGCCGCTGTCGAGTGAACTGGCCGGCGAAGTCCGCCGCCATCTGGCGCTCGCGCAGGAAGAACGCGAGTCCGCTCATCCGGAGATTGACGCGGTTCGGCCGATTCTTGATGTGCAGGCCGCGTGGTCGCGTCTGCCCCGGCCGGGTGAACTGGTGATCGAGCGGCTAAAGACGCGGGAGGGGCACCACGCGTTCGTGTACACGCTGGAGGGTCGGCTGGTGCACGAAGGGCTTGCCGCGCTCGCGGCCCATCGCTTGACGAGGTTGCAGCCGTGCTCCGTGATTTGCGCGATGAATGACTGGGGCTTCGAGTTGTTGTCGAATCAGCCGATGCCGGTTGATGCCGATTCGTGGCGGCAACTCTTCTCGCCGGATCATCTGGCGGATGACCTTGTTGCCTGTCTGAACACCTCGGAGATGGCGCGGCGGCAGTTTCGGGAGATCGCGCGCGTGGCGGGGTTGATCTTCGCCGGCTACCCCGGACAGCCGAAGTCCAATCGCCACCTGCAGGCGTCGAGCGAACTCTTCTATGAGGTGTTCACCGAATTCGATCCGACTAATCTACTGCTGGAGCAGTCCCGACGTGAAGTGCTCGAACGCCAACTCGAGGGCACGCGATTGCGTCGTGCGCTCGAGACCATTCGGGAGATCGAGATTCACCTGACCGAACCGCCGCGTCTGACGCCGCTTGCGTTCTCATTGTGGACCGACCGCCTGCGCGATCAGATCAGCAGCGAATCGTGGAGCGACCGCGTTCAGCGCATGATCGTTCGGCTGGAGAAAGCGGCGGGGGAGACGCGCTTTTGACGCTGAGCCGGCGATGCCCGGTGAAGCGATGTCGATGTCTCGGCATCTCTCCGCATCAGGGTTGTTCAGAAGCTGTTGTGACCCGGGAAATCCGGCGGCGGGTCCCACGATTGGGCAAAAGGGGGGTATCCTGCTTCGTCTATGGGCATCCATGATCGACCGTACATGCGAGAAGAGGGCGGTTACGGCCCCCGCGGCGGGCTGGGGGGCGGCGGCAGCGCGCTCGGCCGGCTCACCATGCTCTCGGTGAACACATGGATCATCATCATTTGCATCGCGGTGTTCATCCTTGACGGCATGCTGCCGGCCCAGTTCGTCTCCAGCGGCCGGGTGATGGTGCCGGAAGGCCAGCAGATCGACTGGTCGCAGGTTGAGCCGGATTTCGAAAATGCAGTGCTGAACCATCCGCAACGCTCCCCCGTACGGATCGAAGGTGCCCGGCCTTTCATGTGGTATGTGCCAATGGTCGACATCTCGACCCGCACCCAGGTCGCGACGGGGGAGTACTACCAAATGCAGCCGATCGAGGCGATGCTGCATTTCTCCACCGCGCGTGGATTGGGCATCTCCGAACAGGGCGTCTCCATTTACAACATGGAATTCTGGCGGCTGATCGGCTTTCAGTTTCTTCACAGTCATGACTACTTTCCGCACCTGCTGTTCAACATGATCGGGCTGTTCTTCTTCGGCCCGCTCGTTGAACGTTATCTCGGGTCAAAGCGCTACCTCGCGTTCTACCTGCTTTGCGGCATCTTCGGCGCGTTGCTCTACGTCACCCTCAACGTCGGTGGGCTGGTGGCGCAGAATGTTACGGGCCGTCCGGTCGCCATTCCCGGGCTGCTGTTCAATGATCCATCGACGCCCCTGATCGGCGCGTCGGCGGGGGTGTTCGGGGTGCTGATGGCCGGAGCGAAACTCGCGCCCAACGCCACCGTGCTGCTGCTTTTCATCATCCCGATGAAGTTCAAGTATCTCGCCTACGGCCTGGTGGCGTTCGCGCTGTTCATCGTGATTACCGGCGGGCGGAATGCCGGCGGGGAGGCCGGCCACCTCGGCGGCGCGCTGGCGGGCTGGTATTTCATCCGCAACACGCACCATTTGCACGGATTCTTCGATTTCCTCGGCCGGGCCGATCCGACCTCGCACCATTACCGCAAGAACAAGAAGAAGTCGGGCGGATCCGCCGGCGGCGCATCACGTCAGGAAGTCGATCGCATTCTCGATAAGATCAATCGGGAAGGGCTGAATTCACTGTCCGATCGGGAAAAGAAGATCCTGCGCGAGGCCTCACGCGATCAGTAATCCCCGAACCTCGCGCCCGCCTGCATCGTGCGAGCACGTCCAGAGCGCGAAGTCGAGCCGCAACCCCGCCGCCGCATCTGCGCCCGCCGGTAGAATCTCACCATGCAGATCGAACTGGCGGGACATGAACTGGCGCTGCTGCCCGAGCGGGCGTTGTGGTGGCCTGCCGTGTCATCGCTGGTCATTGCGGATCCGCACTTCGGGAAATCAGCGACGTTCCGCCGCGCCGGCCTGCCCGTGCCGGAATGCAGCGGAGAACGTGATCTGGATCGGTTGCGTGAACTGCTCCGCCGTCACCGCGCACAGCGGCTGATCGTGCTCGGTGACTTCTGGCACAGCCGGGCCGGCCGCACGATGGCGACGTTGCGCTCACTGGAAAGGTGGCGTGAAGAGCATGCCGAACTCGATATTCTGTTGATTCGCGGCAATCACGATGCGCACGCGGGCGATCCGCCGGATTCATGGCGCATCCGCTGCGTGGCCGAACCGCACGCGGATTCACCATCCGTGCGATTGGCGCATCACCCGGACCCGGCGAACGAAACGAGTTGCGGTGCATTGACCATGGCCGGCCACGTGCATCCGGTCGTGGTGCTGCGCGAAGAGTCGGGCGGCCGGCTGCGACTGCCCTGTTTTCATTTCATCCCGGGCCTGAACCATGTCGAAGGCGGCGGTCAGTTGATCCTGCCCGCGTTCGGCGGCTTCACCGGCGGGAGCAGGATCACGCTGGCCGCGGGAGATCGCATTTTTGCGGCCGGTCCGGATCGGGTCATCGAGGTTCCCCGCGCTCTGGCCGGGGCGGATGTCTGATCGTGCCGCTGCGAGCTGCGAAACACGGCGAAGTTCCGGCCGTGGATCGCGCGAACCGGGCATATGATCGCTTGAGGGTGAGCCGCGAGGCCGCCGATCCCGGAAGCCCGGTTCAATCTGTGGGAGCATTCGAATGGACGTTGCACAACTCCAGACCGATCTGGCACGACCCGAGGCGTACCCCCATCTGCCCGAGCCGCCCGAGCGGGTGGAGGTGCTGCAGACGCATTTGTCACTGCTCTTCTTTGCGGGTGATCGCGTGTACAAAGTCAAGAAGCCAGTGAAGTTCGATTTCATCGACGCCACCTCGCTGGAGAAAAGAAAACACTTCTGCGAGGAAGAGGTGCGGTTGAATCGGCGATTGGCCGGCGATGTGTACCACGGCGTCGTGCCGATCGTGAAGGCGTCGGATGATCGACTCGTGATCGGCGGCGGAAACTCGCAGGACATTTCAAGTGGCGAAGTGGTCGAGTACGCCGTGGAAATGGATCGCCTGCCCGCCGATCGCATGCTCAGCGCCCTGTTGAAGCGCGGCGAGGCGACGGAGTCGATGATCGATCAGCTCGCGAATCGACTGGCCGATTTTCACGAGGAGTGTGAAACGGGCGAGGAGATCAATCAGCACGCCACGCCCGAGGCGATTCGAGAACAGGTG
>RECV01000124.1 GCA_007693845.1 Phycisphaerales bacterium
CGGTTGAACGTGCCGCTGGCGTCGATACACTGAACGTCCGCACGTTGCGGATGGTCCGGTAGATATTGATCAAAGTGGATCGGTCCCCTTGTGGACCTGCGCGAGGAGTCGCTTGTGGCCGCCAACAAGGAGTTTCGCTGTTCGATTGTGACGCCGACCAAGGCGATGCTGGATGATGAAGAGGTGACCTACGCCAGTTTCCCGGCGTGGGACGGCCAGCATGGCGTGATGTCCGGCCAGTCTTCGATGCTGACCCGGCTCGGAACGGGGACGTTGCGGCTGGATTTCGTCGAGGGCGGCAGCCGATGGTTCCTGCTGGATGGCGGGTTCGCGCAGGTGCAGAACGATGTGCTGACGTTGCTGACCGAACATGCGCAGAGCGCGGAATCGATCACGATGCACGAAGCCGAGGCGGAACTGGCCGAAGCCAACGCGCGGGTGACGAAGAAAGATGAAGACCGCGAACGGGTGGAACGTGATCAACGCCGCGCGATGGCAAAGAAGCTGCTCGTCGAGCACGCCGGTGCGCACAAGGGCATCTGATCCTGTTCGCGCTGCGGCATGCATGAACGTCTCCGGACCGGCTGGTCCTTCTCGCCGTGGGTGAACCGATGAATACGACCGACACGATGACCGAAGTATCCCCCGCCACCCCCGGCGAAGAAACGAACGACGCGGCGGAGACCGAAGCATCCACGACGGATTCATCCGCGGAAGACAGCCGCGATGAACCGTGCGCGGAACTTCCCCTGGCCACGCGCATCGAAGCGTTGTTGATCAGCACCGACCGTCAGTTGAGTGAAGCACGTCTGGCGGAACTGCTGGGGGTCACCGGCAAGGGCAGCGCGAAGGTGATCCGCGATGCCGTGGCGGAGTTGAACGAACATTACGAATCCACCGGCCGCTCTTTCCGCGCGGAACGCCTCGCGGGCGGCTGGCAACTGCTGACGGAAAGCGCGTTCGGCCCGCTGCTCCAGCGCTTGCATCAGGAGCGCCAGAACACGCGGCTGAGCCAGGCCGCGCTCGAAACGCTGGCGATCATCGCCTACCGGCAGCCGATCATGCGCGCGGAGATCGAAGCGATCCGCGGCGTGGCGTGCGGCGAAGTGCTGCGCGGGCTGATGGAAAGGCGGCTGGTCAAGATCACCGGACGCGCGGAAGAACTCGGCCGGCCGATGCTGTACGGCACGACGGCGGATTTCCTGCGCGTCTTCGGACTGGCCGGTCTCGATGATCTGCCGAACGTGAAGGATTTGCGACCTGCGAAGCCGGCCGCGCCGGAAGCGAAGGCGGATTCATCCGCGGACGAGCCGGATGAGTCGCCGGTTGAAGGTGCTTCCCACGAGGCGGCGGAGCCGGATGCGGAGATGCAGCCCGAATCGGCAACAGAGAAAACGTCGGATGCCTGATAAGCCGAATCGGAACGGGCGAATCGAATGGATCAGTTCGTGCGCGTGCCCCGTATGATGAAAAGTCAGCGCGCTGTGCTGTGGCTCAACCGGACCGATTCATTTCAGGACCAGACCCATGCTGAACTTTCGAACGCCGCTACTTCCATTGTTTCTGCTGCTGCTTTGCGCAACGCTGTTGCTGGGCGGGTGCGGCTACACACTTCGCGGCAAGGTGCTGGAAGGGCAGATGCAGGACATTTTCACGGTTCGATCCGGAGATGATGGCCTGGATCGGACGGGTCTCGCGGATGTGCGAATCGAAGTCTACCGCGATCCGGATCGGCTCGGCCGGCAGCTTGCAGGGTCGGGCGTCAGTCGTTCGGACGGCTCGTTTGAAGTGAGCATCAGTGGCTTCGGGGCCGGTTGGATGGATGAGGTCTGGGAGATTCGTGCGTTTCGGCATGGATACCGGGATGTGAGCACGGTGATGCGTCTGCCGGCAAGTCCCGGCAGTAATCCGCTTCTGGTGATGATGCGGCCGGGCACGCCGAATCAGCCGGATGAACTTGAGATGCTTCTCGAAGAGCACCGTCCGCGCCGACGTTGAGCGGGGATCGGGCCTATGGTGATGGGTTATGCGAAGGCGATATCACCTTCATATCCCCGGGGTCGTGTACTGCGGGCTCATCCTGCTGGTCGGGCTGGTCGCCATCCGGGGTCAGAACAATGTGCTCTTTCTCGTCTTCGGGATCATGTTCGCGGCACTGGTGATATCCGGCCTGGTGTCCGGCGCGATGATGATGGGCTTGCGCGTTCGTCGGCTGGATCCCGCACCGACCGCGGCGGGGGAGCCGCTGCTGATCCGCTACGAAGTGCGCAACATCAACCGGCTGGTGCCCATCTTCAACGTGCATATTGAAGAGCGGCCGGTGAGCGAAACCAATGGCTGGCAGCACTTCATGGATTTGCCGCGGGCGTGGATCATGCACGTCGGCGCGAAGGAAGTTGTGCACGGCGAGGCGATCGTGCAGGCGAAGAAGCGCGGCATCGTCGCCATGAACCACGTGCGGGTCTGGACGACATTTCCCTTCGGCATCATCAAGAAATCGGTCACGTTTACCCTGCCGACGCACGTGCTGATCGAGCCGAAGCGAGAACCGCTGAAACGGGAATTGCTGCGATCGATCGAAGTTCCCCAGCCGGTGGGGATGCGCATCTCGCCGCGCGCCGGTGGCGGCGATGACTACTTCGGCTTGCGCGAGTATCGCTCGAATGACAGTATTCGCCAGATCGCCTGGCGCCGGAGCGCGGGGCTGGATCAACTGGTCAGTATCGAGCGTTCCCAGCCGAGTTCGCCACGTTTGCGCGTGGTGCTGGATCTGGAGAAGCCGACGGCGTCACTGCGCATCAGTGAAAAGGACGGTGTGACGGCAAGGGAGCTCGAAGAGAACGCGATCACGCTCGCCGCGTCACTGCTGGCGATGGCGGACCAGGCGGGATTCGAAGTCGGACTCTCCGTGCGCGGCTTCGATCTGCCGCCGATCGCGCTGCGTCGCGGGCAACGGCACTTTCGCCGGATTATGGCGGCACTGGGACGCATCGACCTGGACCAGCCGCGGCAGAAGCACACTTCTCATCGCGGGATTCGGGAGGCGGAACGAACCAGCATTGTCGTGATCCACCCCGATCGGTCGGATGATCTCTCGGAACGTTCGGACGTGGTCCACCTGACGGGGCGGCAACTGGAGCAGCTCCGGCTTCCGGTTGAGGAGAAGCGATCAGCGTCGAAAGACGTAAGCACCGGCCGGCAGGAGGTTGCGGCATGAAGTTGTTGCAACGATTTCCGTTCATGGCGTTCGTGCTGGTGCTGCTCAGCATCGTCGCGCTGTGCGTTGCGCAGCAAAGCGTAGGTCTGTTGCTGGTGGCGGGGGTTCTGGCGGCGGTGAGTTGGTATTTCACCGAGGGGCCGCGGGGTCGGTCGTTGCCATCGTGGGTGGCCAAGCTGCTGATGCTGACCGCTGCGATGTTTCTAGCGTTGGACTTGCTCCAGCCGCGCCCCGACGTTCCCAGCGCACTGGGCCAGTTCGCGCTGTGGATGATTCTCATCAAGCTCTACGAGAAGCGCACGGCCCGGGATTACGGCCAGTTACTCGCGCTGAGTCTTCTGCTTGTATTGATCGGGTGTCTGCAGTCCACGGACTTCTTCTTCGGGCTCGTTCTTGCGGTTTACGTCATTCTGGGGATTTACGTTCTCCTGCTGCACCAGATGCACACGGCCCACGAAGAGGTCCGCACTCGTCGCGCAATCGCGGTGGATGAGTCGGACCGCCTGCCCGCCCTCCAGCCGGTCATCGGTTTGCGCCTTGTGCGTGATTTTCGCTTCTTGATTTTCACAATCAGCGTCGCGACCCTGCTGCTTTCGGGAACCGTGTTCATCATGTTTCCCCGCGGCGAGGGCCAGGACGATCGCGGTTTGTCGTCGCGATTCACAGCGCAGCAGGCGGGATTCACCACCGATGTGAACTTGGTGGATGGCGGTCGCATTACCGACTCGCGTCGTGCCGTGATGTCGGTTCAACTGTTTGATGCTTTTGACCAGGCGCACCAGTCAGCGGAGCCGCTTCATCTGCGTGGCGCGACGCTGGATTACTACGAAGGGGACGGACGTTGGCGCCGGCGCGAAGCCGTTGCCAGCCGGGTCACGCATCGGGGTGCGGATTGGACGCGGCTCGACGGGCGAAGCGGATCAACCGAAGCCACGATGACTCTTGATGTCCGCATGCTGCACGCGACCGAAGTCCTGTTCTCACCACTCGTGCCGACTGCCATGCAGATGCCGGACCTCGTCCCCGTGCTGTTCGACCGAAAGGATCTGACGCTCCGGCTGGGTGAGGATGTTTCACCGATATCACGTTATCGCGTCAGGTTCGATCCTTCCCCGACGTCGGAGCGACTGCGGCGATTGCAGCAGATTCGGCAGCCGGCCGGGCGTTCCGCAGCGCTGGGGCGGCTCGAAGATGCGGAGATCCGTGAACTCGCAGAGCGTCTGCTCGGGGAGAGCCGCCTGGCAACTTCGGTGGATGAACTGGAGACATCGGAGCAGTACTGGCAGTGGAGTCGCGAGGCCGCGAACGTTTTTCTCCGGTTTCTCCACTCCCCGGAGTTTCACTACACGCTGGATCTGAGTGATGTCACCTTTCCGATCCGAGAGGGGACGATGATGGATCCGGTCAAGTATTTTCTCCTCGAATTGCGTCGGGGCCACTGTGAATACTTCGCGGCTGCGTTCGTCGCGTTATGTCAGAACGTCGGGATCGAGTCGCGTCTGGTGACCGGCTATCTCGCGGCTTCGTACGATGAAAGCGCGCAGCAGTACACCGTGCTGGAGCGTCATGCTCACGCATGGGCGGAAGTGCGCACAAATCCGTACCGTTGGTCCACGTTTGATCCGACCCCACCCTCGTTTATCAACAACGTGCTGCGAGACGAGGCCGGACTCGCCGACCGGATGCGCTGGTTCTACGACCGAATGGACGGACTCTGGGGCAGAACGGTTGTCAGCTACGATGCGCGAACGCAGAACCGGATGGCCCGGCAGTGGGATCTGGGCATTCGCGAGTGGGCTCGGGACATGACGCGGCGGCTCAAACTCTGGGCGGAAGAGATCAACCGCATGTTCTACTTTGGCCCCGCCGGATACATCTGGATGGGGTTGATCGCTCTGGTGCTTTTCATCGGAATCCTCGCGATCAGCAAGATCATTCATCGGTTGCAACGCTTGAAGCGCGCTGCCCGCCTCGATCGGACGACCCTGCACGAATCACCATGGCTGCTCCAGCGCATGGGTTTCTATCTCGATATGCTCGAACTGCTCGAGCGCGCGAACCTTCGCAAGCCGGCTGCGACACCGCCGCTGATCTGGGCCACGCAACTGCGCGATGACAGGCCGGATGTTGCCGAGCACGTCACCGCACTGGTGCGTGATTTCTACGAAGTTCGTTATGGCGAGCGGCAACTCACGGACGATGAGCTTCGCCGACAACGTGAACACATGCGCGGGCTTGAACGTGCACTGGAGAAGAAGCAATGAGTTGCGTTCAGACCTCGGATGTGGAATCGGTCGGCGAAGGGAATGCGCATGCCCGAACGGGATGATCAGAACGATCAAGCCGAATGTTCTCCGCCGGAATGGCTCGATGCGCACGAGCCGCACGATGCGGAGCGGTGCGCAAGGCAGCGAGCAGGACTTCGGGAATGTCTGGCTGACCGAGAGTTGCACATTCTCGAACTCGGCTGTGGTGGCGGGCGCATCATCAAGCCCCTGCTCGAAGATGCTCACGCAGTGATCGGCATGGACCGGGACGATTCGGTCATCCGAACCCTGCGGTCGGAGACTGCCGGCACCGACCCCGCGCCGGAACTGGTCGTCGGCGACTTCCTGAATGATCCCTGGCCGACGCACCCCCGGTATCGCGATCAGCCGTTCGACGCGGTGCTGCTGTTGGGGAACACGCTGATGACCATCACCGAACTTGATGCGGTCATTGCGCTGTTCAAACGCATTGCAAAGTCGCTTCGGCCGGGCGGTCGGCTGCTCATCGATGACCTGCCGCAGGACCTCTGGCCGGAGCTGACCGAAGGTCACTGGCAGAGCGGAATCAGCGAAGACGGCACGTCGCAACTGGTCTGGGCACCGGATGATTCTGTTTTCACGTTACGGATCGGCGAGGCGGTCGATCCCGATCGCTGGACGATTGATCCGGACGAAACGCGGTACCGCCTGTGGACGATGAGCGGCCTGACGCTCCTCGCGCGCCTGGCGGGCCTATCGGACCCTGAACCCGACCCCGGATGTGCCCTGATCGTCCTCCGTCGCCCAGAGTGACCCCGATGCTGGCCGGCACGCGGGCTTTCCTCAAGACATCTGAAGTTGACCGGGACGGCAACCGATACCGGGATGGATGGTCTCCATGTGGGGATCGGCCCGGGAATTCTTGAGAAAGGTCAAGCCGTGCCCGCCAATCGATCACGTACGTTGGAATGGCGTCGTTGCCTGCAGCAGATTCAGGAGCGAAACGGTTGTATCGAAATCATGATTGCCCGTCAGGGTAATGATGGTCACCGTGATCTCGTCTGGCGCGTTCGCGTGCTGGACCTGCGCGAGGATGCGTTCCTCATCGAGCAGCCGCGCACGCTGGACCACATCATCGAATTGCAACCGGGCCTGGAACTCGTGGCTGTCATGAGTATCGGACAGAATCGCTGGACGTTCCGAACGTCCAACCTCGGCCCGACCGAGTTCGCGTTGAACCCCAGTAAATCGATCACCGCGCTTCGCTTGCGCCTGCCGGAATCGGTGGAGCGGTGCCAGCGGCGAAACTACTACCGGCTGGACACCGTCACGCTGCATCTGCCGCACGTGGATGTCTGGCCGCTGCTGGACCCCAAATCGGTGGTCGTTGCCGAGCGGTGCAACGAAATGCATCTCGAGCAGTCAGACGAGCTGCTGAATGATCTGACGGAGACCCCGGACGCCCTGATGCCCGAGGTCGGCCCGAAGTTCCGCGCCACGATTCTCAACATCGGCGGCGGGGGCATGGGGCTGCTCGTGGAGCCGGAAGACACCAACGCGGTCATGCGGCACAAGCTGTTCTGGATGCGATTCTCGCTCAATCCTGACGGCGCGGTGCCGATCTGCGCCACCGGCAAACTCGTTCATCACCACATGGAATCCAGCCAGCAGGTCTATGCCGGTATCGCGTTCGATTTCTCGTTCAACCCCGCGCACCAGCGATTCGTGGTTGATCAGATCTGCCGCCACATCGCGCTGCAACAACGCATGCAGTTCGCCATGGCGGAAGCCAACGGCGAAGTGCGACGTTCCGCATGATTGAATTGAGCCGCGGGACGCTGCCCGCCAGCCGCATCTTTACTTGACAGTCGATGCTGCGGTCTCGGGTGCCTTGATCGCCATGCGCAGCACCGCCGCCTTGTCCAGACTTTCGCGGTACTCCGCTTCGGGGATCGAATCCGCCACGATCCCGCCCCCCGCGCCGTAATCGAGCACACCTTGCAATCGGTCCCATCGGTCCAGCGTGCGTTCGCCGGTGAGCATCATCGTGCGGATCGCGATGTTGAGCCGCGCTGAGCCGTCCGCGCCGATCCAGCCGATCGATCCGCAATACGCGCCGCGCCGGACGGGTTCCAACTCGTCAATGATCTGCATCGCCCGGATCTTGGGTGCGCCGGTGATCGACCCGCCCGGAAACGTGGCGCGGAGCAGGTCCACCATGGTGATCTCGTCGCGCAACACGCCGGTCACGGTGCTCACGCCGTGCAGAACCGTTGGGTGCGCTTCGATGACGCGCGGCTCGGGCACGCGCACGCTGCCGAGCCGGCAGACGCGGCCGAGATCGTTCCGCATCAGATCGGTGATCATTGTCAGTTCCGCACAATCCTTTTCCGACTGTTCCAATTCCGCGGGGTCCGCCGTGCCGGGGCGTGTGCCCTTGATCGGCCGCGTGACCACCTGGCGCGTCCGCGGATCAACTTCCAGCAACAGTTCCGGGCTCATCGAGATCACGCCGCGGCCGTCCGGCAGATCGATCATGGCGCCGTAGTGCGGTTCCGCGCTGGTGAAGGCGCCTCGCGCAAGTTCACGAACTGATCCGTCGAAGGAGGCGCTGAACCGCTGAGTCAGATTGACTTGGAATACATCTCCTGCGCCGATGTACGCCACCGCACGTTCCACCGCGTTGAGATAGTCCTCGGGCGCGAATGAGCTTTCCAGCGTGCCGATTTGCTGAACGTTCTCTGGTTTGGCCTCCAGTTCGGCCTCCAGTTCGGCCTCTAGTTCGGTGGTCATCGGTTGTGCGAGCGACGCTTGAAGCTCTGCGAGGGCTGTCGGGCAGCCGCGCCATCGCCATTGGTTCTGCGCATGGTCGAACACCATCACATTCGGGCACCACGCCAGCGCGATGCGCGGCCAGCCGCGGTCATCCCGCGCCCGGACGGGTTTGTCCTCGGTGAGTTGCGCAGCCGGCTCGAAGTGACGGCCGAGGTCGTAGCTCAACACGCACGCCCAGCCGCCGGCTTGATTCGCCTCCATCGCGGCGGAAGCGGGTTCGATTCGGCCGAATCCGGGCAGGGCCGAGAGATCCTGCTCCAGATCGGCAACGCGGCCGTCCAGTGCGGCGGTCGGGGCGGGGAGCTTCCCGCGGGTTCGCCAGGTGTGATCGGTTTCGAGGGTGAGAAACCCGACCGGTTCCGCCGCCAGCGACCAACGCGCCCAGCGCGGATGCGGCCGGCCGGAATGGAGCAGCACCAGCGGCCGCGCATAGGGCCACCGCTTCAACAACGTGGCTGGGGGGCCGAGGGGAACGCCGGCAGAGTCCTCCGCGGGCAATCCATTGACTTCGTTGTGCTCGAACACGCTGCGATCATATCGCCTCCAGCCATACTTTCTCGTTCTGACAATGGAAGTATCGGTAACGATCGTTGTTCATGACCTCTGACGTCGGATGGCATTTGGAGCGTGACAGCACACGAGCAATGAGCGGCCAGATGTGATTTCCAGAAACGGCTCTGTGCCACCAATTCTCGGCAACTCGTAGGTGACGATTGCCCGCACAGGGGAAGTGGGCGGGCTGCGGCCGGCGGTCCGGTGGCCGGGAGGTATGGGATGGGGCCATTGAACTGAATGTCCTGGAAGGGCAAACTCGCTGACGCATGCCGTGGCACGAGCGCCGTCCAAAGGCGCGAAGCAACCCACCCCGGCCGACCGCGATGAGGCACAGCGACACGCCGATCGGCTGCGGTCCCAGAGAACCGCAACTGGACAGAGAACCAACGGCGGCGTGTCGAAGGCGGAGCACCGAAGCAGGAGAACCGAAGCCGGAGAACCGAAGCCGGAGAACCAGGAGAAACGCTGCAACCCTGCAACGCTGCAAGCGACGGCCCATCACACAGCAGGAATTTAGCTAAAAAACGAAATAGCTTCGTCGCCACGATGAGCGAATTGCTGTGTTGACCGAATTGCGGTTTGGGGCACTCGGATGAGTGTGGAGTATTGGGCGATGAGAGTGCGGCGATGAGCGTGAAGTGGGGCGGCACGGATGAGATCAAACGACCGGCCGCGGCGAAATTGGCCTGAATGTCGTGCAGCATGGCGACAGCGGGAATGGGGATTGACGTATGGGCATTGTTTGGTAATCTTCCGGTCATCCGCGGCCACGATTTGTGGGCTGATCGCACGCCATTCACGGGGGCGGCGAACGGGGCGCAGCGCGGCCGCCTGATTCGAACGGGAGGACTACAACATGGCAGCAGCAGGTCAATCGCGTGGCTCAAGTGCCGGTGCAAGGCGATCCAACTCACCACGCGCCAGCGGCAAGAGCAAACCCGATCTCAGTGGCACGGTCAGAACCTGGGCGTTCGACTCGCTCGGAAACCGCAAGTACGCCGTGCAGATCCGGAAGGCGAAGAACGGCAACCCGTGTCTGAAGATCGTGGAAGGCGTGCCGCAGGACGACGGCACCTACCGACGCTTCTCGCTCACGATCTGGTCGGAGGACTTTCCGAAGTTCTGGCAAACCATGGACGAGGTGCGCCAGTTCATGATCGAGAAGGACATCAAAACGCCGGCGGGGCACAAATACGTTCCCGGCAAGAACAAGAAGCAGACCACGCCGAAGGGGGCGGATCGAAGGTGATCGTTGTGCGGGGATAGGTTCGATGATGCCCCGGTACGCCGGGCAGCTGGATGACGTTTTGCGCGTGATTCGGGATCTCGCTGCGCTTTGCCCCGGCTTGGCTCAGTCACTCGGCGGCACGGGTGCGCTCTTCGCGCACGGTCAACGTGAGCATGCCCATCGGGCTTTCGCGCAGCGCCCGGCCGAGGATGAGCACATCATCCACGTCCATGCGCTGTACTGCGCGGCTGGTCCGTTCGAAGCTCGCGCCGGTGGCGTAGGCCAGTGACCAACGCGGCTGCATCGCATTGATTTCCGCGAAGTCACGCAACTGCACTTGGCGGGCCTGGCGCATCTGGCGGATCTGCCACATCGATCCCATCTCCTGCCGAATCATCGCAACGGACAGCGGTGCCTCCTTCCTCAGGGTCTGATCACGCAGCACGTTCTCGACGACCTGCTCCAACAGGGGGCGGACGCTTTCGGGAACGCCCACGTCAGACAATGCAATCGTGATGAGGAGATAGTGCGCTTCCGCCGTCGGTACGGGGCGGAACGCATGCACTTGCGCCACGCGCTCCGCGAGTTCCGGGTGATTCTGCAAGTTCATCTGCAGCATGCGGCCGAGCGCGAGGGACGCGAGCCCCGTATCCACCGATCCGTTCGGAAGATGCCACCAGATGAACATGTGTTCAACCGGTAGGTCCCACGTGCCGCGGAAATGGCCGACCGCATCCGGCTGCAAGGGACGTGCATCCGGTTCGCGCCAGTTGACGATCTCGATCGTGCCGATCTCCGACTCCAATCGTTCGATGATCGCGTCAGGGTCCACCGGTCCGACGGAAGCGATCATAACCTCACCTCCGATCGGCAGGTGCTCCGAGCCGTACGCCATGAGTTGTTCGAGGTCGGATTGATGGACATCGGCCCGGGTCGCGCCATGGTTCGCGCGGTGGCGAACGATCTGGTTCCATGCCGCCAGCGCAGCGCGGTGGGTGCTGCGGCCGGCGATCAGCACCTCCTCTTCGTGCCGGATCGACCGCAGCTCCTGCTTGTGCATGGATCGTTCAAACTCGCACGTCCGCAGCCACGTGGCATGACGATCAAACGCGCGTCTCCAGTCGGGATGCGGCGCGGACGCGTCCAGCCGGAGCGCGCTTTCCCCGGTTTCGCCGTTCATGTGCAGGTTCGAATCGGGGCGGAGCGTCCTGGGATCGGTCGAGCGCAGAAGATGGCGTTCGAGCAGGTGCGACCACTGGGAACGATCCTTTCCATCGTTGGCAAGATGCAGCGGCAGAAACGTTGAGAACGACTGCCGCTTTGCATCGGGGATGTGGACGATCACATAACGGATGCCGTTGTCGAGTTGACCCTCGGCCACGCGGGGCCAGTCATCCGCGAGCGCATGGTTTGTCGGAAGGAGAAACCCCAGAGCAATCAGCAGCACGATCCAGCGCATGGCCGTCCTCCTGTTCTTCGTGTTCCCGCCATGGCGGTTTGCCGAATGACGGTGGGCGACGTTATGGATGATACGGCGTCCGGGCCTAATCGTTGCGATGTCACCCGTCTCACGATATCGGCTGAATCGGCGTCGAAGGTGCGTCCATCTCGGCCCTCGGCAGGTGCGCGAGCATCCGTCCGGGAAAAACCAAGTTCTCCGCCCGCTCATGCTGGTCTGTTTGACGGGTCAAGCGGTGAAGTTCAGGCGGCGTGGCTACTTTCCGTGACCATGCCGGGCGTGCGTGTCCACGTTCATCATGGTTTCGCGAACCGACTCCAGCCAGTCGCGCGGTGGGAGGGCGTACGGCCGGAACTTCTCGAGCACGCCTTCTTCCTCGCTGGAGAAGAGCCCGCGGTGAAAGCCGAGTTTGCCCGCACTCGGCGCATCAATCAGGAAGCTCGAATCGGCCGGGCTCATCTGGAACAGGATGCGCATCTCGAATTCGCGCAAACCCGCGCGATCGAACGTGCGGTTTACGTTGTTGACCGTGTCACACCAGGCGAGCGTGTGCAGGCCGTAGTTCGGCCCTTCGCGCAGGATGGTCGCAAAGAGTTTGTCAGAGGAGGGCGGCTTTCCTTCATCATCCATTGAGAAGCTGAAATCCTCGCTGTGCCGCAGATCGCGGAACCGGTGGATGCCGTAGGTGACCAGATAGAGGGGCGGTGCATCGCTCGCATCGCGAGTCTCGCGCGATTTCAGTTCATCATGAATCTCGTTGATCGCGTCCGCCGCGTCGCGGGGCTTGACCACGGTGATATCGCGCGGCAGGAGTTCCGCGAATGACTCAATGTATTCACTGAAGCTCGTTTCTCCTGCGCTGCCGTCAAAGATGAAGAATCGTGATTCGGGATGCTGCGTGCCGAGAGCGATCATGCTGCTGACGAAGATGGCCAGTGCCGCTTCGTCCTGCTGGCCGACCATGAGCAGGTTGTGACCGCTCTGTCGTCGGAAGACGGCGGCGGTGGGGTCTTTGATCGCGATGGCTTCACCGAACCACGC
This sequence comes from Phycisphaerales bacterium, assembly GCA_007693845.1. GTDB lineage: Bacteria > Planctomycetota > Phycisphaerae > Phycisphaerales > SM1A02 > SKZB01. The sequence continues at coordinate 12,582 of RECV01000124.1, forward strand.
CGTCCCCGTGCGGGTGGTTTCACCCTCGCCGCGGATGAGTTTCTGCAGCAGATGGTTTTCGCGGAGATCGGCGGGGACGTTGCCTTCGAAGACAATCGGCGGCTCGGCAGACTTGTACTCGCGCTGCTGCGCGGTGTTTTCCACGCGCTTGAGTTGTTGTTCGCGCACCGAATCGGGCAGCCAGACAACCTGGAACGGACTGTTGCCTTCGAGCATGCCGTTGGCGTCGTTGTAAATCGCTTCACCGGGTCGGGACAGCAGGCGTGCCGCGGCGTTGTCATCGCTCAGAATCAGGTACGAATCAGTTTCGCTGCACTGCAGCGCGATGCGAACCGCCATCTGTCCGATCGTGCTGCGCGCGAGGGAGTATGCGCCGCCGAGTGTTTGTGAACCAAGCAGCACATGGATGCCGAATGCACGGCCCTGCCGCACGAGCCGATCGAGCAGCATCGCGGCATCCTGTGCGATCTTGTCATCTTCAACGAAGATTTCCTGAAACTCGTCAATGATCAGGAGGGTGCGGGGCATGCGTTCGTCCGGTGCCGCCTTCCGAAAGCCGGCCAGATCCTGCACGCCGAGTTGTCGGTACCTTTCACCGCGGCGGCTCAGTTCCTGATCGACGCGTTGCAGGACGCTCAGGCCGAATTCACGATCGCTCTCCACCGCGACGGCGCGCAGATGCGGAATGCGGTGGGTGGCGTAGGTCTTGAACTCAACACCCTTCTTGAAGTCGACGAGGTAGAGCTCCGCTTCATCCGGGCTGTACCAGAGCGCGAGGTTGGTAATCAGCGCGTGCAGAAGCGTGGACTTACCCGAACCGGTCTTGCCCGCAATCAGAACGTGCTGCGCCGTGCCCCGGCCGAGGGTCATTGACTGCAGTTTGGTCGCTCCGGCCCGGCCGAGCGCGACCTTGAACTCGCTCTCGGTCGTTCGCGACCAGACGGCATCTTCATCCGGCGGGGCGATGACCTGAAACGGAACTTCAACCCGACCGGCTTCGAGCGCCGCTTCACCGACGATGTGCAGAATGCGCGTCAGGAACGACTCTGCCGGTGGCTTGTCCGGCACGAGATCGGTCGATTCAAAGTCTTCATCCTTCCATGCAAGACTCTCAGCATCGGCGAGCAGGTAACTCGCGCCCCGCCGCAGATCCTCAAGATCGAGGCCCGAAGGCATCTTCTCTCGCGTGTCGCGCAGAATCAGCGTGTACACCCCGCACCGCGCGCCGGAAGTCATCACACTCGCCAGCCGCCGCATCGCGCTTTCCGAAAAATTCGTTGGGAAGTCCGCGATCACCAGGAAACGGTACGGTTCCGCAATCTCGCCCGCCTGTTCGTTGTACTCATCGATGGTCTCGAACTCATTGCGCAGATACTTCTGGATCACGCTCTCCATGTGTTCGGTGATGTCGATGAGCCGCTGTTCGATGTGTCGCTGATCGGTCCAGATCTTCGCGCCGACCAGCGCTTCGGAGTGATCCGCCAGATGCATGAAGCCCGCGAAGCTCTGGCCGAGCCCGACCGGATCGATGATCGTGAACCGCGCCTTGCCCGGCGGAAGACAGGTCAACAGGCGGAACATGACCGTTTGCAGCACATCGAGTGGCATGCCGCCCGCGCTGCCATCGTGTTCGATCAGCATCGAGCAGTCATTGGGGAAAGCCAGGGTCGCCGGCAGGGTGAATTCGGTCGGGCCTTCAAGTTTCAGCCGTTCATCATCCGGCAGGCCGCCCGGCAGTTCGTTCAGGCGCAGCGTTGTCCGGCCGAACCGCACCGCCGGGGCGAACTCGCGCGGCGGTGACCAGTCATTCCACCTCGGGTCATCCCAGTCAGGAAAATACTTCTCATCGTTCGCGCGGATCGCTTCTCCCAACTCATAGACCTCCTGCATGCCGGTCTTCCAGTCGTGGATGAGCTCCGCCCAGGCGTTCTCCGACCAGTCGGTGAGTTCCTTGCGTTCGGACTCGAGACGCGATTCGAGTTCGTTGAGATCGCGCTCGTATTCGGTGTTGGCTTCGGCGACGGCCTGATCGCGCTGATCCTTCGCTTCGGCGAGCCGGCGATCGCGTCGTTCGGCGAGTTCCTTCAATCGAGCCGGATACTTCTGCTCAATGCGCTCGTGGCGGGCGGCCCTGCGCTCACGGATTTCTTCGATGATCTTGCCGTACTTCTGCTTGGCATGCTCAACCTCCCGATCCCGCGTTTCGCGCAATTGCTTGGCGAGCCGGTCGCGGTCCTCTTCGGCCTGCTCGACGCACGGCTGGTGGAGGGCATTGATCTGTTGCTGGGATTCGACCACGGGTTGCCAGAGTGTTGCGGCCCGATGGCGCATCATGATGTAGAGGGCGAGGAGCAACACGGCCATGCCGCCCGCGCCGAGGCCCGCGTTGATCCAGACCCAGGTGCTCAATTCACCCAGATGGACGCCCAGCGTGATCCCGCCGACCACGCCGGCGGCGAGGACGACCAGAAAGATCGGCACGATGCTGCGAAACAGCTTGGGCAGCGACTGGGCTTCAATGGTCTCCACCGCCTGCTTGGCGCGCTCCAACGTCTGATCCATCGAGCTGAGCGGCGATTCAAGCTGCTCCGGTGTCGGTTCGATCGTGCGGTCCGGTTCGCGGGCGACCGACCCGAGGCGCGAGCGTTTGAGAAACTGCTCCGCGCGTCCGCGAAGCAACTTCACCTCATCGCGCATGCTGTCGATGACCTTGCACGACTGCTCGAACTGTTCCTCGGGACGATCCTGGCTGCCCTCGTAGACCGACTCGGTCAGCCAGATGGCCTCCTCCATTTTCTTCCGGGCGGCCCCTTCGTTGGTCTCCGCCTTTTCCGCGAGCTGTTCCCGGTCCGCTTCGTACGCTTCGCGCACAGCGCGGTCATCGCGCTCGAACTCCCGTTGAATCTCGGCTGCGGTTGATTCGTACTCCGACTCGGCCTTCTGTACGCGGCGGTCACGCTTTTCGCGCAATTCGGTCTGTCCGGATTCCAGTTCCCGGTCAATGCGCGCCCGTTCTTCTGTCTCGCGCGTGGCGATGGACAGTTCGCGTTCGGCTCGGTCGGCGGTGAGGCGCCGCGTGAGACGGAGCAGGCGTCGTGGGCCGGTGGTCAATGAGGCATCGGTCATGTGGTCATTATCCTAAATGACGCGGCCGGGTCAGGGCGGCGGATTGGAATCAGGGCGGGCACCCGAGATGGCGATCTCGCCGGCCGGGCCAGTGCCTCCCGCCCCCCGAAATCGGCGGGCGGCGAAATCCGCCCGACCGTCTCGCGCGGTCAGGGTCTGCACTCGCGATCGGCGGTGGCGAGCAATTCCCCCATATGGCTCATCGCATGAGCGGCATTCCGCAGGCGCGGCTCCAGCGGATCGAGAAACTTCTCCTCGATGTCCCGACTGACGGGATCATCCCAATGCTCACGAATACGGTCCCAGCGTTGACGCAGTTCTTTCATGGCGTCGAGCAGGTTGGCGCGGGAAGCAGAGAGACTCATGCGGATCGATCCTCCTCGCCGTCCGGTGCTTCACGGCGCGTCTCGGGCGCTTGCAACTTCAGGTAGGACTCAATGCTCTGCATCATGCGTTCAACCTTGGCGGCCGTGCGCGGCAGATCCGCCTGGACCAACTCGTCGACCTGCTGCAACTGGCTCAGGCACAGGGCCGCTTCCTTCTCCAAGTTCCGAACCCAGTATTTGACGCGCTCCATCTTGCGGCGGCATTCCTCAATGCGCTGCTGGGCCCGTTCGACGGCTTTGCGTTCGAGGACCGGCGAGCTGCGTGTGTCGCGTGACTCGTTTTCCGCGCGGTACAACTCACTCTTGGCTTCGGCGAGCTTGCGCGTCCACTTCTTTTCCTCGTGCTGCCAATACGTGTAGTGATCGGTCTGCAGCCGCTGTATACCTTTGCGCATGTCGGAATGCGCGCTGATGAGGGACTGCTTGACCTGATCACCGAATTTGGCGAGCGCGGCCTTGAAATCCTTGACCGCATCGAGGGAGCGAATGTTGGCGGACTGTGCCATGAGAAAAGGTCAGAGTCGGGGAGAATCGAAGGTGATCAACGCTGGTTGAGATAGTTTTCGATATGCTCGGCTTTGCGGAGCAGGAACGGAATGTGCTGCGCGGAGGCCTCCGTGAAGCGGTTCAAGGCCTTGAGCGTGTGCTCAAATTCCTCCGCGAACTTCTTCTGTTCCTGATCACGCCAGCTCTGGCTGAGGTTCTGCATCCGGCCGTGCAGGACGGACATCTGGTTCGACAAGGACTCGTTGAACCGCTTGAGGTCTTGCGCGAAGCGGCGGAGTTCTTCCGGATCGACGATTGCTTTGGCCATAAGAATCAATACGCTTTCAGCAGGACTTTGGTTCCTCCCGCATGTGGCGGGGGGGTCACTCGCTCGGCCGAGTCGATTTCTCGTGCCGATCGATGTTTCACTAGGATAGATGCTGACGCGGACTTCGTCGCGAAATCGGCGGTTGAAAAATCCACCCCCGGCAGAATCGCCCATGGAACCGATCGAACTTCTCTTTGTTCTCCTGTTTCTGGTCGTTGTCAGCTCGATCGCGCTCTACTCCTATCTGCGGCAGCTCGGCAGGATTCGGCTGCTCGAACGCGAGGTGGAGCAACTGAACGTCGTACGCGACCGATTTGAACTCGCCAGCCGGGCTGCCCGCGATGCCATCTGGGATTACGACGTCAAAAATAGTAAACTGCATTGGCGCGGGGACCTGCTCAAGGACTTCGGCTACGAGGACGTCACCACCACCGATTTCCACTGGTGGGAAGATCGCGTGCATGAAGACGATCGGGATCGGGTGGCCGGCTCCGTCCGAACTGCATTGGAATCCGACGCCGATTTCTGGTCGTGCAGCTACCGGTTCCGCCGGGCGGATGGCAGCTTCGCCGATGTACACGATCGGGGGTACATCCTTCGGAACCAGGATGGTCAGGCCCACCGGTTCGTCGGCGTGATCGACGATCTGACGTCGCAGAAGGAGGCCGAAGCGTCGCTCGGCTTGAAGGAGGCCCAGTTCCAGGCGCTGACCTCCAGTCTGCCCGACCCCATCGCACGATTCGATCGCCAACTGCGGCATCTCTACGTCAATCCTGCGATGGAGCGCGTTTCCGGCCTGTCGGCCGAGCAGGTGATCGGCCGCACGAACCGAGACCTGGGATTGCCCGGTGAACTGGTGAACCTGTGGGACCGCGAGATCTCGCGCGTTTTCGAGACCGGCGACGTCAATGAATTCGGCTTTGAGATCCAGAGCTCCGGCGGGCCGCGCTATCTGGTCGCCCGAGTCGCGCCGGAACGCAGGTCCGACGGTACGTTTGATTCGGTTGTCAGTGTCGTGCGTGACATCACCGACCTTCAGAAGGCCGAACAGGAACTGGAAGCCCGCGAGCGTCAGTACCGTCTGCTGTTCAGAAGTAATCCGCACCCGATGTTCGTCTTCGATGTGCACACGCTCGAAATTCTGGAGGTGAACGATGCGGCGGTGGATCAGTACGGCTATTCGCGTGATGAGTTCCAGACGATGACAATTCTTGACATTCGTCCGGAAGAAGACATTCCGCGATTGAGAGATTCGCATGATCCGAAGTTGACCGGTTCCAAGGACGCGGGGCATTGGCGTCACCATTACAAAGACGGGACGGTGATTGAGGTCGAGATTTACACCCACGCCACCGAGTTTCGCGGCCGGCAAGCGGAGATTGCCTTGGCGATCAATATCACCGATCGGGCTGAGGCCGAACGCGCCCTGCGCGAGAGTGAAGCCCGGTTCACTGCCTTCATGAACAACAATCCCGCGGCAGCGTGGATCAAGGACGAGATCGGTCGCTACATTTACGCCAATCGTGCCGCGCTGGCGGTCTACCAACGCACGGAGGAGGAACTGGGCGTACTGGACGATGAGAAGCTCTTTTCGGTGGATGTGGCCAAGAGTCTGATTCAGAACGATGAAACGGTGCGCCGAACCCGTGAGCCGCTGCATACTTACGAGACGATTGACCATCCCGACGGAACCCGGCACATCTGGATGATCGTCAAGTTCCCGCTTGTGCTGTCGCAAGAAGTCTGCCACGTGGGCGGATTCGCGCTCGATGTGACCGACCGCGTTCAGGCGGAGGAGGAATTGCGCGAATACGCCAGCGCACTGGAACGAAGCAACCGGGAACTGGAGCAGTTCGCGTATGTGGCGTCGCATGACCTTCAGGAACCGCTGCGTATGGTGTCGAGCTATACGCAACTGTTGGCGAGCCGATACCAGGACAAACTCGATAAGGATGCGAACGAGTTTATCGGCTACGCCGTCGAAGGGGCGACTCGCATGCAGCAATTGATCGACGACCTGCTGGCCTATTCGCGAGTTCAGTCGCATAAGCAGGCCTTCTCGCCGGTTGATCTTAACGAATCGCTTGACGCGGCGATCAAGAATCTGGCGCACCCGATCCAGGAGTCCGGGGCCCGAATCCATCATGACCCCCTGCCGACGGTGCCGGCCGATGAGGTTCAGATGCAGCAGGTGCTCCAGAACCTGATCAGCAACGCGGTGAAGTTTCGGAGTCGCCGTACGCCGGACGTGCATGTCTCGGCCCGGGAGGAGGAAGGCGAATGGATCGTGTCCGTCTCCGACAATGGGATCGGGCTGGACCCGTCGTATCAGGACCGAATCTTTGTTATCTTCCAGCGGTTGCACAGCCGCAACCGCTATCCCGGTACCGGCATCGGGCTGGCGATTTGCAAACGGATTGTCGAACGTCACGGTGGGCGCATCTGGGTTGAATCCACGCCGGATCAGGGTTCGACCTTCTCCTTCTCGATTCCTTCGGGAGATCGGAGGTGACCGGTGTCAGCAGTAAACTCCGCTCGCAGTCTGATTGACATTCTGTTGATCGAAGATAATCCGGGGGACGTGCGGCTGATCAGGGAAGTCCTCCAGGAAGGCAAGATTCTTAATCAAGTGACGGTGCTCGATGACGGCGAAATGGCGATCCAGCACTTCGAGGCGCTCGGTGCAGATTCCAATTCGAACTGGCCTCATCTGATTTTGCTGGATCTCAACTTGCCGAAGATCAACGGCACCGAAGTGCTGGAATGGCTCAAGGACCACGCCCGATTCAAGCGGATCCCTGTGATCATTCTCACCAGTTCCAAGTCGGAAGAAGATGTCGTACGATCGTATAATCTGCACGCGAACTGTTTTATCACGAAACCGGTGGGCTTGGAACAATTCATGTCGGTGGTGCGCTCGATCGAGCACTTCTGGCTGACGATTGTGCATCTGCCGACGGATTGAGACAAGCATGGCTGGGGATTTCAAAACATGAGCGTGTGTGCAACGAGCGTACTGATCGTGGAGGATAATCCCGGCGATGTGCGCCTGATTGAAGAGATGCTTCGCGAAACCGGCGGCCCGGATCTGCGGACTCTGAATGCCGATGCACTGGCGCAGGGGCTGCCGATGCTGCGTGAAGAAACTGTGGACGTGGTCTTGCTGGACCTCGGTTTGCCGGACTCACAGGGGCTGGACACCCTGGCGCAGACCGTTGCAGCCGCGCCGCTGCTGCCGATCATCGTGCTGACCGGTCGGGATGATGAGAAGTTGGCGATGGATTCGCTACGCAACGGCGCGCAGGACTATCTGACCAAGGGTCGGATCGATGGCCCGGTTCTCGACCGCGCGATTCGCTATGCCATCGAACGGAAACGCAATGAGGAGGCCCTGCACGCCGCGGCGGAACATCAGCGGTTGTTGCTCAGCGAACTGGACCACCGGGTGCGCAACAATCTGGCGTCCCTGCTCGGCCTGATCGAGATCAGCCACGAACGCTACGACAATGTTGATGCGTTTGCGGTCTCCATGCGACAGCGCGTGCAGATGATCGCGACCGTTCACACGCTGTTGTCCCGTTCCAACTGGCTGCCCCTTCCGCTCGAAAATTTAATCGCCGCGCTCCTTCCCCCCGGGGCCATCGATCAGGTCGAAATCGCCGGGCCGGCACTGCAGGTGCCCGTCCGCCAGATGCCCGCGCTCGGCATGGTGTTGCATGAGTTCATCACCAACAGCACGAAGTACGGCTCGCTCAGCGTTCGCGATGGTGAACTGCGCATTCAATGGGAGAGCGTGCCGCTTGAGGACGACGTCGTTCGCATCACCCTGGAGTGGTGTGAGCGCGGCGGGCCGAAGATCGATCAGCCTCATCATTCGGGTGTCGGGATGAGTTTGATAGATGGTCTGGTCAATTCCGAACTGCAGGGTGAAGTCACGATGAGTTTTCCTCCCGGCGGCGCGCATCACCGACTGGTGATCACGCTGGACGCACGAGAGGTCGAGGTCAACAGCCAGCGGGCCGCGATCCTCAAACGCTATGGATTCAGCACGGGGCGATCGCAAACTGATCTCCACGATTCGTAAAGTAGCCGGCGGGAGCAGGCGGACCCGCACCCGGAATCAGTTCAGAACTTCACGCCGTGAATGATTCACCCGCCGCGCCGGGTCGATATGATCCCAGCCATGAGTGAGCAATCCTCCGAACAGCGCGGCGCGGAGCCGGATGGCGCGTCGCCGCCGGCTTCCAGTGAAACGCGAGCGGCCAATCCGCCCATTCAGCCGGGCGAGCGGGAGCGCGCGGAGTTTCGCGGTGAAGCGATCGCGGTACGCAGCATCATCGGCGGGGGGCTCATAGGGCTCGCCAACATCGTGCCGGGCATTTCCGGGGGGACGATGCTTCTGGCCACGGGGATCTATCCACAATTCATCTCCGCTGTCGCGGAGGTTTCGACCTTCCGGTTTCGGCGGACCTCGATCATGGTGCTGCTCTGCGTGGCCGGGGCGGCGATTGCCGCGATCGCCGGCTTCGCCAAGCTTTTCGGGGAGGCCGTCGTAGACCACCGCTGGGTCATGTACAGCGTGTTCATCGGATTGACCCTCGGCGGGGTGCCGCTGATCTATCGGATGGTTCGGCCGGCCGGCGCGATGGTGTACTTTTTCGCGTTGATCGGTCTGCTGGCTATGACGGCCCTCACTTTCATGCTGCCCGGTGCGGACTCGGGCGATGAGGCCGGCCGGGCGTACCTGATGCTCCTTCTGGCCGGTCTGGTGGCCGGTTCCGCCATGATCCTGCCCGGGCTGTCCGGCAGCTATCTTCTGCTGATTCTCGGGCAATACATCGTGATCGTCACCACCATCAGCGCCGCGGTCGATGCGGTTCGCAATCTGAATCTCCGGGAACTCATCGACGCCATGCATGTCTTCGTGCCGGTCGGCATCGGCGCGGTGGTCGGCGTGGTGGGGGTGAGCAACCTCGTCAAACTGCTGCTCGTGAAGTTCGAGCGGGCCACCCTCGGTTTTCTGCTCGGACTCCTGCTTGGCGCGGTCATCGGCCTGTGGCCTTTTCAGGAGCCCGTGAGGCCGGAGGTCGGCGATGTCATCAAGGGTGTTGTTCTGGAGACCGAGGTGATGATCGAGGAGATTCCGCCCAGCGAATACCCCGAAGCGTTCTTCACCCCCACACCCGCCCAGGTCGCCGGCTCGATCATTCTGATCCTGGTGGGGTTCGGCATCTCGGCTGGCATTGCCCGTCTCGGCCGCGATCGAAGCGGAAACAGCGTACCATCTTCCCGAACCGGCTGATACATAGAAGTTTATGAAGCCCGGCGGCTTCCGGGTCCGAAAAAAACAACTGTGGCGCCGCTGTCGGTGGACCGTGAGAATCGCCGATAGACCCAGACCGGCCCGAATGGCATCGGATCACATCCACACCGGCGTGCCCATCATGCCGCGCTGACAACGGAACCTGCTTATGGAACAGACCGCGATACTCATCGGGACTCCCGCCCTCTGCCGGCGACTCCACCAGCAACTGGGCGAGGTGTCTGACCCACCGATCGTGCTCGGGTGGGTGCTCTGCGGCATTGATGAAACCGTCGTGAGGCAACCGGTTGACGCGAACGTGCTCGGGATGATCGCGGAACTCGAATCAATCTGCGCGACCCGGAAGCCGGCATCAGCGTTGTTGAGTCTGCCCGCGGTGATGAAGGACCAGATCGCCGCCATCCGGACGCGCCTGCGCCGGCTCGGGGTGGCGGACCGGTTCATGCCGACGTTGGAAGATCAGATCGCCGGCGTCGGTCCACGCACCCATCTCGATATCGATCTGTCCCAACTGCTCGACCGCACGCCGAAGCAGATGGATGAGGGTGAAGTTGCGCCCGCCATCCGCGGCAAGCGGGTGCTCATCACCGGGGCGGGCGGATCAATCGGCAGCGAGCTGGCCCGTCTGGTCGCTCAGTTCGAGCCCGCCGAGGTGCAGTTGATGGAGCGATCGGAGAACGCACTTTTTGAAATCGATCGGCAACTGGCGCAATGCGTGCCGAATCAACCTCGCCGCGCGATTCTGCACGATGTGGTCGAGGCGGAGAAAACCCGGGGCTGGTTTGAGCAACTGAAACCCGACATTGTCTTTCACGCGGCTGCGCACAAGCACGTGCCGATGATGGAGGATCATCCCGCCGCCGCGGTGGACAACAACGTTTTCGGCACCAAGTCGGTGGTCGATGCTTCCCACGCGGCCGGTGTGGATCGGTTCGTCATGATCAGCTCCGACAAGGCGGTGAACCCCGTCTCGATCATGGGCGTGACCAAACGCCTGGCGGAGTTGTACGTCCAGCATCTCAGCCAGCACTCCCGGACCGGTTTCTCGACGGTCCGGTTTGGCAACGTGCTGGCATCATCGGGCAGCGTGCTCGAAACGTGGTCCCGACAGATCGCCGCCGGCGGGCCGCTGACCGTAACCGATCCGCGGATGACGCGGTACTTCATGACCATTCCAGAAGCGGCATCGCTGGTCATTCAGTCGATGGCCCTGCTTGATCGCACGCTGGAGTCGGGGGAGGTCTTCCTGCTGGACATGGGCGATCCGCTGCGGATCGTTGATCTGGCGGGGCAATTCGCGCGGCTGCACGGACTGGAGCCACGCCTGCCCGGCGCGACCGAAGAGGCGGTGCCGGGTTCCATCCAGGTCGTCTACACCGGTGTCCGGCCGGGCGAAAAACTGCACGAGGAGCTGGCCTTCGACGCCGAGTGCATGCGGCCGACGCGGCATCCGGATATCAATATCTGGACCCTCACCCCACCGGATAGCCGATACATTGAGCAGATGATTCAGGAACTGGCTCCTGGAAATCGTCCGGATGACCCCGCGGAACTGGGCCGGGCCGTCCGGGAGGCCTTGCCCACACGGGCTCGATCCGTGGCCGCAGCATGATCGGGTTATGGCAGGGGCTTGGCGGAAGTGATCGGTGAGGTTTTTTCGCGTGACTTGCGTCATGAGCCGAAGAACATGAAAATGACGTGTTCAGACGATATCGATTCGGTCAAGGTCCTCGGCTGATCGGGGATGGGCGCGCTGCACGCGAGTTCGCCGCCTTGAACGATTTCAAAGGGATGGATGCCCATGGTTCGAAATGACATGAATCGCGCACTTCCCGTTGAGGAGGCGCTGCAATTGCGTCGTGAGGCCGATGTTCTGCTTGAACGTCTTCGTGAATCTCGTGAAGTTACCGAAGCCCGGTTGGAAGAGACCGGTCGTCGTGATCCAATGAGAACCGTGACCGGCCGGAGCGCCATCGAAGACGCCATTCAGCGGACCCGTTCCATGATTCAGCATATGGATGAACTCATGGACCAGATGGAGACCGAGTTGGTCGATGCATCTTCCGAGTCTTCCAACGTTTGACCGACCGACCTCCCGACACCACGGAATCAATGACGCATGAGCCGCTCCACCAGCAAGAATCCCCGCGGCAAGGCCGCGGCCCAACGCTCCGCCGCCCAACGGAATCAGGACCGCGGCGTTTTCGCCGTCGTCGTCATGGTCAGTCTCTTCATCCTGGGCCTCTGGTTTCTCGCTTCCGCCGAGACCTTCCCCTACGCCGTGATCGGATGCATCGCCGCCATCCTCGGTTTTTTCAACTTCTATACCCTCAAGGTGATCCGAGGTCAGAAACTCGCCATCTGGCAGAAGCCATTCGCGCGGTTGCCGTTGCGCTTCGCCGGCTTCGGCGGGCGCGGCATGAAGCCGCTTGAAGCGGCGCGGGGCGAGCAGGCGGCAATGATGGCCTTTTACATCACCCTCGCCGTCAGCGTCGCTCTCCTCGTGCTGGCCACGCTCCTGATGCTGCAGTTTGCCGACTAAGTCAGTACACTTGTTCCGATGAGCACCACGCTGACGCGTCCCGTCCTGCAGTTTCGCCGTCTCTCCGATCACGCAACCCTGCCGCAGTATCAGACCGAGCACGCCGCCGGCCTGGATCTGCACGCAGCGATTGAGTCACCGATCAACCTCGCCCCCGGCGCGATCGAGTTGGTTCCCTGCGGCTTCGCCATGGCGGTACCCGTCGGTTATGAAGCGCAGGTTCGCCCCCGGTCTGGCCTCGCGACCCGGTTCGGCATCTCCCTGCCCAATGCGCCCGGGACCATCGATGCCGATTACCGCGGCGAGGTGAAGGTCCCGCTGATCAACCTCGGGTCGTCGCCGTTCACGATTGAGCCCGACATGCGGATTGCGCAGATGGTCATCGCCCCCGTCGCCCACTGTCAGGTGGAGGAAGTCGATGAACTTGGCGCGACGCAACGTGGCGAAGGCGGCTTCGGCTCAACGGGTCTGTAAACCCAGCCCCGAAGCCCGGCGTGACGACCGCAGGGAGGAAGGCCGGGGTTGATGACCGAGAGAAAGACCTCGGATCGACCGCCCTCCACCCAACGCGCCTCAATACGTCAGCACCGCCGTCACTTCATGCGGCTTCACGCGCTGCCGCCCGTTGAGAAACGTCAGTTCAATCAGGACCGAGATGCCTGCAATCTCTGCGCCGAGATCGTGCACGAGATCGCAGCATGCCTGCATCGTGCCGCCCGTTGCGAGCAGATCGTCAACGATGAGCACGCGATGCTCCGGCCCAATGGCGTCGGCGTGGATTTCCAGCGTGTCCGTGCCGTACTCCAGGTCATAGGTCATCGATCGCCGCTCGGCGGGCAGTTTGCCCGGTTTGCGCACCGGCACGAAACCGCAGCAGAGCGATTGCGCGATCGCGGTTCCGAAAATGAAGCCGCGTGACTCCGCGCCGATGACCAGGTCGATATTCGCCTTGCGAAACGGATTGGCCATGAACTCAACCGCCAGCGCCAAGCCGGCCGCATCGGCCAGCAGCGGCGTGATGTCCTTGAACATCACACCCGGCTTGGGAAAGTCAGGAATCTCGCGAATCAACGGTTCGAGTCGTTGCGGCATAAGAGGGTGTCGTATCGGCGGGAACATGATCGTGGGTCGGAGTCGGCGCAGCCGCGATGGTCGCACCGGAGTTCGCATGATGATACCGTGAGCCCACCACTCGCCGGGCTCACGCGCCGATGTTTCCGATGAAGGATCAACGTCCATGGCTGACCCCCAGGTCGCGCATTCAGAAACTGATCCGGCCCGAACGGTGCTCGAGGCCTGCCGTCGCGCCGGCTTTGCGCTGGCGGGCATCGCGCCGGCTTCGCCGACCGATTACGCCGAGGAACTGCACGCCTGGCTCCGTGCCGGCAAGCACGGCGAGATGCACTACCTCGAGAAACACGTTGAAGCGCGGCTGGACCCGGAGCGCATTCTCGAAGGCGCGAGAAGCGTGATCTGTGTCGCTGATCGTCACGTCGATCGTGCGCCGTCCGATCGCCTGCCTTCGGAGCGACGATTCCGCGGTCGAATTGCTCGCTACGCGCGGGGAGACGACTACCACCGGGTGATCAAGAAACGTCTTCACGCGCTCGCCGATGAACTGAGCACGCGGTTTCCGGAAGAACGGTTCCGCGCGTGCGTGGATACCGCCCCGCTGCTTGAACGCGAGTACGCTGCCCGAGCGGGACTGGGCGCGATCGGGAAACACACGCTGCTCATTGAACGCGGGGTGACGAGCTACCTGCTGCTTGGCGAATTGCTCACGACGCTCGAGTTGAACGGCACCGGACCGGAGGAGCGGATCGATCCCTGCGCATCCTGCACGCGCTGTATCGAGGCGTGTCCGACGGACGCGATCACGCCGTGGTCGGTCGACGCCACGCGGTGCATCAGCTACCTGACCATTGAACATCGCTCCATGATCGACGAATCGTTTTTCGAACCAATCGGCGACTGGCTCTTCGGCTGCGACATCTGTCAGGAGGTTTGCCCGCACAACCGGCCGACACGACGAACGAAGGCGGCCGCGCGGCATGAAGCGTACGCGCCTCGCACCGATTCGTTTGACCTGCTCGAAATGTTGAACTGGTCGGAGGATGATCGTCGTGCGGCCCTCACCCATTCCGCCATCAAGCGCGCGAAACTCAACATGCTCAAACGCAACGCGCTGATCGTCGCGGGCAATGCGCTGCGCAACGGGCAGGACGATGCGGATCATCCCCAACTGCGCGCCCGCATCCGCGAACTGGCGGACGATCAGACGGAAGACGCCCTGGTCCGCGATACGGCTCGTCAAATTCAGCGCCGGCTCGACACGCCCCCGAACGACTGAAGTTCGCTTTCATCCGGCTGAGGTGCCATCGTCAACGGCGTTCCGCCACGTCGGCACGCGCTGCCGGTACACTTCGTCCATGGCACATGAGCGGACTCCGATTGTCGGCGGCAACTGGAAGATGAACACGAACCGCGCCAGCGCGGCGGAGATTGCCCACGCTGTTCGAGAGGGTGTTCTCCAGACTCTGCCCCGGTGTGACGTCGTCATCTTCCCGCCGTTCCCGTACCTGGAGACGGTGGGAGCGATTCTCGCCGATGCGCCAATCCGTCTCGGCGCACAGGATGTTTTTCCTGAACCGGATGGGGCGTTCACCGGCGAAGTGAGCTGCGCCATGCTGGAAGACCTCGGCGTGGACTACGTTCTGGCCGGCCATTCCGAACGTCGGCATGTGGTTGGCGAGGACGATGAACTGGTCAACCGCAAGGTCCGAGCCGTGCTGGCGGCGGGGATGCATGCTGTGCTGTGTGTGGGGGAGACGCTGGAGCAGCGGGAGGCCGGTCGAACCGAGGAACTCAATGTCGCCCAACTCCGTGCGGGTCTTGATGGGGTGGCCCGGGCGGACCTGGACCGGGTCGTTCTGGCGTATGAGCCGGTCTGGGCGATCGGCACGGGACGGACGGCGAGCCCGGACGATGCCGCGGGCGTTCATAAAATTCTTCGCGCCACAATCGGAACCTGCTATGATGCGGAATCCGCTGCGGCGATTCGTATTCAGTACGGTGGATCGGTGAAAGCGGACAACGCGGGGGCATTGTTCGACGATCCGGAGATCGACGGAGGCCTCATCGGCGGGGCTTCTCTGAAAAGTACGGAGTTTCTTTCGATTGTGCGCGCTGCCGGCCGAAGTGTTGATCGGCCTTGAGGCCGCACCTGACGCGAACGAGGCGTCAGATTTCTTCCCGAAGTGAAATTGGTTTCGCGATGACAACCGGCTTTCTGATTACCACGCTCTTCTTTGTTGTTCTCTCGGTGGTGATGATTCTCGTCATCCTCGTGCAGCGCCCGCAGGGCGGCGGCCTCGCTGGCGCGTTCGGCGGTGCCGGCGGCGGGGGAACGGAAACCGTCTTCGGCGGCCGGGTCGGCGATGCGCTGACCTGGGCCACCGTGGTCATTTTCGTCATCTACCTCGGAACCGCCATCACGCTCAACCTGATCGAGAGCGCGCACACCACGCAGCCGGCCGAATCGGCCGCCTCACCGCAGTTCGAGCCGAGCCCGACGATCACCACGGAAGAAGGTGAGCCGATTCAACTCACCCCGATGGAGGGGGCACCACCCGACCTCGATGACCTGCCGCCGGATCTGCTGCGTGATGAATCGCCGTCGAACGACCGGGAGTAACGCATGATCCGTTCGATGACCGGTTTCGGTGCCGCCAGCGCGAATGTTGACGGCGCCCACTACACGGTGGAGATCCGGTCGCTCAACAATCGGTACTTCAAAGCGCAGATTCGTTTACCCGAAGAGCTGCAGGGGTTGGAGCCCGAGCTTGATGCCGCATTGGCGAAGCGGTTCAACCGCGGTTCCGTCGTCCTGGTGGTCCGTTACTCGGACACATCCGCCGACGCCGCGGCCGATATCAATGTTCGCGCGATCGACCGGTATCTGCAGCAACTGCTTCAGGTTCCCAGCGTCGAACACAACGCATCGCGCATTGATTTGAGCGCATTGCTCACCCTGCCCGGCGTGATCGTCAGCGGCACCGGCGAAGAGCGGCTCGAACGGGCGCGCGAGATCCTCCTGCGACTGACCAGTGAAGCATGTGATCGGTTGAGTTCCATGCGCCAGCGCGAAGGCGAGACCCTGCACGCCGACTTGCATCAACACTGCGAACGGATTCGTGAACACCTGACCGTCATTCGTGAACGCGTGCCGGTCACGGTCGAACTTTACCAGGAGCGGCTCCGGCAGCGGGTGAACACCCTGCTCGCCGAGGCGGGGACGACCGTGCGTGAGGAGGATCTGCTGCGGGAAGTCGCTTTCTTTGCGGATCGATCCGATATCGCGGAGGAAGTCTCCCGACTGCAGGGACATCTCGATCAGTTCATCGAGATCATCGACAACGACTCGCCCGATCCGGCCGGCCGGACCCTTGACTTTCTCAGCCAGGAAATGCTGCGGGAAGCCAACACGATCGGCAGCAAGTGCCTCGATGTGGAAATCAGTCGGCGGATCGTCGAGATCAAAAGCGGGATCGACCGGCTGAAGGAACAGGTCCAGAACGTCGAGTGACCCGAACAGGGCATTTCGTGCTGGAACCGCTCTCTGCATGCGGGGTACAATCCAGATGGAGACCCACGGAAGGCCGAGAAGGACCAGTCGCTGCGGAATGAAACGAATCCCACGCACATATTTTTTTGCCACTGCTTTGACTTGCGGTCTTTTCGCCATGCCCCTGGTCGGAAGCGATCTGAAGCCGATGACGATTGTGAATGCGCCGGAGAAGCCGGATCTTGAAGTGCAAGTTCTGAACCCCGAACATCTGGTGCGCATACGCGAGCAAGTGCTGGAGGAGTTGCGGGATGAGATGGTCCATGCGCTGAACGCCCGCAAGCCGTTGGATCAGGATGATGCGGGACAGCCGTTTCGGGAGTTCATTGAACTGCCCGACGGCGGGCGCATTGAGGTGCGCGGCAATGTCCGGGTCATCGTGGAAGACGGTGAGGTTCGTGTTCTTCGGAGGGATGACATCGGGGCCGCTGCGCAGGGCGCGCAAAATGATGAGACCGATGCGAGCGTCATTCCGCAACGGGCGCAGCTCGAAGCCATCGAGTTGCCCGAGGCGCTCATCGCGATTGTGAATCGATTGGGCGAGGCGGACTACGAAACACGCCAGCAGGCCACCGATGAATTGCACTCGCGCGATTTCTCGATCAACGAACTGCTTGCCGTCTTCGTTCAGCTTTCGCCGGGACCCGAACAACGCCAGCGACTGCTCGGCGTGATTCAGGATCAATTGATCAACGCTCCGCGCGGCGCGGTCGGCATCTCCATGCAACAACGCAATCGCGAAGATGGTGAGGGGGTCGAAGTGATCGTGACGGATCTCATCGAAGGCCTTCCCGCTGAGCGGGTTCTGGAGATCGGCGACCGCATCACGCACCTGGACGGCAGGATTTTCGAGTCGATGAACGATCTGCCCACGCTTGTGCAGACGAAGCGGCCGGGCGAGACGGTCGAACTGACCGTGCTTCGGCTGAAACGCGATGTGGCGGGTGGCGTTGTGATGGATCAGCAGGGCCAACAAGTGCACGAGGAGATGGAGATCACCATCGAACTCGGATCCGCGGAGTTGTTGCGCGACCCGATCGCCGGTCGGCCCACGCAACAGTCGGAAGTGCAGCGGCAGCGCGTGCGCCAGATGCGCGCGATTGAGCAGCAGTTCGCCGCGGAAACCAAACAGGTTGAGATCCGCGAGCAATCCGAAGAGTAGAGTGAAGTGGCCCGGCTGCGTCGGCCGGGCGAACCGACGCCGGCCGCGCTCAGAAGAACATCAACAGCAGCGCGCCGATGAATCCCATCAGCAACAACATGCCGGCCACCACCGCGGCGATGATGGCGAGCACCGGCATGCGTGCGGGCTCATTCAGCGGAAGGTCATCTTCCCGCTCGCCGACATCGACCGAATCCCAATCGATATCGTCGACCGCCATCTCCTTCAGATAGGCCCGCGCGCTCTCTTCCTCCCGCGCTCTAACCTGCACCGGAATGCGAAAACGACGCGCGCCGAGGGGCAGTGCCGCGTGGCCGCCGGAAAAGCACACCGCTTCAAAACCGCCCTCCGTGAGTTGGGTGACCAGAAGGTTTGCTTCTATTTCGCTGGCCGCCGTGGCAATCGTGACGAGACGGTCAGCGTCGCGCTCGTGCGAGAAGGGCGGCTGATCGTGATTCCGGAGATTGGTGTCGTGCGGTCCGCTCATGTCGGGTCCTGCTCGTTTGGGTTGGAATCCAGCTCCGTGCCGCGCTGGCTGGACCG
>RECV01000214.1 GCA_007693845.1 Phycisphaerales bacterium
GGCCGGGTCGCGGCGGGGATGATCACCAACCTGCTGGGGTCGGAGAATGCCGATCGATTCGACGAGATTGTTGTCAATGTGCAGGACCTCTCCCGATTCCTGAGAACCATTCCCGACGAGTACGATGATCGCATCGTGCCGATCCTGGAAAATGTCAGCGTCACCACCGAGGATGCACGCGAATTCGTGGCGCGAATCCGCAACGAAGACTGGCCGTACTGGTCGGCCCGCGTGAATCACGTCATGGACTGGGCGGTGGACTTCACCGATCGCATTGACGCTTCGGCGGATTCGTTCAACGTCGCGCTCGATGACGGTCATGCGTTGATCAGTGACCTGCGCGAAGTCGTCGATGAGAATCGGCCGCACGTCAAGGCGTCCATGGAGAACGTGGAAGAAATCACCCAGCGCGTGCGGGATGAGACGATCGATCGCGTGCACGCCTTGCTCGATCGCGGTCAATCGGGATTGGATGAAGCAATTCATGTGATCAACCGTGTGCAGCGGGATTACGAAATCTGGGCGACGGATGTGACCGACGCGATGGGCAACGCCAATCTCGCATCGCAGCAACTGAAACTCGCGTTGATCGAGATTCGCCGCGCGCCGTGGAAGGTGCTTTACCGTCCTTCGCCGCAGGAAATCGAGCACGAACTGCTGTACGACGCGGCGCGATCCTTTGCGATGGCCTCCTCGGACCTCAAGGCCGCGTCGAAGTCCGTCCAGCGCGTGCTGGATCAGTACGCTGATCAGATCGAGGCCGATCCGGAACTGGCGGAGCGGCTGCGAGGGCAGTTGATCGATTCGATGGACCGGTACGAAAGCGCCCAGCAGCGATTGCTCGACATCCTGTTCGTGGATTGAATCGGAGTGTGAGTGGACCGAGTTACTTTTGACGTTTCATGTCCAGGCAGAAGGGGTGATGATCATGATGCGAATGATGCTGAGCGCCGCCGTGCTTGCCGGTGCGGTGTCGGTGAACGCTGCGGGCGATGATGACTTTGAAGTGTTCGCCAAACTGCCGCAGGGACCGGGCAACGTGACCGTGACCCCCGCGGGCGATGTGATCGTGAGTCTGCACCAGTTCTACGAGACCGAAGCGAGGGTCGTCAAAGTCTCTCGTGATGGCGAGATGACGCCGTATCCCAACGAAGCGTGGGCCGTCGGCGGAGCGGTCGACGATCGTCTGACGCTCGACAGCGTGCTCGGCATTCAATCCGACACGATGGGGATCGTATGGATGCTTGATAACGGCATGCGAAGCGGTATCGCGCCGAAGCTTGTCGGCTGGGACTCGCGTCGGGACCGTCTCGCGCGCGTGGTTCATCTGCCGCCGCCGATCACGCCGAAGGAAGGCGCGTTTGTCAACGATCTCGCGGTGGACACCACGCACAACACGATCTACATCGCCGACCCCGCAAACGGCCCGGATGCGGCGCTGATTGTCGTGGATCTCTCGACGGGTTACGCGCGGCGTGTACTTGAAGGGCACCGCAGTGTCGTGCCGGAAGATGAAGACCTGATCATCGACGGTTCGGCGGTTGAAATCCTGTTGGACGATGGCGAGGTCATTCGGCCGCGAGTCGGCGTCAACCCGATCGCGCTCGATGCGCAGAACCAATGGCTGTACTACGGGCCGATGCACGGTCGGACCATGTACCGCATTCGCGCCGCCGACCTGCGTGACACATCGCTTTCGCCCGAAGAACTCGAAGACCGCGTTGAGCGCTACGCCGACAAGCCGTTGTGCGACGGCATTTCGATTGACCGGTCGGGCAACATCTACATTTCCGATCTTGCGAACAACGCGATCGGCATGATTGATACGGACCGGGAGTATCGCATCCTGCACCAGGATGAGACGCGAATCTCCTGGCCGGATGCGTTCGCCTTCGGGCCCGACGGCTGGATGTACATGGTTTCGAACCAACTGCACCGAAGCAAACGGCTGAACGCGGGGGAGGCGGCCGTCGAACCGCCGTTCTACATCAATCGCTTCCGGCCGCACTCTGCCGGCACGGTCGGAAGGTGAAAACTGAACGATCTTCTTTCACCCAGTGCAACAACGTTGCGTGTCGGCCCGGTCGGTCAGAAGCCCTCAATCACGAAGGGGTTCATGCGGCGTTCTCGCCGAATCGTCGTGCACGGTCCGTGGCCGGGGTGGACTTTCATTTCATCCGGCCACTGCATGATGCGCTCGATCGAATCGCGCATGTCATCGGGTGATGACGTCGGGAAATCGATGCGGCCGATTGAGCCGGCGAAGAGCGTGTCGCCGACGATCGCCTGGTTCGAGGCCTCGTGCACAAAGCAGACACTGCCGGGACTATGGCCGGGCGTGTGGTGAACGCGCCAGGTTGTGCCGTCGAGCGTGAGCGTCTGGCCGTCGGTCAGTTCGTGGTCCGCCGCGGTGCAGGTCACGGGAATGCCGAAGATGCCGGACAGGTTCAACATCGGTTCGTGACACCAGCGGTGTTCTTCCGGGTGCAGGTAAATCGGGATCTTGCCGATTTCTCCCAGAAGTCGATCGACCCCGGCGATGTGATCCGCATGAGCGTGTGTCAACAACAACGCTTCCGGTTGGAGCTGATTCGACTTCAGGTAGGCGATCAATTCATCCGGATCGTAACCGCAGTCCACGACCCAGCACGCCTTGGACGATGCTGCGTCGGGGATCGTGACGACAAAGCAGTTCGTCTGGTATCCGCCGAGGACGAATGTGGTGATCGTTGGAGTCGGTTCACTCATGCGGGACAGTTGCTGCGGGTGGAAAGTTGACCGGGACGCCCCCGGCCATGCGATTCAGATTCCGCATACAGTACCGTTCTCGCTCGATTCGTCCACTGTAGGGAGAACAGTTCCATGCTGATCAGACGTGCGGAAGAGGTGGCCGGCCAGCCGATGCAGATGCCCGGCGTCCGGGGCGTGACCATGCGGCTGCTCGTCGGCCGGGAGGATGGGGCCCCGAACTTTTCCATGCGGCATTTCACCGTCGAGCCGGGCGGGCACACGCCCCGGCATGAACACAATTATGAACACGAAATCCTCGTTCTGAGCGGATCAGCCCGGGTCGAGGAGAATGGCGCGTACCATGAGATCAAGGCAGGCGACGTCGTTTTCGTGCCTCGGAACGTCGTCCATCAGTTCGTCAATGAAGGTCGGGAGCCGTTCGAGTTCATCTGCCTCGTCCCCACCGAGTTCGATTGCGGCAACGGAACCTGCCAGCCCACCCCCGGCAGTTGAGCTTGTCCACTTTCTCGTGAGTCGGGTTTGTCCTAAACTGTTTTGTGAAGATGAATCTGACGCTTGATTCAACACAATCGGCTTCCGCCGCGAACGCCCGTCGAAACCATGACGGTCGCACGCGGTGTCGCGCCGGGCAACGAGCCCTCGCGCTGGTGATTGTTACGGGCCTGTTCCTCGCCGGCTGCGACACGCTGTCCCAGGACTTCGATCTGATCGCGCAATCGTTCTTCCCGCCGTCGCCGGGTGAGGCGGCACGCATGATGGAGGATCCGCACGATCCCGACCAGCGACGGGAAGGCGTGACGTGGATTTCCAATTCGCCCTTCGGCGGGGCGGAACCGTATCTCCGCAGTTACCGGGACAAGGTCGAGCATGAACGTGACCCGACGGTGCTGGCGGCTGCTATTCGCGCCCTGGCCCGCCACGGCATGCCGGACGATGCGCCGCTGATCGCGCGGCATCTCACGCATGAGAATCGTCACGTTCAGTGGGCGGCCGCCAAGGGCCTTCAGCGATTACACAATCCGGACGTGGTCGCCCCGCTCCTCGCCGCGGTGCGGCAACGTGAGAACTGGGTTGAAGTTCGTATCGCCGCCGCCGATGCGCTGGCGCAGTATCCACAGGATCGCGTTTTTCAGGCGCTGGTGGCGACACTGGACGCCCGGGAACTTGCGCTCAATCAAACCGCCGCCGAATCGCTTCGCACTCTCACCGGTCAAGAGTTCGACACGGATGCGCGCGCGTGGATCAACTGGTATCGCAGCGCGGAAGT
Source organism: Phycisphaerales bacterium (assembly GCA_007693845.1). Classification (GTDB taxonomy): domain Bacteria; phylum Planctomycetota; class Phycisphaerae; order Phycisphaerales; family SM1A02; genus SKZB01. Next base: position 4,019 of record RECV01000214.1, read on the forward strand.
CGATGAACGCTTTGCGGATCGGCGTGAGTACCTCTACCCGACCTACCAGCGAGATGAGACGTTCTTTGAACGGCTCGCATTCTGGACCAGTCATCACTGGGAAACGCCCCAGCAGCCGGCGGGACTTCGTCCGGAATCGACCCGCCGGACGTATCAGGATGAAGATGATGCATCGGATGAAGCCGACGGCTGAACCGAAGTGGAGGGGGAAGTTTCCAGCAAAAATGTTGTCGAGCGAGGCGACTGATAAAATCGCCATTCCGCGCGGTTTTTGCTCAATCCGACCGCGATATAGAACGATGCTCCCATGAGCATGCGTGCCCTTATCACCGATGGACAGGAAGTGCGTCTGGACCGCAACTGGCCGGAGCCGGATCCCAAACCCGGCGAAGCGGTGGTTGCCACGCGCCGCGTTGCGATTTCGGGGCTCGACCGCGCTGCGGCCGGCGGCCTGCTCAGTTTCCGGGGCGTGCTCGGGCATGCCTTTGTGGGCACCGTGCAATCGATCGAACCCGCCGACGCAGGGCCGATGACCGCAGCCAACAGGTCGAAGATCGAGGCGGAACAGCGAGTCGTTGGTTCAATCTGTACCTCCTGCGGCACGTGCGACCTCTGTCAGAAGGGACTTCGCGCGCACTGTCGTCATCAGACGATTCTCGGCCTGCACCATCGGGACGGCTGCGCCGCCGAGCGGTTCGCCCTGCCAGCGCTGAATCTGGTCCGCGTCCCGGAGACGGTGGACGATGAGCGGGCCGTGTTCGCGCACGACATCGCCGCCGCCATTCAGACGGCAAGGCAGATCACGGTCGAAGGCAAGCCGTACATCACGGTTCTGGGTGACGGGCCGCTTGGCCTGATCATGGTCCAGGTGCTGGCGCGCCTGAACGCATCCGTGCGTTTGATCGGCCATTCCGCCAGGCGGCTCGGAATCTGCGAAAAGTGGGGGATCAAGCATCGGCATGCCGACGAGATCGGCCGACGCGCCGATCAGGATGTCGTGGTCGATTGCACCGATTCGCCGGAGGGGCTCGAACTGGCCATGCAACTCGTCCGGCCGCGCGGCACGATCATTCGAAAATGCGTTCTGCCTCCGAGCGCCCAGCGTTCGGTCGATCTCTCGCCCATCACCCGCCGAGAGATCACCCTGACCGGCTCCTTTGATGGTCCCGTCAGCGAAGCCATGCACATGATCGAGCGCGAGGAGATCGATGTGGTCAGCATCATCGGCCGGCGAATGAAACTGGACGATGGCGAAACACTGCTGCGCGCGACCACCCAGCCGGACGCCCTGCGCGTTCAGGCGGAAGTGTGAGTCGGACGGCCGAGCAGGAATATCACGCAACCCCCTGTCCTCGTTCCGCCCGGCAGAAACGGCGCTTCGGGCGAAGCTGAACGCGCGAACGCTGAATCCCGGCCATCGGGCTACAATCGCCCACCTTGACCACCCCGAATCGTGACAACCCGGATGAAGCCGGCCGGTCCGGCGGGCGATCGGACTCGCCTTCTGATGAGTCCGTCCCCTCGCCCGATGATCTGCCCGGCACCGCGGCGGGATCGGTCGGTCACGCCGGGGCCGCCGCCGGTCCAAAGGCGGATGCATCGGGCACGATCCAGTCGGGCAAACTGGCCGGCCGCACGATGTGGGGCGCGATCTGGATTCTCGCCATGCCGGTGCTGCTTCAGCAGACCATGCAGGCGTGCGTCGGCCTTGCGGACAAAATCTTCGCCGGCCGGCTGCCCCAGGAAATGATTCGTCCCGGCCTCGATGCCGTCGGTGTGGGTTCCTACATCGGCTGGTTTGTCGCCATCGCCATGGCCGGATTGGGAATCGGCGGGCAGGCGATCATCGCCCGCGCGATGGGCGGCGGGCGTTCCGAAGAAGCACAGACCGCGCTCGGTGAAGCGATCTCGCTCAGCTTGATCTGGGGCGCGCTCGTCGGGGTCGTGCTCTGGTTCGGCGTGATTCCCCTCGCCACGATGACCGGCCTGACCGAGGAGGCGACGGGTTATCTCTACGAATACGTGCGCACCATCGCCGTCGCCATGCCGTTCTGCGGCGTGATGATGGTCGGATCGATGTGCCTCCACGGCGCGGGCGAGACGGTCAAGCCCTCCATGATCGCGATCGGCGTCAACCTGCTCAACATCGTCTTCTCGTGGTTCTTCTCCGGGGTGGATCTCCAGTTCAACGGTGTGGTGCTGGAAAACCCCTCGCCCTTCAACCTCAACGTGCTCGGCATCGCGCTGGGGACCGCGGTGAGCTACCTCTTCGGAGCGATCTTCACCATCTACGTGCTCCGCCGCGGCGTGAAGGACCTCAAACTGGAAGTTGCCGAACTTGCCCTGAGTTCGAGCATGAGTTACCGCATCGTGCGCATCGGCGTGCCGAACTTCATGGAAGGTATCGCCATGTGGGGGGTGAACCTGTTCATCCTGATGTTCATCGGCTGGATCGAAGTCAGCCACAACACCGGCGGGGGGCTTCAGGGCGCGCACGTCATCGCGGTGCAGTGGGAGGCGTTCAGCTTCCTGCCCGGCTTTGCGATCGGGATCGCCGCCGGGGCGCTGGCGGGGCAGTACCTCGGCGCGGGCAACCCGGCGATGGCGCGCAAGGCGATCATGGCGTGCACGATGATCGGCGCGATCATGATGACTTCGCTCGGTATTGTGTTCATCGTCGCGGCGGAATTCCTCACGCGCCTCATCAGTACGGATCCGATTCACCTGGCAGAAACGCCGAGCCTGCTGCGCATCTGCGGCGCGGTTCAGATCTTCTTCGCGCTGACGATGGTGGTGCGGCAGGGACTGCGCGGCGTCGGGGATACTCGCTGGACCTTCATCATCACCACGGTGTCCAGCTACGGTGTGCGGCTGCCGGCAGCGTACCTGTTCGGTATCACCTTCGACATGGGGCTGTTTGGCATCTGGATCGCGCTCTGCGGCGAGATGGTCATTCGCGCGATGCTCTTCCTGGCGCGATTCCTGCACGGCGGCTGGCAGCGGATCAAGGTGTAACGTTCCGGCGGATGATGAAGATCAACCGGAACGAAATGAGCGAGGAACCAATCATGTTAAGCCGCGGGCCGAAGGCCCGCGCGTCGGTTACCTGCGTGCACTACCCCCAGTTCTACCCCCAGTTCTGCAGCAGCATCAGCAAGTCCATCACGTTGATCACACCGTCGCCGTTCATGTCGTAGATTTCACTGCCGGGCTGAACGGTGCCCCAGCCACCGAGCAGGCCGAGAAGGTCGAGCACATTGATGACGCCATCGCCGTTGCCGTCCCCGAGTTGATCGGGGTGATAGATGGTCCAGAGGCGGTTCGCCGGATAGTTGGTAAGAGTACGGGTCGCACTTCCACCGGGCCAGTTCACAACGATTTCGTCGGCATGGGTGGCGTCACCGGCGCCGACGTGAACGATCAGTTCGTTCTGACTGGTGTACGTGTTCCCACCCGCGTAGATTTCCCGGTACTGCCAGCGATCACCGATGCGGGTGTCGACATTGGCGCCGATCGCGTGGTGATTCGGATGGGTGCCGATCACGTGAAAGCGAATCCAGTTCCGCTTGGTCCCTTCGTGATTGATGAAGAGTTGGGCCTTGCCTCCGAGATCGTTGACGAGCAGATCGATTGCACCGTTCCCGGTGACATCTGCCACGGCGGAAGAATACGAAACCTTTCCGGTGCCGAACAGACCTTGTGTATTCGTTTCGGCGGCGACATCGTTCAGCGGAAATTCACCCGTGTTCTTGTAAAGTGTATTGGGCAAGAACTGGTTGTTCACGTAGAGATCAAGCCAGCCGTTGTTGGTGAAGTCGAAGAAGATCGAACCCCACGAAG
>RECV01000243.1 GCA_007693845.1 Phycisphaerales bacterium
CGGCCTGAGCGCCTCGCGCCGCATGCCTTTCTGGAACGCCGAGATCGAGTGCCGACTGCTCAAGTACGAGCTTTACCGCGGCTCGCAACGAACCCCGAAGGGCGTTATGACGTCCTAGTCATCCCGCTGCAATGGGTCCGCAACGGCTGGGGCTGCGATTGGTCGAAATTCAACTCCCGTGCCGGTACGCTGCGGAAGTAAATCGGCCGATATGGCGGAAGCGGGCTGGAGAAGACCAGGAAAGGATGAGCACGTGAACGACGAGATGACATGGGCCGGCCGACGGGTCGTGGTCACCGGCGGAGCGGGATTCCTCGGCCGCGTGGTCTGCGACAAACTGCGCGAACGCGGTGCGGCGGAAGTCCTCGTGCCGCGCCGCGCGGAGTACGATCTGACGACCGAGGATGCAGCGAGGCGGCTCTATGCCGACATGAAGCCGGACGTTGTGCTCCATTTGGCGGCAGAAGTCGGTGGAATCGGCGCAAATCGAGAAAATCCAGGGCGATTTTTCTACGCCAACATGGCCATGGCGCTGCATCTCATTGAGCATGCCCGGCGGGTCGGGCTGGACAAGTTCGTTCAGGTCGGCACGATTTGCGCCTACCCCAACCACACACCCGTTCCGTTCAAGGAGGAAGACCTCTGGAACGGTTATCCGGAAGTGACCAATGCGCCGTACGGGATCGCCAAGAAATCGGCGATGGTCATGCTCGATGGGTATCGCCAGCAGTACGGCCTGAAGAGTGCGTACGTGCTGCCGGTGAATCTCTACGGCCCGCACGACAATTTTGACCTTGAGTCCAGCCACGTCATTCCCGCGCTGATCCGCAAGTGCATCGAGGCGCAGGAGCGGGGGGATAGCCATATTGAATGCTGGGGCACCGGCAGCGCAAGTCGAGAGTTTCTCTATGTCGACGATGCAGCGGAAGGCATCCTTCGCGCCGCTGAGGTCATGGACGAACCCCTGCCGATCAACCTCGGCACGTGCATGGAAATCACCATCAAGGACCTGGTGGAGTTGATCGTCAAGCTCACCGGGTTTGAAGGCGACATCCGCTGGGATTCGAGCAAGCCCGACGGCCAGCCGCGCCGATGTCTCGATACCAGCCGCGCTGAACGCCTGCTCGGCTGGAAGGCGCAGGTCGGGTTCGAAGACGGCCTGAAACGAACGATCGAGTGGTATCGGAACGTGGCATCCAGGCATCAGGGCATCAAGGCAGGCGGATGAACACCACGCCTCGCCCAACGGTGTCCTGTGGAAATTGCATTGTTTCTTTTTTCTCTGTTTCTGAAGATCGACACCTTTCGGTCGATTCATCACGCTTCTCATTTCTTCTGACTTCTGTTTCTCTGTGCCATCGTCTCTGATCCTTACATGCGCGTCCTCTTGATCAACCAGGTCTTCTACCCCGATGTCGCAGCGACGGCGCAGCATGCGCACGATCTCGCGCGTCATCTGGTCGCGCACGGCCACGAAGTCCATGCGATTGCATCACGATCGATCTACGGCCAGAAGGGGGCCGCGCTTCCGAAGTACGAAGTCGTCGACGGGATCCACATTCACCGGGTGGGGAAGAGTCTCTTCGGCAAGAGCACGATCTTCGCGCGCGTGCTTGATTTTGGATTGTTCTACGTGGCCGCGACGATCAAGGCGTTCTTGATCCGCCGGCCGGATGTGGTCGTGTGTTTCACCACGCCGCCCTTCATCGCGCTGGTCGGCTGGCTCCTCCGGTTGATCAAGCGCACGAAGTTCGTGTATTGGGTGATGGACCTGTACCCGGATTTGCCGGTGGCCTGCGGCGTGATGAAGCCCCGTTCTCTGTCAACACGTTTTCTCGAAAGGATCAATCGTTTCTGTCTTCAGCGTGCAGATCGCACGGTCGTCCTTGGCCGGTGCATGCTGCAGCGCGTGCGCGAAAAGGGCGTCTCCGGCGAACATCTGGTTCACATCGGCGTGTGGTCGGATCAAAGCGAGATCAAGCCCATGCCGCGCGAGACGAATCCCTATCGAACGGAATGGAATCTGGGCAACCGGTTTGTCGTCATGTACTCCGGGAACTTCGGCCTTGGGCACGATGTCGATACGATGTGTCAGGCGGCGCTTCGATTGCGCGAGACTGAAGAGGTGCGTTTCGTATTCGTGGGCGGGGGGAAGAAGAAAGACACCGTAGACGATTTTGTACACGAACATCGGCTGGAGAACTGTGTTCTTGCGCCCTATCAGCCGCGTGAGAAACTTGATCAATCACTGAGTTGCGCGGATGTACATCTTGTCTCGCTGACCGAAGGGATCGAGGGAATCATGGTGCCGTGCAAGCTGTTCGGCATTATGGCGGCGGGACGGCCGGCCATCTTCATCGGCCACCCGGGGAGCGAACTAGCGCGTGTCCTCGCAGAACACGACTGCGGCGCGGTGGTCCGCCAGAGCGATGTTGACGCATTGGTGGAGACGATTGAGCGAATGGCTCATGACACGGACTGGACGCGATCGATGGGCGATCGCGCTCGAGATGCACTTGGTGCAGCGTACTCGCGCCATGATGCATGCGAACAGTGGCGAGAATTGCTCGAGGACGTCGTCGGTGTGCCTCGTGCTGCTGAAGCATCCACCTCACACGGGGAGACAGCAGCGCGATGACACCCTTTCACACTGCATCCATCACACTTGTGACAGTACCCTGATGCCATCTCTCACGAAATACGTCTTTGTTCAGAACGATCCGTTTTACCTGCCCAAAGTGCTGGATAAGTACTTGCGCGATTACGCCGATTCAACCGCAGGCATCAACATTCAGTCCGTCGCGCAAGGGAAACGCACGGTTTTCCAGACAGCGATGGAACTCTATCGCCTGTATGGTTTTCATTATTTCCAGTGGAAGCTGCGCAAGTACCTCTGGAAGAAACTGCAGGCCAAGGTCATCAACGATCTTCTCGGATCAACACGTCAGTGTCATTCCGTGCGCGCGGTGGCGAAGAAGTACGGCGTTGAGGTCACCGAAGCCGTGGACGTCAACAGTGACTCATTCCTGCAACATCTGCGTGATCGGCAGGTGGAGTTCATTGTCTCGATCTCCGGCACGCAGATGTACCGGAAACCCTTGCGCGAGCAGACCAAGCACGGCATCGTGAATTGTCATGGTGCGCTTTTGCCGAAGTACCGCGGGCTCATGCCCAGCTTCTGGACGCTGGCCAACGGCGAGACGGAGGGCGGGGTCAGTGTGCACTTCGTCGATGCCAAACTCGACAACGGTCCGATCGTCGTTCAGAAGAAGTACCGTATTCATCCCCACGACACGTTGGAAGACATCATGGCCCGCTCCAAGGACCTTGGCGCAGAGGCCATTCTGGAGTGCGTTCGCTTGATTGAAGCGGGAGATCCGCCTCTGATGAAGAATGATGCTGACCAGGCAACCCATTTCTCGATGCCGACTCGCGAGGATGTGAAGGGCTTTTACGCCAACGGGCACCGGTTTTTCTAGGAGGGCAGAGATCGCGCGAGATGCAAATGCGGCAGGGGCAGATTCCCAAAATGTCTGTGGAATCGCGACGGTATTTTCGAGATCCCGAATGTCTCAACGACTATGCCCGGCCGGATTATGACGCACTTTCTTTGTCTTCCGCGGTTACAACTCAGCACCTTCTCTCCCATCTGGTTGCCTTACGCTCCGAACATTCGACTCACTTGATCTTCCATGGTCCCGAACGACGCTCCCATCACGAACGCTCTCTCCTTTGATATCGAAGACTGGTTTCACATGGTCGAAATCGATGCGGTCGCCGATTCGTCGCAGTGGCCGAACCTGCCTTCCCTTGTGGAGCGATACACGGAGTGGATTATCGAAACGGTGACGAACGCCAATGTTCAGGCGACATTCTTTGTGCTCGGCTGGGTGGCGGAGCGGTATCCGAAGCTGGTCAAGCTGATGGTGGATCACGGCCACGAAGTAGCCACCCATTCATACTGGCACCGAAAGGTGTACGAACTGACGCCGGATGATTTTCACGACGATCTCAGGCGATCGATTGCGGTGATTGAGGACGCGGGAGGGAAGCCGGTGCGCGGGTTTCGCGCGCCGTCGTTCTCAATCACGCCTGGCTCCGAATGGGCGTTCGATGTGCTGCACGATGTCGGCCTCGAATACGATGCGAGTCTGTTTCCTGCACCACGAGGTCACGGCGGTTATCCGTGCCCAATGGAAGCGCATGCGTTCACGAAGGCCCCGTCCGGTCGTCCGCTGCCGGAGTTGCCGATGAGCGTGATGCGAATTGGAACGCTCCGGATACCGTTCTCCGGCGGCGGCTACCTGCGGCTGCTACCGGGCGGACTCATACGCCACGGATTCAATCAACTCAACCGGGCGGGTATCCCGGTCGTGGTGTATCTGCATCCGCGAGATTTCGCAGCGGACTGCCCGCGTGTTCCCATGCCGCTCAAGCGGCGTTTCAAGTGCTATGTCGGATTGGCCGGCACGAAGGATAAGCTGCGTATGTTGTTGGACCGATATCAGTTTGATACCTGTGCCGCGGTTCTTGGTCTCAATGAAACACCGCCTGACACGTATGCCACCGAGACTGCCCGATGATTCCGCCACCTGCACACAAGGAAACGCGAACGAGCCCGCACGGCACAAGGAATAAACTCGGCCGCGCGATCTGGTCCTTCGTATGGGTATTCTTCTTTCGAACCTCGCCGCGCATCGCCCACCGGTGGAGGAACCGGCTGCTCCGGGCTTTCGGCGCGCAACTTTGCCCCACGGCGCGCGTCTGTCCACGGGTCCGAATCCGGCCCCACACGACGGTCAGTCAGTGTTCATACCCGCGTGGCGTGCCTCAGAAATTCTTGGATGCGACCCACGCCCTCGTGTCTGGGCCGATCACTCTTACACAGCAAGGGGGGCAATCATCTACGAAGCGTACATGTCGACGATTGACGAAACGTGAATTGTACGCCCCGCCGGATGTTGGATCGATCTGGCGGAAACAACGTCTGTCACTGGACGGATGACCCCACGACACCCATAACCCGACTTTGATCGTTACCATCTCCCATCATGTCTGAATCGCGGTCCAATATCGAGTTCATCATTCCGACCTTCAACGAGGAGAAGAACCTGCCGCACGCGCTGAAGAGCATCTGTGAGTGGGCGGATGCGGTGCACGTGGTGGATTCCGAGTCGACGGATCGAACCCGCGAAATCGCGGAAGCACACGGCGCGAACGTCGTCGTTCAGCCGTGGCTCGGTCATGCCCGGCAGAAGAACTGGGCGATCGATAACCTGCCGTTGAAGGCGGACTGGATCTTCATCCTCGATGCGGATGAATTGATTCTGCCGGAACTCCGCGATGAGTTGTTGGCCATCGCGAACAAGAATCCCAGCGACGTGCGCGAAGCGGGACTCTACATCAACCGCTATTTCATCTTTCTCGGCAAGCGCATCCGGCATTGCGGCTACTACCCGAGTTGGAATCTGCGTTTCTTCAAACGCGGACGGGCGCGGTACGAACAGCGTGAAGTGCACGAACACATGATCGTCGACGGCCAGACCGGACAATTGAAGGGACACATGGAGCATTTCGATCGCCGCGGCCTCGAAGTGTACATGGCCAAGCACAATCGTTACTCCACGCTCGAAGCTCGGGAAATTATTCGACAGATGGATCAGGATGCCGGTGAGTCAATCGATGCAAGGCTTTTCGGCGACCCGCTTCAGCGCAGAAGGTGGATCAAACACTACATTTATCCGAAGCTGCCGGCGAAATGGTTGTTCCGATTCTGCTTCATGTATTTTCTGCGATTGGGTTTTCTTGACGGAGTGACGGGTCTTCGGTTTTGCCTGTTCATGAGCGCGTACGAGTTGTTGATCGGACTGAAGATCGTGGAGCTTCGCCAGATGCAGGACGAAGAGTGCGAGCAAGCGAAGTTGGCGACCGAAGATGACGGGGAAGCTCGTCCGAAGGCAGACAGTTCGTCACCTCCGAAGAACTCTCAGGAGGCGTCATCATGACTCAAACCATGACGCCGTCGCCTCAGGCAAAGCAGGAAGACCGTCACCGCAGCCCCTATTCAACGCGCGAGAAAGTCGGCCGACTGCTTTGGGCGATGGTGCAGGCGACGGTGTTCCGGTTGTCGTTTCACACATGGTATCGCTGGCGCAGTTTCCTTCTGCGCCGATTCGGGGCAACGATTCATCACACCTGCGCGATTCGCCGGACGGTGAAAATCGAATGTCCTTGGAACCTGTCGATGGGTGCGAACAGTTCAATCGGCGACGAAGCGATCATCTACTGCCTCGGGCCGGTGACGATCGGCGACCGCGTGACGATCAGTCAGTACGCGCACGTTTGTGCCGGGACGCACGATTACACCCAGCCGCATCTGCCGTTGATTCGCCCGCCGATCACGATCGAAGACGATGTGTGGGTTGCAGCGGAAGCGTTCGTCGGTCCGAACATCACCATCGGTGCCGGGGCGATCCTTGGCGCCCGCGCATGTGCATTCAAGAATCTCAAGCCGTGGACGATTTATGGTGGGAACCCCGCCATGGCCATCAAAATGCGCCCGCAGCCGCAAACCGAGTCGAAGTCTGAGTCGCCAACACCATCGTGAATCGAGACACCGAACATCACGAGCCATCTGTTTCCGTGACCGATGATCTGTTCGCCGATCGCGGTCGGTGTCCTCTATGCGGCAACGATGATGCCGCGCAGTTTGAAACGGTGTATGACTTCAACCGCATCCCGGTCCGCAAATGCCGGCAATGCAGTTTCATGCACTCGGCCCGGATCATGACGCCGGAGGGGATGAAACGGTACTACGCCGACACCTTCGGCTCCGACCGACATCGGTTCGGGCAGCACGTTAACGCAGGCATAAGCCACCGAGCACTGAAGTCGCTGCTCGATTTGCGGGAAATCAAGAGCGTGCTTGATGTCGGCACCGGCTACGGCTTTCTTCCCGCACTTCTGCGCGACACCTATCAAATGGATGTTACCGGGGTCGAACTTTCTGAGCAGGAAGCCGATTATGCCGAGCAGGTCAACAAGCTCATTATTCATCGCGCGCCACTCTCCGATGGCGGTGATGGAGGAGAGTCGGCTTCTGACCCGCCACGCGATCATTTCGATCTGGTCATGTCGTTCGAGGTGATTGAGCACGTGCCCGATCCGTGCGATTTCATGCACCAGATGGCAGCGCACGTGAAACCGGGCGGGTGGTTGCTCGTTTGTACGGACAACTTTGAAGCACCGGTTGTCCGCGCGCTTGGCCCGGCGTTTCCCAAGTGGATTCCGCATTCGCACATCAGTCACTTTGCACCCGACACACTGAGGCGGTGCATCAATCAAACGCCAGGGTTGGAGTATCAGTGTGGCGTGTCGTACACCACGTGGGAACTGGTCGTGCGCCGACTACTTACCGCACTTCAGAGAAAGAAAACCGTGAGCGAGTGTTACAACCTCGATGATGTAATGGCGACGGAGATGAAGCGCGGCTACCCGATGTTTGCCGCCCGCCGCATCATCAACGCGATGTGGTTTGCGCTGATGCGCCGCCGCGACCTGAACGGCGCACTCATGTACGGCCTTGCGCGGAAAGCGGAGTGAATGGGAGCGATTGATTGCCTACCATCTCGCGCCCGTCCGCGGTTCTGTGATCCAAGGATCACCCGCGGGCTTCCGAATCACGGTGACGTCCGAAGCCGATTACCCTCCCTTGATACCCGCATCGAAACTCCGTACCGTTTACGCCATGTCACTTCGTCTCTACAACACCCTCACCAAACGCGAAGAGGAATTCACGCCGCTCGACCCCACCG
>RECV01000150.1 GCA_007693845.1 Phycisphaerales bacterium
CGGCAATGCGTTTCTTCAATCAATCCGTCCGCCAGAATCGCGGGGTCAACAAGACCAGGATCGTAAACACTTCGAGGCGGCCGAGCAGCATCAGGGAGCTCATGATCCACTTGCTGGCGGGGCTGAACCAGGCGTAGTTTTCCATTGCGCCGACGCCGTAGAGAGCCGGCCCGATGTTGCCCAGCGTGGCAAGACTCGCCCCGAGCACCGTCGGAAAATCCCCCTGCTCCGAACCCAGTTCAAGCAGCCGCAGGAAGACCGCTCCCAACGCAAACAGAATCAGAAAACTCATCACGTACACCACGGCCGAAAGCTTCATCTCATCGTCCATCACCGCGTTATTGATGCGCAAAGGGCGGATGACATTCGGCCGGAAGGACTTCTCGAAGTTTGCGGCGATGATTTTGAAAACGATCCAAACCCGGATGACCTTGATCCCACCCGCGGTCGATCCCGCGCACCCGCCGATGAACATCAGCATGACAAGCAGCACCCGCGACAAGAAAGGCCACGGATCGTAGTCCGCCGTGGTGTACCCTGTGCCCGTGTTGAGCGAGATCATCTGGAATGAACTGAAGCGGAAATTCTCGAACGGGTTCATCGCAATTTCACGGCCGGCGGTGGTGATGATCGTCGGCAGGCCGGTCATGACCGCCATAATGCCGATCAGGCAGACCCCCATCAGGACCAGGTAGACGCGCAGTTCCGTGTCGTGCCACGCCTTCCACCACTGACCGCGGACCATGAGATAGAAGATCGCAAAGTTGATCCCCGCAAAAAGCATGAACGGCAGACAGATGAGTTCGAGCGCCCAGGAATTGTAGTGTGCAATGCTCGCATCCCGCGTGCTCAGACCGCCGGTCGAAACCATCGAGAACGTATGGCAGATGGAATCGAACCAGCCGATTTCGGAGAGGCCAAGCCAAGCGGTGGCGCGCAGCAGCAGGATCGCGGCAAGCGTCAGGCCGAGGTAGATGTACGCCAGCACGCGGGCGGTCTCACGGATGTGAGGGGTGAGGCCGCGCGGCTGCGGGCCGGGGGTCTCGATGCGAAACAGCTTGCGCGCGCCGACACCGAGCGATGGCAGCACCGCCACAAACAACACGACGATGCCGAGCCCGCCGAGCCAATGCGAAAGTGACCGCCAGAGCAGCAGACTCCGCGGGATGTTCTCGATCGAGGCGCCTTCGCCGCCAAGAATCGTCGCCCCGGTCGTGGTCAACCCACTCATAGCCTCGAAGTAACAGTCCGTGAAGGACTTGAACGGGTGATCGACGATGTCAGGGTGCAGGTTCGCCCAGAGATAAAACGGCAGTGCAACGTACGCTGCGCCGAGAATCCAGCTCAGCGCGACCAGCAAGAGGGCTTCCTTGCGGCCGAGCCGCTTGACCCCGCCGCGCGTGAAAAGCCAAAGGAGACCGCCGATGATCAATCCGATTGCACCGCTGATGATGAGCGCGCTGCGGGCCTGTGGATCGATCTGATACTCCTCCACAAACATGTGCGTCCCGAAAAATCCCCCCGCCATCACGAACAGGATCAAGCTCAGGACGAGAAAGAGCAGTGCGAGTTGTGAGAAGACGTACCGGTGGTTCACTGCTTCAGTTCTTTACGAGTTGTTTACCCTGCACGATCTTCTGCAATGACTTCTCACTGCCGTGTTTGCCGATCACGAGCAGCGTATCGTGGGGCTCGATCACGTCATCGGCCGCGGGCACCCAGACCAGGCCATCGCGCCGAATCGCAGCAATGACCCAGTTCGCACCGAGTTTCACATCCCGAAGAGGCGGTCCGATCAGCGGCGAATCTGCACCGAGTTTGACCCGGTACACATCCACGTATCCCTCCGCCAGCGAGGCCATGAGCCGCAGCGGACTGTCATCAAGCACGCCCTCGATTTCCTTGACGGCCACCATGCGCGGGCTGAACGGACGATCCACGCCGATGTGATAGAGCAGATCAAGGAAGTTCGACTTCTGCACCACCGCCACGACCTCGAGCACGCCGAGACTCTTGGCAAGCACGCAACCGATGATGTTCGCTTCATCATCATCGAGCAGGGCGACAAAGACATCCGCGAGCGCAAGGTTCTCTTCCTGAAAGACGTTGCGATCGGTCGGGTCGGCCTGAATGACCGTCACCCAGTCAAGCCGTTCAGCAATCTCCTCCGCTTGTTTGCGATCGGTCTCAAAGACGCGGATCGACCAGTTCCGATCTCGAAGCGCGCGGCAGAGCCAGATGGCCATGATCCCTCCACCCATGATCGCAATCGTGCGTTTGCCGATTTCGTCACGATGGAACTGCTTACGAGCTTCGTAAAAAACATCGGAATTGCCGACGAGAATGATCCGGTCGTCGGCCTGCAGCACCGTTTTTGCGTCGGGAATGAAGACGTAATCGCCACGGGTGATCGCCGCGACGCGCACGCCGCGCGGCAGCTTGATCTGGGAAAGCGGTTTGTCGCATGCTGCGGCGTTCTTGGTCACGGGAAAGGACTGCATTTCCACCCGGCCGCGCGCAAAGTGTTCGATCGCCAGCGCCGCGGGATTGCGAAGCGTGCGCGCAATCGCCGTTGCGGTCGAGTACTCCGGGCAGATGAGCTGATCGATGTCATAGTGCTTGCGGTAATCGAGTCCCCGACCTTCGAAATACGTCCCCCGGTGAACGCGCGCAATGGTCTTCTTCACGCCGAGCGCCTTGGCGATTGAGACGGTCAGAATATTGATTTCGTCGAGATTGGTCGCGGCGATGAGAAGATCCGCCGCCCCGACTTGGGCTTCAGTCAGTACATCCGCCTGAGCGCAATTGCCCTGGAGCGTGCCGACGTCCATCGTGTCCATGGCAACGCTGAGCCGCTCGGCATCCTGATCGATCAACGTGACGTCATGACCGGCCGTGGCGAAGGTGTCCGCGGCATGGCTGCCGACCTCTCCCGCGCCGCAGATGACGATATTCATGAACGTCGCTCCCATCGGATCGGCGGGGCACCACGCGCCCGCAGCACCGGCAAAGTGAGGATCATATCCGCGCACCACGGACCGGCAACCAGACCCAAGCGGATTTCACGGGCACCAACACTCATCTATGCGATCCCCTTTTCGGAATCATGCAGACCGCCGTGCTCAGTACGGTGGCGATCAGCAGCCGCCAGGCAAAGGCCGGTGACTGACCTTCTTCCAGACCAATTCGAAATGGCCAGGTAAGCCATGCGTTGAGCGTCTCCAGCACATCTTCGATCGGCCACGGGAAGATCGCCCGGGACGTCTCGTTCATCGCGAGTATCGCCACGAACCCGACCATCATCGCGGCGACCGCGCTGCGGGCATTGCCGCGGTTGGTGAAGACGGCGGTAAAGAAAACACCCAGCAGACCGCTGTAGGCGAATGTCATAACTCCGAGCGCGAAATCGATCAGCGTTTCTCCCGTCCGTTCAAACTCCCGTTCGTACCAGAAGATGCAGACGACCGCGAAGCCGGAGATCGCCAGAGCCCAGAAGACCGTCAACGCGCGACCGATCCGTCGTTCCGTCAGATCGCCCGATGAGGCGTTGACGTTCCGTCGTGTGCGCCACGGGCGGATGAAGTCCGCGATGCTGGTCGAACTCATCGCGTTGAGACCCGAGTCCATGGTGCTCATCGCGGCGGCAAACAGCCCCGCCATCATCAAGCCGCGCACCCCCGGATGCATCTCCGTAAGGATGAAATCGACGAACACGCGCCCCGTCCGCTCCACTTCAAGCAACGGGGCCGCTTCGCCCATCAGATCGGGTCGTTCGTAAAACACATACAGCAGCAATCCCATGACGAGAAAGATGAACACGACCGGTAGTGTGATCAGAACGGAAAGCAACACGGAACCGCTCGCCTGCCGCGCCGACTTACAGGTCAGCATGCGTTGTGTGAGATCCTGATCCATTCCGAGGGCCGCGAGGTTGAACAGCATCAACCCGGTCAGAATCGCCCAGAGCGAATACGGCTGGGAAAAGTCCAGCCCGAGATCGACAATGAGCAGTTTGCTGCCCGCTTCCTCGGTGCGCAGGGCGGTGATGATCTCGCCCGCCCCGACCGGGATCAGACGCCAGATCAGAACCAGCGCGATCAGAATGCAGACCACGTAAACAATGACCTGCAGGAGATCCGTCCAGATCACCGCGCGGATGCCGCCGGCGAGCGAATAGAACGTGGCGACGATCGCGATGATCAGGATCGACAGTACGAGCTGATTCGGTTCGATGTCACCAAACGCGACCAGTGAGAACGGAATCGCCACGATGAAGAGGCGGGCGCCGGAAGCGAAGACGCGGCCGATCATGAACATCGCGGAGGCGGTTTTCTGCGCGCCCGTGCCCATCTCGTGGCCGATCAGTTCGTACACGCTCGTCACGCCGTGCCGGTAGAACGCGGGCAAAAACCAGATGGCAACGATGATCGCGGCAATGATCGGCGCGAGGTTGGAGGCAAAGTACGTCAGGTCGCCGGCGTAGGACTGCTGCGGCCCACCGACGAACGTGGCGGCGGACTGCGCGGTCGCCAGCACCGAGATCGCCACAGCCCACATGGGCATGGAACGGCCGGCCAGAAAATAGTCATCGCCATCACGCCCCCGCCGCCGACTCGCCCAGAGCCCGATCAGGACCACCAGCAGGACATAGCCCGCCAGCACCATCCAGTCGATCCACACAAAGGTCGGCTCGGACCCGGCAGACGAAACGGACTCGGCCTGGGCAAAAAATCGGATCACCCGCACTCAATCGGCCGGAGGCGGCGTGGGAACGCAACTTCGCCGACGAATGAGTGCTGGAATCGCCCTCTCCAAGCCGATAATCGCGGTGTGATGAGCGATGACTGCGTTCTTCTGATTGATGATGGCCGGCTGGCAGCGTTGACACTCGCCGCGATCCAGCCCACCGGCACGCGGTTCGTCGTCATCGAGCCGAACGGCACGCATCCCGCCCAATCGCGCCGATCCGCCATGGTGCAGCGGCACCTCGATCAACTGGATCTCGTGACGCACGAGCTTCTGCCGCCCCCACCGGCGCAGATCACCGGCCCGGCCTACCGACTGCTCGATGCCTATACGCTCGTCCTTGCCGCCGGCGCAGCCCGCACCCATGGCGTCTCGCGCATCCTCTGCCCCTTCCACGTCGGACATGATGTGGAAGCGATCGGCGAAGTCGTTCGGCAGATCGATGCGTTGACGGACCTGATCCGCGATTGTGGATCGAATGACGAGACCGGCCCGTCAGCGGGCCCACCAGAAGGCCCGTCAGCCGGCCCTGCAGCAGGAGATGTGTTGATCGACGTTCCGCTCGTCGACCTGACTGAAGCGGATGTCATCAAACTCGCGGATGATTGCGATGTGCCGCTCGATGCCTTCTGGCCCTGCGAACATGGCGAGCCCGTACCGTGCGGCCAGTGCGCATCGTGCCGCACGTGGCGTGAAGCCTTTCAATCGTTCGGCCTGCCCTGGCCCTGGCCTCGCCAGGCGGCGCTTCACGCTCAGCCGAGTTGATCTCGACCGGCTATGGCCACGCTACGGCGTGGTCATCGCTCTCCAGACCACGATGATCAGCGCGATCCCGAGCGTGAGAACCAATCCCGCCAGCAGTTGCCGCACGATGCGCCGTCGCCGCTGCTGTATCCGGTAGAAAGCGGGCACATCCAGTCTCATCGAAAATGCCAGCAGTCTCTTGGCGGCTTCTTCAGCGGAGATCGATTTCAACGCTTCCATAGCCCGATCGGCCTGGTCCAGGTGCCGCTCGATCGCCTTCAGCGAACAGTCCATCGCCCGGGCAATCTCACGCAGCGGCATGCCGTACACCCGAGCAAAGACCCATGCTTCCCGCTGTTGGGGCGGCAGCGATGCGAGCGTCTCGGCCACCTCGTCCGGAAGGGCCGGATCGACCAGCCGGCCGGGACGTATCTCCCGACTGCGCAGGACCGTCAGCCGATCGAGATGGGCGCTGTCCAGTCGGTCGAGATCCGGCCGGGCATCGACGACCACGGTTATCACCCCGGCCGCCAGGCGCGGGTTGCCGGTCAACAGGGTCGCCAGTCGATAGACGCGTCGTTCGCAGGCCTGACGGTCCGCCATAACGAAAGTCTACCCCCTAACGTAATCCCCGTGACCCATCCCCTGGCCCATCCCATGGCCGCTGGTGAAGATTTACCCGAAGCTCCGCCGATACCATGAAGACCGCCTGTCTTCTGATCCCTTCTCCGCATACCCTTCAAGGAACGATGATGCCCCGATTGCTACGAACGGTGCCGGCCCTCGCCCTGCTCCTCACAATGATGCTCTCCGCCACGGCGATGGCGGATCTCACCGCGCGAATTGACCGGGCCGTCCGCGGGGCATCGCTGGAAGGCGCATCGGTGGGCATCAGTGTCCGGGATTCCGCGACCAACGCCGAAATCGTCAGTCTGAACAGCAAAGCGGCGATGGTTCCCGCGAGCAATATGAAACTGCTCACCACCGGCGCGGCCCTCCACATCCTCGGCGGGGACTTCATCTTTCAAACCAAACTCCTCTCCGACGGCCAGCGCCTCATCGTTCGCGGCGATGGTGATCCCGCTTTCGGCGATCCCGATCTGCTGAGCATCACCCAGATCGACGACCGCATCGGGCTCGATGTGGAAGACTTCCTTCAGCTCTGGATCAAGCCGGTCCAGCGGTCGGGCATCGACTCCTTCAAGGAAATCGTGGTCGATGACCGCATCTTTGACCGCGAGTTCGTGCATGACACCTGGCCGATCGATCAACTCAATCGTCGTTACTGCGCGGAAGTCGCCGGCCTGAACTTCCATCTGAACGTGCTGCACGTTTATCCGCGCCCGGTCGAGGGCCGCCGCCCCAGCATTGCCTCCTTCGAGCCGCGCTACACCGGTCTGGACATTTCCAATCAGGCAACCAGCAACCGGAAATCTGACGACAACAACACCGCCTGGATCGCGCGAAGACTCAATACCAATCGGATGACGCTCTACGGCAATGTCAAGTTCGAGTACCGCGTCCCCGTTCCCGTCACGCTTCATAACGTGCCTGAAATGTTCGGCTCCATCCTGCGCGATCGACTGCGCGAGAATGGGGTGGCCGTCGACCGCGTTCGACTGGCGGGTGAACACGAACAGGGACTCGACGGCGAACTGATCGCGCCGATCATCAGCACGCCGATTTCAACCATCATCGAACGCTGCAACCGCGACAGTCAGAACATGTACGCCGAGTCCCTGCTGAAGCGCTGCGGCGCCAAGATGACCGGCCAGTCCGGGACGTGGACCAACGGCTCTGCAGTGCTCCGCCACGCCATTCTCGATCGGCTCGGCACACCCTCGCTGGTCGCCGGCGTTGTTGTCGCGGACGGCTCCGGCCTGAGCCGCGACAATCGCGTTGCGCCGCACACCCTGACCGCCTGGCTGAACTCGTTTCACAACGACTCCCAGCTCAGTGATATCTTCATCGCCAGTCTCGCAGAGCCCGGCGGCCCCGGCACGTTACGGAACCGCTTCCGAAACACGAATCTTTACAGCGCGAAGGTGCAGGCCAAGTCCGGCTACATCCGCGAAGTCAGTTGCCTCAGCGGTTTCGTCACCATGCCCGACGGTCGCCGACGTGCGTTCAGCATCATGGTGAACGACCTCTCCAACGCCACCCGCGTCCGCAGAGCCCGCCAGCTTCAGGAAGAAGTCGTCGCCCTCATCGCACGGGACATGGCCAC
>RECV01000244.1 GCA_007693845.1 Phycisphaerales bacterium
TCTCACGGGCCGGGATTCCGTCGCCAGCGGTCTGATGTCGGTACAATTCTGCCGGTGGATCGATTGCGTCACCTCAGGCGGAGCCAGCCATGATCAACGCCGATGAAATTTTCGGGTGTGACAAAGCGATGATCGGCATGGTCCATGTGCCGGCATTGCCCGGGACGCCGAACCATGATCAGCCGCTGGGCGCGATCGTCAAGCACTGCGTGAACGAAGCGCGGCAGTTGGCGGAAGCGGGCTTTGATGCGGTGCTGATCGAGAACATGCACGATGTGCCGTACCTGCGCGGCACGGTCGGGCCGGAGATCACGGCGGCGATGACATTGATCGGCCACGCGGTGCGGCGGGTGGTGGAGTGTCCGCTGGGCGTGCAGATCCTGGCCGGCGCAAACCAGCAGGCGCTGGCGGTCGCGTACACGATCGGCGCGGAGTTCATCCGTACTGAAGGGTTCGTCTTCGCGACGGTCGCGGATGAAGGATTGATGATGGAAGCCGATGCCGGGCCGCTGCTGCGGTATCGCAAGGCGATCGGCGCGGAGAGCGTGCGCATTCTGGCGGATGTCAAGAAGAAGCACTGCTCGCATGCGATCACGGGGGATCTGGATGTCGGCGAGTTCGCCAAGGCGGCGGAGTTCTTCGGCGCGGATGGCGTGATCGTGACCGGACTGGCGACGGGGCAGGCGATCCGGATCGATGATCTCGGTTGCGTCCGCGTGGCCACACGTCTGCCGCTGCTGGTCGGTTCGGGCGTCACGCCGGACTCGGTGCCTGATCTTTTCGCCTACGCCGATGCGTTGATCGTCGGCAGCTGGCTGAAGCATGATGGCGAGTGGCGGAATCCGATAGATCCAGAGCGGGCGCGGCAACTGGTCCACGCTGCGAACGGTGTCCGAGCCACGGCTCAGCAGCCGTAGGCCGAGATTGGGACCGGACGTTCGGGGGCCGACTTGTCCTTTTCGGAACCGTGGGTACGATTCGAGCCCATGAAACAATCTATTTTCCCGATCGCTGCACTGGTTCTGTTCACCGTGATCCTCTCGGGTTGCGCCGCCGGAGGCACGGCGAATCCCTGGTCGCCGGCCTATGCCGAGCCAGCGCCGCTCGCGACCGCGCAGATGAAGCTGGTTCCGCTCAAGCCGGAACACGCCCAAATGGATTACGACGCGTTCATGTCGAGTCGCGAGCATTTGCGAGAAACGCTGCGTTGGGGCAACTGGCCGAGTGAGGATGCCACCGTGGAAGCGAACCGCACGGACCTTGAACGTCACTGGCGTGAGCACCAGGCCAACGAGGCGTACACCTACGCGGTTCTGTCGCCGGATGGGTCAGCGTATCTCGGCTGCGTGTATCTCAAGCCGATTCCGGAGGATCAGATGACCGACCTTCCCCGGCCGGCGGTGCGGGTTTCGTACTGGGTCACCGAGTCGGGGCTTGAGAGGAACCACGATCGGCAACTGGTTCGTTCGTTACACGACTGGCTGAATCAGGCATGGGGTTTCCGCACGATCGTCATGCCGCTGCACCGCGCGAACGATCGAGGCCGGATTATTGCCGTTGAGAACGGCTTCCGCCCGGAGCCGGCTGATACGGATGCGGAGCGATTGAGCTACATTTCGCAGCGCTGATTCGAAGGCGGGGCGGCCTGCTCTCGGCCTCAGTTCATCAAACGCGGGATCTCCCCCGGGGATCAACCTGCATGCTCCGTTTCGGAGCGAGCCGGTCGATCCCTGTACGATTGGCTGCTCGCCGAGGGAGGGCTTCGACGCGACGTCCACTGTGGGGAAACGAATCCTTATCCAACCCCTGCGCGATCTTAGCGCAACCCGAACACGCTATGGCAACGATTCCGCAGGTTCAGTTTGCCGGAAACTCGATGGTTCCGGCGTGGTCACCCCCTGCCTTTCGGAGCATGACCGATCGTGAGCAACGAGTCGCACGAAACCCACGGATCCCCGCCGGAATCGCCGCTGACACCACTGGCGAGCTCCGGTTATTCGTCCCTCACCGCGCCGGCGACGGGCATACGGAAGTGGCGAGGCGTCAAGAAC
The DNA here is from genome assembly GCA_007693845.1 of Phycisphaerales bacterium. Classification (GTDB taxonomy): domain Bacteria; phylum Planctomycetota; class Phycisphaerae; order Phycisphaerales; family SM1A02; genus SKZB01. Next base: position 2,052 of record RECV01000244.1, read on the forward strand.
GGCATTTCGCGCTATTTTGTCGGCGTCGGCGGCGTCAGCGTCATCATTGCCCTGGGACTGATCTTTCTCTACCTGTTCATCGAGGTCGTTCCGCTCTTCCGCGCCGCGTCGATCGAACATATCGCGACCTATCCGGCTCCGGGTTCAGACGCACCCACCCTTCACGTTGCCATGGAGCGGTACATGGAAGTCGGGGTGCGGTTCGCGCAGGACGGCTCGGTCACGTTCTTCGACCCTGCAACCGGCGAGGTCAAACTCGAAGAGATGCTGCCGATCCCCGAAGGCGTCGAGATCACCTCCTTCGGTGCCGGCGAACCACGCACTCAATTGGTGGCGGTGGGACTCTCCAACGGTGAGTTCATCATCGTGCAGCACGATGAAGATCTGAGTTATCCCGACGATGTCCGTCTGGTCACGCCGAAGCTGGTGTATCCGTTCGATGACAAGCCGATGGCAGGCGACGATCAGGGACGGCCGATCACCTCCATCGGCGTGCAGCAGGGATCGGGTGGCACCATCAAGGCGGCCATCTCCACCGATGACGGCCGGCTCCGGCTGATTGAGTTTTCCGTTCGGCGTACGCTCTTCGCCACCGAAACGACGCGCAATGCCTATGACCTTGACTCGCCGGACACGACCATCAACCGGCTCATGATCAGCATGGACATGGCGGACCTGCTTGTCGGCGATGCTGAAGGGTATGTGCACTATTACCGCATACGCAATCCCGCTGACGCGCAGTTCATGGAGAGCCAGCGTGTCGTCTCGCGGCGCGGTGCCCAAGCGTTGGGGGAAGATCCCGAAATCACCACGATGAAGTACCTGCTCGGCACGGTCTCACTCGTGGTGGGCGGCTCGGATGGTTCCCTGACGCAGTGGATGCTGGTGCGCGACGATGAAAACGTGCGGCGGCTGACGGAGATTCGCAGTTTCACGCCGCACGAAGCGCCGATTTCGAGCATTAATCCCGAGTACTCCAGAAAGGGGTTCGTGACGGCGGACGATGCCGGCAACATCGGCATTCACTTTTCGACCTCGCACCGAACACTGCTGAGCAAGCACGCCGTCGACGACCGAATCCGGTTTGCCATGCTGTCCCCCCGCGCTAACGGCTTGTTCCTGCTCGATGAAAGCGAGCGGTTACACTACTACCTCGTTCGGAACGATCATCCGCAGACTTCGTTCCACGCGCTGTGGCAGCAGGTCTGGTACGAGGGGTACGAAGATCCGCAGTACCGCTGGGAATCGAGTTCCGCGACGGACGAGTTCGAGCCGAAGTTTTCACTCGTTCCACTGACGGTCGGCACTCTGAAGGCGGCGTTTTACGCGATGCTCTTTGCCACGCCCCTGGCCATCATGGGCGCGATTTACACGGCATATTTCATGACGCCGAAGCTGCGAGGGATCGTCAAGCCGTCCATTGAAATCATGGAAGCGCTGCCAACGGTGATTCTTGGTTTTCTCGCGGGCTTGTGGTTCGCGCCGTTCGTAGAGAATCACCTGCCCGCGGTCTTCAGCGTGCTGATTCTCATGCCGCTCGGGATTCTGCTCTTCGGCCTCTTGTGGTCGATGATTCCCGCCAAGACGCGGAGCACGATTCCGCCGGGCTGGGAAGCGGCGATCCTCGTGCCGGTCATTATCTTCATCGGATGGGCGTGTGTGAAGATGAGTCCGCTGCTGGATGTCTGGTTCTTCGGCGGCGACATGCGGCAGTGGTTCACGGATATCGGATTGACCTACGACCAGCGCAACGCGCTCGTGGTCGGCATCGCGATGGGCTTTGCGGTCATTCCGACGATCTTCTCGATTACCGAAGACGCCATCTTCAATGTGCCGAAGCACCTCACGCAGGGCTCGCTCGCCCTCGGCGCGACGCCATGGCAGACGATGATGAAGATCGTCATTCTCACCGCCAGCCCCGGCATTTTCTCCGCGGTGATGATCGGCCTCGGCCGGGCCGTGGGGGAAACCATGATCGTGCTGATGGCCACCGGCAACAGTCCGGTGACGAATTTCAACATCTTTGAAGGCATGCGAACCCTCTCGGCCAACATTGCGGTCGAAATGGGCGAGACCGAAGTCGGCGGCACGCACTATCGCATTCTGTTCCTCTCCGCCCTGGTGCTGTTCGCACTCACCTTCGTCTTCAACACAATTGCGGAGATCGTGCGACAGAGACTACGGAAGAAGTATGCCTCGATCTAAGCCATTCTGTGTCCCACCGAATCACGGTCATCGACAACAACGATCCCGATCACTCAACATAGCCCCCACACGCTGACACCTCCATGCTCAAACAGTGGTACAAATCCGGCTCTCCGTACATCTGGCTCAATGCCGGCGCGATCGCCATCTCCATGATTATGGTGGTCGGGCTCATTGGCCTGATCGCCGTTCGCGGCCTGTCACACTTCTGGCCTGCCGCGGTCATCGAAACGACGTATACCGTGCCTGACGAGGAGCCCGTGCGCCTGTTGGGCACGGTCCGGCGCAGTGAAACCGTGACCGCCACCGTGGTGCGCGAAGCGGGCTTCTATGTTCCGGAAGATCAGATGATTGTCACCCGCCACCTGCTGCAGCTTGGCAACCGTGACATCACCAGCCGCGACTTCGCGTGGTACATCGGTGACCACATGGGCGAGTGGACCTATCCCGAGAACGCCCTTGTTCTCGAACGCATGACGTGGGGGAACTTCTACGGCTACCTGGAAGCCATTCTTGAAGATGGCGAGGTGGTCGCCGAAGGAGAGGCCGCGTGGGATGAACTCTATGAACGCGTCGCCCGGGCGGTTGATCTGCGACAGCAAATCCTGCAGATTGAACGCTACGACATCGGCGGCATTGCCTATCAGCAGGAACAAATTCGGCTCGCCCAGCGCCGACTTGAACTGCGTGGTGAGGATACACCGGAAGCGATGGCGGAGTTGGAAGAGCAACACGCCGCTCTCCAGGAGGAGTACGAGGAACTCGACCTGCACCGCAACGATCTGCGCCGACAAATGGACCGGGACTCCGTCCGGGCCGAAACCGCCGAAGGACGCACCGTCACGATCGCCATGTCTGATATCGTTCGCGCCGCCCGGCCGAACGTGATGAGCTTTGGAGAAAAGATTGGCCACTACGTCGACAGCTTCAAGGAGTTCGTCTTCGACTATCCCCGTGAAGCGAACACCGAAGGCGGCATCTTTCCCGCCATCTTCGGCACGGTCCTGATGGTGATCGTCATGTCAATCATCGTGACGCCGGTCGGCGTGCTCGCAGCGATCTATCTGCGTGAGTACGCCCGGCAGGGACCGTTTACACGACTGATCCGTATCTGCGTCAACAACCTCGCCGGCGTTCCTTCGATCGTCTTCGGGGTCTTCGGACTCGGCTTCTTCGTGTACTTCCTCGGCGGGGCGATTGACGATCAATTCTTTCAGGCCGCTCAACCCGCGCCGACCTTCGGACGCCCCGGGCTGTTCTGGGCTTCGCTCACGCTGGCGCTGCTGACGCTTCCGGTGGTGATCGTCGCCACGGAAGAAGGGCTGTCCCGCATACCGAAGAGTGTGCGTGAAGGGTCGTTGGCGCTCGGCGCAACCAAGGCCGAGACGATCTGGCGCACCGTCGTTCCGATGGCGGCCCCGGCGATGATGACGGGGCTGATCCTCGCCGTCGCGCGGGCAGCCGGCGAGGTGGCGCCGCTGATGCTCGTCGGTGTGGTCAAGCTCGCACCCAACCTCCCGATGGACGGCAACTTTCCCTACCTTCACCTGGACCGAAGCTTCATGCACCTCGGTTTTCACATCTACGACGTCGGGTTCCAGAGCCCGAATGTCGAAGCGGCCCGACCGCTGGTGTACGCCACCGCGCTGACCCTCGTTCTCATCATCATCGTCCTGAACTTGACGGCGATCGCAATCCGAAATCGTCTGCGCGAAAAGTTCAAGAGCGACAGCGATTGATGTCACCACCGGCCCATCATCTCTGACGAATCACCTGAGTTCCCCGGACGAAAGTAGTGACGATCATGACCAAGCCCGCAACCGATACAACCTCTGCAACCATGGAGAACAACGCCCGGGAAGTCGGCAGCACGCCCGAGCGCCACGTGCCCAACCTCACGCCGGAGTTCCGTCGAGACGCGCCGAAGGGTGCGACGACGGAGGCGATTGATCTGAGCAAGGAGACGCCGTGCTTCCAGCTCAACGCGCTCAATCTCCACTACGGCAGTAACCATGCCCTCTGCGATGTGTCGATGATGATCCCCCACAAGCGGATCACCGCGTTCATCGGGCCCAGCGGCTGCGGAAAGAGTTCCCTCCTTCGCTGTCTCAACCGGATGAACGACCTCATTGACATCGCACAGATCAGCGGTGAGATTCTCCTTGACGGCCAGGATATCTACAGCAAGAACGTCGATGTCCCGGAATTGCGGCGGCGCATCGGTATGGTCTTTCAGAAGCCGAATCCGTTCCCCAAATCCATCTACGAAAACGTCGCCTACGGCCTGCGAATCCAGGGCGTGCGCCGCAAGAGCGTGATCGACGAGACGGTGGAGCGATCGCTGCGCCACGCCGCGTTGTGGGACGAAGTCAAGGACCGTCTGAAGTCCCCGGCCATGGAACTCTCCGGCGGGCAGCAGCAGCGTCTGGTCATCGCCCGCGCCATCGCGATTGAGCCGGAAGTGATTCTACTGGACGAGCCGTGCTCGGCGCTCGACCCGATCGCGACCGCCAAGGTCGAAGAACTCATGATGCAGCTGAAAGAAAACTACACCCTCGTGATCGTCACGCATAACATGCAACAGGCGGCCCGCGTCGGCGATTACTGCGCCTTCATGTACATGGGTGAGTTGATCGAGTACGACACGGCCGAAGTGATGTTCCAGAAACCGTCCAAGAAGCAGACCGAGGACTACATCACCGGTCGGTTCGGCTGATCATCGCCGTCAGATCTCATCTGACCTGCCGCTTGCAGTGACTTGACAAATACTCTCATTCCGGCTCGACTCTCCAATACTTTCCACTATCTCCTCCGGAGTCTTCCCGTGTCCGTTGAGCTTCATAAAGAACTGATCAACCTCCGCCGCCACATCCTCAACATGGGCGCCAGCGTAGAGGAAAGGGTTAGCGAATCCATCGACGCGCTGTTCAGCCACAACATGGCCGAAGCCCAGACGGTTCGGGTGGGCGATGACGAAATCGACGCCATGGACCTCGACATCGAAAGGGAGTGTCTGCGGCTCCTGTCGCTCACCCAACCGGTAGCGACGGATCTCCGTTTCATCCTGTCGGTCATGCGCATCAACACCGATCTGGAGCGAATCGCGGATATGGCCAAGAGCATTGCCAAACGCGTCATTGCGATGGAACAGCTGCCAGGCACATTTGAGCCACCGGCCACAATGCGTGCAATGGCGACTCAAACGCGCCGGATGCTCGATGATGCCCTCGCGGCGCTGGCCAACAATGACCGGTCGCTCTGCAACAACATCCGTAAATCGGATGACCAGGTCGACGACATGCTCAAGGAAATGTTCGCTTGGGCGCAGTCCAGCATCCAGGAAGACGTCGAGGTCACGGCCTTCGCGATCAACATGCTCTCGGTCGCGCGCAAGCTCGAACGTATCGCGGACATGGCGACGAATATTGCCGAGGACGTGATCTTTGTGATCGAAGGCGA
>RECV01000208.1 GCA_007693845.1 Phycisphaerales bacterium
GCAGTGCGCTGGTGTGCACGATGCAGGGCGATGTGTGGCACGTCACCGGCCTGGACACGGGAATCGACAGCCCGGGGATTGCGCGTTGGAAGCGTTTCGCTGCCGGCCTGCAGCCGCTTGAATTGAAGACGGCTGAAAACCTGTCCTACGAGAGAAAAGAAATCCGCGTCCGCGCTGGCCAGTCGATCGCGTTCACACTCAACAACCCAGACGTCGTGCCTCACAACTGGGCGTTGGCCAAACCTGGATCGCTACAACGTGTGGGAGAACTAGCCAACAAGCTGATCGCTGATCCCGAGGCATTCGCGCGTCAATACATTCCCCAGTCCGATGATGTTCTCTGTTACACCGACATCGTTGGTCCCGGCCAGAGCCAGACGATTTATTTTCAAGCCCCCACCACACCCGGGCGATACCCGTACCTGTGCACCTTTCCGGGCCACTGGATGATCATGAATGGCGAATTGATTGTCGAATAAGGTGATCGGAAAATGAAATCAGTGACACTGCGGTTTGCAACCCCGTCGGCAACGTCGATCACGACTGAGAGTTTGGCAAAGACTACCCGAAAGCGGTTACCTAATCGACTACGGGATGGCGAGGCCAGTGAGGGTGTCGAAAACCTGCGAAGTCCCAGCACCGACCAAGGTGATGGCGAGCCAGCGTTCTGAAACGAGCGAACCGGATTGAGGTTCGAAATAGGGCTCGCCGCGCATCGCTCGCTGGTAGTGTGCGGAGATTTCGTCGGGTGAGAGCGCGAAATCGTAGAAGGCGACTTCGTCGATCGTTCCTGTGAACGGTTCGCGGTTGTTAAAGTTTCCGATCGTCGCAGGAGTCGGCCCGCCATTGAGGATCAGGGTACCCATCGGAAAGTCATGCGAGAATCGCAGTCGGCCATCAACATAGATCGCTTTCCGCCCTGTGAAACTGTCATAGGTGGCGACAATGTGGTGCGGCATGCCGTCGGTCAATTCCCGCAGCGTCGGTCGACCGTCATTGCCGTCAAGGGGCATGTCCAACTCACTGTAGCCGTGCCCTTCCAAATGCAGCCCAAAACTCAAACACGGGCCGGGTAGGACTTCGGGAATATCAAAGTTGTTCGAGTCACCATCATTCTGAAAGCTCAGCAGCATGCGATGGTTTCCATCTTCCTTACGAAAGATCTCGTCATAGTCCATGAAGCGGCCGCTCCATCGACAGACCACAAGCGCCTCGATGCTGATCCCGCTGCTGCACGCCATGTCGCCGGTGCCGACTTCAACCCCCGTGCCGGTTTCGATACGGACAAACTCATCTTTTCGATTCTCGAAGACCAGTGCTCCCGCTCCGACCAAACCCGGCGATCGCTTGATGTGATCATGGCTGTAACGCAGGTCGGCTTCAGACTCGGCGGTGCCGCCTGAACCACGGTCGTCAAAACTCCAGTAGTAAAGCGGCCTTCGTACTCGCGACTGAACTTCGACTTCGCCATCAATCACATCGACACGTATTTGGTCATTTTCCATCGTGGCGACGCGAAAATTGGTGCCGCGGTCCACCACTCGTAGGCTGCTGGTTTGAATCGAGTAATTCGAGTCGGGCCGAGTCAGGCTCGCGTGAACGGAACCTTCAAACAACACTCCTTCCGACCTGGAGCTGGCTCCAAACATCGCCGGACCTTCGATCTGCACATTGGTGCCATCCGTTGTTGTCAGCCGCGTTGCCCCGCGATGAACCGTGAACGTGGTGGGCGAGATATTTGTAAGTCGATCCGTGCTCAGAACTCCGACGACGTGAACCGGCAAGTTGCGATTGTCATAGTGACCGACTGTCGCCAGATCGTTGCTTGCGATTTCTGATAGGTTCGCCGAAACACCCCAGAGATTGCCCCTGGAACCGGCGAAGTAGATTCCCGCAGACACAGCCAGAAGTATTGTCGCCGCTAACGACGTTACCACGAAAAGCCAGCTGCGATGACCAGCCGCCGGCTGCAACTTCGACGACACAAGAGACTCACTGGTTGACAGAGGATGCAGCCCGGTTTCCGGTAGGCCAGCAGTCGTCAATGCGAGCTGGCCATGAAGCAATGCGTAACGCAGGTAGACGCGGCGAAGCTCGGGCTTGTCGACCATCAGCGATTCCAACTCCGCGATTTCATTATCGGATGCGGTTTCCGCAAGAACGTATTCAGCAAGTTCAAGGACCCGCTCCGCAACGGTTGGCTTATTCATTGATTCGTCTCCATCGTGTGGTGCTCTTCCGATTGGGCTCATGACGTCTGCCCCGCCAACTTCGCCTCGACACATTCCAGCAGCGCCCGGCGCATGACCTTCAGAGACTTGTAGACCGCATGCACCGAACGCTCCCACGCACTGGCGATGACGGCGGCTGTCTGGTTGTCCCCGTAGAAACGATGAATCAAATCACGCTGGCGATCGGACAATTGCTTGACACATTCATCCAACGCCGCCTGACGAGGCATCAGTTCATCAGCCAAACCGATCGCTTCGACCGTCAGTTCGTGGAGGAATTCTTCGCTGAAGGTCAGTCGATCCCGTTTCGCCGTCCGCCAGTGTTTGAGCACCTGGTGCCGGGCGACACCAAGCGCCCACGGCAGGAAGTCGGTATCAGGCCGAAACGTGGCAAAACTTCGCCAGAGTTCCAGGCTCGTCTCCTGAAATACATCGGCCGCCGCCGTGTGATTGGGCACGAGCGCTCGAATCCACGCGGTAATACGCAACTGATCCCGCGTAAACAGTGTGAGAAACTGCTCATACAGTTCAGGGTCGATCGGTGTGCCTTCCTTCATCGCGTGGGCCTGTCACTCACTTCGGTAAATTGCCTGTAGGATACATCTCATTGAAGCAATGGCGCGACCGAGCTTGAATTGGTACCAGTAAAAGCAAGTAAATCGCATTTCCAGGTACTAAATCGCCTTGCGGCGGGAAACAGCTCTTTAGGACGGCCCTTTCAAGGCCGTAATCAATGTTGTCAACAGCCTGGAAAGGCCGTTCTACGCGAGAAAGTTTATGATACAAAAAATGATTCTTGTCGTCGTTCTGGCCTCGGGTAGCCTATTCCTCACCGACACCAGCGTCCATGCCGAAGACCTGTTTCGTGATCGCGTTGCTGCCATTCTGGGCCATCGCTGCGTGAGTTGCCATAACTCGATCGATCGCGAGGGCACCTTCTCGTTGCAGTCGCGCGACGACGTGCTCGACAGCGGCTTTGTCGAACCGGGACAGCCTGATGACAGCGAGTTGCTTCAGGTGCTGATCTCGCACGGCGGCCAGAAGCCGACGATGCCGAAGTCGGGCGAACCGTTGGAAGCCAGCGAAGTCGCAGCGATCACCGATTGGATCAAAGCCGGTGCAAACTGGCCGGACGGGTTTACGATTGAAGATCCAGTCGTCGAAGGTTCGGACTGGTGGTCGTTCGCGCCCATGGTGAAGCCGGACACAGGCGCGCTAATGGCGGCATCGAGTCCAGACGTCACCAATCCGATCGACGCTTTCATTCTCAAAACGCTCGCCGAGCAGAAGCTCACTGCATCAAAGCCCGCTGAACCGCGAGACCTGATTCGGCGACTGTACTTTGATCTCATCGGTCTGCCGCCGACGCCGGAGGAAGTCGAAGCGTTCGTGAATGAGTCACAACGGGAACCCGCTGGCACAAAGCCCTCGGCGTATGAACGGCTCGTCGATCGTTTGCTGGCATCGGAACATTATGGAGAGCGATGGGCGCGGCATTGGCTCGATGTCGTGAAGTACGCAGACACGCACGGCTACGACAAAGATAAGTTGCGACCAAACGCCTGGCCGTATCGCGACTACGTCATCAAGTCGTTTAACGACGACAAGCCGTACTCACGTTTCGTCCAGGAACAATTAGCGGGCGATGTGCTGTTTCCCGGCAGTGCGGACGGCATCCTGGGATTGGGCTTCATCGCCGCAGGACCGTGGGACTTTATCGGGCATGCCGAGGTGCCGGAATCCAAGATCGACGGCAAGGTGGCTCGGCACACTGATCGTGATGAAATGGTCAGCAACACAATGAACACGTTTTGCTCGGTGACGATTCAATGTTGCCAGTGCCACAATCATAAGTTCGATCCGTTTACTCAAACGCACTACTACAACCTGCAGTCGGTCTTCGCAGCGGTCGATCGCGCGGAGCGGGCTTATGACCTTGACCCGCAGATCGAGAAACAGCGACTTCAACTTGCCGATCAATTGAAGTCAACTCGCGCGGCACTCACGACGTTGAATGCGGCCATACAAAAGGACGGCGGGCCGGAATTGGTGGCACTCGATAAGCAGATCGCTGAACTGAAACCCAGAGCCGCTCCCGCCGCCAAGCGACCCGAGTTCGGCTATCACAGCGGCATCTCTGCGAAACAAGACGCTGAAAAATGGGTGCAGATTGATCTGGGGCGTGAGGTTGATATTTCGAAGATCGTGTTACGTCCTTGTCATGACGAATTCAATAACATTGGCGCTGGCTTCGGCTTTCCAGCGCGGTTTAAGATTTCCGGCGGCTTAACGTCCAGCGACACGATACTGCACGATGCCACTGCGAAGGATGTCCCGAATCCTGGGCTTGTTCCTTATGAAGTCGAGCTTACGAATACTAAAGCTCGATTCGTCCGCGTCACTGCCACCAGGCTTGCACCGCGACAGAACGATTTCATTCTCGCATTGGCCGAACTGCAGGTGTTCGATCAGGCTGGCAACAACGTGGCGTTGCAGTCGGTGGTGACGTCACTCGATTCGATCGAGGCGCCGGAGCGATGGAGAAAGTCGAATCTGACCGATGGCATCTGGGCAAGCGCCGGTGATGAAGCCGCGATTACGCAACTCGCCGACGCTCAGCAGCAGCGGCAAGTGATTCTTGATCGGATTACCACTGACCAGCGAACGGCCGAGCGCGAACGGCTCGGCCAGGAGATCGTGTCGCTGGAGAGCCAGCTCAAGGCTTTGCCATCAGGCAAGTTGGTTTACGCTGCCGCAACTCACTTCTCTCCAATGGGTTCTTTCAGTCCGACAAACGGCAAGCCGCGTGCGATTCACCTGCTGCATCGGGGCAATGTGCAGCAGCCGCTCTCACCGTCGGTACCAGGAACCCTGCCGATTCAAATGAGTTCCGATCTGTCACTCTCGGAAGCCGGTCACTTCAACCTGCCGCCGGATCACACCGAAAGCGACCGTCGCGCAGCGCTCGCTCAGTGGATCACTCGACCCGATCATCCGCTGACCTGGCGTTCGATCGTCAATCGCATCTGGCAGCATCATTTTGGTCGCGGTCTGGTGGATACTCCCAATGATTTCGGACGCATGGGGAAGCTGCCGACGCATCCCGAATTGCTCGATTGGCTGGCGTTAGAATTTCGCCACAACGGTCAATCATTCAAGAAGCTGCATCAACTGATCGTGACCAGTACGACGTACCAGCAATCGTCAGCACACGACGCATCCAACAGCACGATCGATTCCGACAACCGCTTCCTTTGGCGCATGAACCGCCGCCGACTCGGAGCCGAAGAAATCCGCGACACTATGCTCGCCGTCAGCGGCAGGCTCGACACGAAAATGGGCGGCCCCGGCTATTATCTATTCGCGCTCGAGCGGCCCGAACACTCACCGCATTACGAGTACCACAAGTTCGATCCTGACGACCCAGCTTCGCACCGCCGTGCGATTTATCGCTTCATCGTCCGTTCGCAGCCCGACCCGTACATGACGACGCTCGACTGCGCAGACTCATCCCAGAGCACGCCCCAGCGCAACGAAACGCTGACGTCGCTTCAGGCACTGTCGCTGCTCAACAACGGCTTTTCGCTGACGATGTCCAAACACTTCGCAAGCAGACTTTCCACAGAAGCATCATCGCCGCCTGAACAAGTCGCTCGCGCCTTTCAACTCATCTCTGGCCGATCACCAACGCAAAGCGAACTGACCGAATTGACCACCTACGCTGAAAAGCATGGTATAGAAAACCTGTGCCGAGTCCTCTTTAACCTTAGCGAGTTTGTCTATGTTGACTAACATCCATCGACGTGATTTTCTCTCGCATTCGGCGCATGGCTTTGGTGCATTGGCACTCGCTTCCCTGTTGCAGGCGGACGGACTGACCGCAACCGCAGCAGGTGCAATCGATGTTGGTTCAGGCGGCACGATGAAGACCCTGCATCGACCGGCGAAGGCGAAGCGAATCGTGCAACTGTTCATGTCCGGTGCTGCATCGCATTTGGACCTGTGGGATTACAAGCCGGCACTCGAAAAACACCATGGCGAAGCGTCTGACTTTGGTGAGCATGTCGAAGCGTTTCAGAATGGGCTTGGCCCGTGGATGAAGTCGCCGTTTAAGTTCAAAGCGTATGGTCAAAGCGGCAAGATGCTCAGCGATGTTGTTGCGCCGCTTGGTGAAGTCGTTGATGAGATGGCGTTTATTCATAACGTCGTCGGCAAAACCGGCGTGCATTCCCAGGCGACATTTCTGCAGGCGACCGGCTTTCAGAATCCCGGCTTTCCTGGCATGGGAGCGTGGATCAGCTACGGCCTTGGTTCGATGAACGACAACCTGCCAACGTTCGTCGTGCTGCCGGATCATCGAGGTTATCCATCGAACGGTCCAAAGAACTGGTCGTCGGCATTTCTGCCGGCGAGCACTCAAGGGACCACCATATTTCCGCAGCGCGACATTCCCATCGAAGACCTGTTGCCGAAGTCTGACTTCGTCACCGCGGAGAGTGATCGTGATGGACTTGCACTGCTGAACCGACTGAATCGCGGCTTTGAACAGCAGCGCCCCGGCGATTCGCGACTCGATGCGCGAATCAAGACATATGAGCTTGCCGCCAGGATGCAACTCAGTGCGCCGGAAGCTCTTGATCTCAGTCAGGAACCCGACCACATCCTGAAGATGTATGGGCTGGAAACAGCGGGCAAGAGCTATGGCAGCGAGATCAATGTTCCCGAAGAGGCCGAGTACTTCGGTCGCAAATGTTTAATTGCGCGGCGGCTGCTGGAACGAGGCGTGCGGTTCGTGCAAATCTGGTCGGGCAACGATAACAGTTTTCCTCGTCGCAACTGGGACAGCCATGAAGACATCCAGCGCGATCATGGACCGCTGGCGGGCGGCATGGCGATCGGTGCGGCCGCGCTGATCAAGGATCTCAAACAGTGCGGCCTGCTCGAGGACACCATCGTTCTCTGGACGACCGAGTTCGGACGCATGCCATCGACTCAAGGCAGCAAAGGTCGTGACCACAATCCGTATGTTTTCAGCAACTGGCTGTGCGGCGGCGGCATCAAGCCCGGCATCACCTATGGCCCGTCTGACGAATGGGGTTACAAGCCGCTGGATCGAGACAACCCGACCGAGGTCTATGACATCCATGCCACCATGCTGCACCTGATGGGCATCGACCACACCAAGCTCTCGTTCCGCAGCAACGGCATCGATCGCCGCCTGACTGACGTGCATGGTCACGTGTTGACGGACATTGTGACATGATGGATAGGAATGC
>RECV01000128.1 GCA_007693845.1 Phycisphaerales bacterium
CATCTGTGTCAGTGGAACTTCTGCGATGGACGGCGTCAGAACGTGCAGGGTGTCCGATGCAGCTACGCCGCGATCAAGAAGTTCATCCATGCTCACAAACCGGGGATCAAGCGAGCCGAAGTACGGCCCGGAGAGCGCGCCGTCACTGATGTCAAAGCGCCACGTGCGATCATCGACTTCACTCCGGTGCAGTGTGAACGGTGCATGCACCTCCGGCTGGTGGAAAATGAGTTTGACGCGATCGGCTTCCCGCTCGGCGACATCGATCCGCATCTCACGAACCGGCTCGGGTTCGGAACCGCACCCCGAAACGGCGATCACGCCGAGAATGCCGGTCATGGTCACGAGGACGCCCGGCCACCGTCGGCAATTCTCTGAACGCTGCAACATGACGGACTCCCAGAAAGCTCGCAGTTTGATTCGATTCTTCGCCAGATTTCGCATCGAGCAAACGACGGCTCAGCCCTTCAGGGATTCCGGATTCAAAGCCGCCAGATCGTCGACGATGAACACGCCGTCGCGTCGAATGACTTCGCCGTCAAATGAGATCGTCCCGCCGCCGTAGTCTTCGCGCTGGATGAGCACGAGGTCCCAGTGGATGTCCGACCGATTGCCGTTGTCCGCATCCTCGTACGCCTGGCCGGGCGTAAAGTGCAGTGAACCGGCGATCTTCTCATCAAAGAGGATGTCCTTCATCGGCTTCATGATGTACGGGTTGAAACCGATCGCGAACTCCCCGACGTATCGCGCGCCGGCATCGGTGTCGAAGATCGAGTTCAGCGTATCGTTGTCACCACCTTCGCAGGTCGCCTTGACGATCCTGCCGTCCTTGAATTCAAGCCGAATGTTCTCGAAGCTCTCGCCCTCGTAGATGGTCGGCGTGTTGTACTGCATCACGCCGTTCACGGACTCCTTGACGGGGGCAGTGAAACATTCACCATCCGGGATGTTGTGGGAACCGGTACAAGGAATGACCGGGATGTTCTTGATCGAGTAGGTCAGATCCGTCTCGCCCGGCCCCTTGATGTGCACGCGGTCGGTCTTGCGCATGCGCTCGGCCAGCGGCGCGACGGCACGGGCCATCTTCTCGTAATCCAGCGTGCAGACATCGAAGTAGAACTGCTCGAACCGTTCGGTGTTCATTTGCGCAAGCTGCGCCATGCTCGCCGTCGGCCAGCGCAGGGCGCACCACTTCGTATGGTTCACGCGCTGATCGATGTGCACGGGATTCATGTAGTGCTTGCCGTACATCTTCATGGTCTCTTCGGGCAGGCCGGCCATTTCACTCACGTTCTGCGAGCCGCGCAGTCCGATGTACGCCTGCATCTTCTTCATGCGTTCAATGTCACAGAATGCCCACGCTTTGATTTGCTCTTCCGTGGCATCCTGCACCAGTTCGCGCATCAACCGTGTGCTGCGGAGTGCGACGTGCGGGTGTCCGCCGGCCTTGCGGCAGGCCTTGACCAGCGTCGCGATCGCGGCGTCGGGGACGTCAAACGCCTCGATCAGCAGGTGTTCGCCCGGCTGGATCGATGTGGAATGTTCAATGAGAAGTTTCGCGAGTCGTTCAAATCGGGGGTCAATCATGCCGCAGATTCTAGCGGAACTGGCCGATTCGTCATGCTGCCCGAAAGAGTGACGCGATTAGCGCGGACGCGTCGGGATCACCGCTCATGTTTTCCCGCTCCCAGAGTGTCGATTGCAGTTGCTTTTCGGCCGTGGTCAGGAGGAACCACCCGGCCAGATGCGACTGGTCGTGGCGACGATCGTGCCAGAAGCCGTCTTCATCCCGGCCGTATGCAATGCGCTTCCCCCGTGCGGGGAATCGGTCCCAGCGTTCAATGTGCGCTCCCAGCAATGCGCTTTCGAACGTGCGAAGATCATTGGGATGTGTGGTTCCCATCAGGATGAGGTTTTCCGCGCGAGGCATGAACTGCTGGTAAGCGCGCGAAAGAAGGCGCCTCATCCGGGATGCATGATCCACGTAGCCACTCGGCAGGCCGATGACCAGCGAGACGTGAGTGCCTTCCCACGGCGCGAGAATACGCAGACTGCCGATCTCCGCTTCGGTTTTCGGATGACGAACCATCGCTTCTTCACCGACCCGCGCGTGGGTGATGAACTGCTCCGCTTCACGGACAAGATAAAGCATCTGCTCATCGGTGATCGACGGGTGCCAGCGGACATTGACGATGTACGGCCGCTCGATCCGTTCCAGCATGCGCAGGCGCGAGGGAACGGAAATGCGTTCGACCGCTGGCCGCTCGGTGATCAGGTGCTTGACGTGCAGGTAGAACTGCGCTCCGTCCCGGGTCACTTCGAAGTCGCACTCCCGTCCGGCCGGGGTTTCCACTTCGAAGCGAATTTCACAGTGGTGCAACAGCAGGTGCCGCGCGACCATCGCTTCCGCCAGCGTGTTGCGGAACGACCGCAGGTCATCGTGAGCGACGAGTCGCTTGTAAAGCGCGTGCAGTTGCCGATCGCCACGCCAGCTTTCGAAATCGTGCCAGAGCCAGTCCGGCACGGACTCCGCGAGATCATCGGTCGTTGCGGGAATGTCTTCTGGAGGCATACGTTGAGGGATCGGGAGTTCTGGACGCAGGAATCCGAGGTCTTCTGGGGCGACGCCGCCTGCACCGGTGCAACAAGCACGAATTCTAACCCGCTTGGCGGGGAACGACTTCATGATCCGAGAATCTGGAAGCCATGAACGCCTGATCTGAAGGAAAATCGCTCATGGCCCGGTTGACTGGCGGTGACTGCGGTCGGGCCTGGAACCGACACTTCGTCGTGACACGGCAAATCGGCGCTACCCCCAGTGCTTCTCGTGCGGAGGCGGGTCGGGCAGCGGTGTGGGCGTCGGCTCGGGGTAATCCCACAGTCGTCTCGCTTCCTCCAGTGCCGGTTCGCCGTTGAGCGTCATCCGTGAGCCGGATGCCAGCAACTGATCGACATGACGCCGCCCCAGCCGCGCGGTGAGCGTAACGGTGCCGTTGTCATAGCGGCGGTTGATGACTTCTGCTTTGCGTTCGATGAAATCAACGGTCCGCGTGTCACGCAGCGTGGTGGTGATGTCAACCTCCCGCACGCCGCCGAGCATCTGATTGAGCGTGATCGTGCCGAGCATCTCGGTCCCCTTTCCGGTGGCGGCACTGAGCTCCACCGCATCCGGAAACTGTTCGCGCCACTGTTTCAAAAGCTTGGGATCCTCAATCTTGTCGACCTTGTTCAGCGCGATGATGCGTGGCTGTTCGTCCGCCCCGATTTCATCAAGCGTCTTCTTGACCGTGTTGAGTTGCATGGCAGCGTTCGGATCCGCCACATCCACGACGATAATCAGCAGATCGGAATAGATCGTCTCTTCCAGAGTCGACCGGAACGAGGCCACGAGGTGGTGGGGGAGATCGCGGATGAATCCGACGGTGTCCGAGAGCAGCACTTCATTGCCGCGCGGCAGTTTCCATTTTTCAATACGCGTGGACAGGGTCGCAAAGAGTTTGTCGTGCGCGTAGGCGCCCCCGCCTTCGCTCAATCGGTTGAACAGCGTGGATTTTCCTGCGTTCGTGTAGCCGACCAGTCCGACGGTGAAGTGGTCATGGCGCCGGTTCGCCACTTCGCGCGTTTTGCGGTTCTGCACTTCGGCGAGTTCGCGTTTGAGTTTGCTGAGCCGCCGCTGGACGAGTCGCCGGTCGATCTCAAGCTGCTGTTCACCGGGGCCGCGCGTCCCGATTCCGGTGGGCGAGCCGCCGACGATGCGCTCCAGGTGTGTCCACATGGCGCGGAGGCGAGGATACGTGTACTCAAGCTGGGCAATCTCGACCTGCAGTTTCGCCGCGTACGTTGCCGCCCGGTTGGCGAAGATATCGAGAATCAACTCACTGCGGTCGACGATCTTGCATTCGGTTTCTTCTTCGATGTGCTTGATCTGGGTGGGCGTGAGATCGTTGTCAAAGATGACCAGCGTGGCTTTGGTCATCTTGCTGAGCTCACGCAATTCTTCGAGTTTCCCTTTGCCGAGATAGGTGCGGCCGCGCGGTTTTTCGCGTCGCTGCAACAGTTCGCCGACGATCGTGGCTCCGGCCGTCTTGGCGAGGGAGCGCAATTCACGGAAGGGATCTTCAGCGTCGATGTATTGGCCGGTCAGATGCACGCTGACGAGCACGGCTTTCTCGGCGGCGACTTTCAGTTGTTCACGTTTTACTTGCGCCATATGAGCTGGTCATTCTCCTCAGGGTCGGCCCATTTGGGCCGGGATGCAGATCGCCATTGTAGGGGTGTCAGCCCAAAGATTCTGCCCGGTGTCGGCGACCCGAATCTCCTCACTCGGCACCGCTCTTCGGTCGGCCTATCATGGAACGAAAAGAGTTGAGAACCACTGGATATGGGGTGTAGCACCTCCTCATCCGACCCGCCCGAAGACCTCGAGGGAGCTTGCTTGTGAAGATCAAGAGAACCGTCGCGCCTATTCTGCTCGCCGTCCTGGCCGGAGCCATGCTCGTCCAACTGCCGTTCGCCATTGCGGATCGCAGTTCGGTTTACGAATGGTTCAGCCCGGTGATCGATGTCCGGGACATCTTGTTGAAGCGGTACGTCACCGAGCCGGACCAGAAGAAGATGCAACAGGCGGTCATCGAGGGCATGGTCAACTCGCTCGATGATCCGTACACCACGTTCATTCCGCCATCCCGCCGCGCGGATCTTGATCGGGAGCTGCGCGGCACCTACGTCGGGATCGGCGCCGAAGTCAACATCGTGGATGGCTACCTGACGATCATCTCGCCGATGGATGGTTCCCCCGCGCTGGAGGCGGGGATCATGGCTGGTGATGTCGTTCTCGAGATCGAAGGCGAGTCCACCTACGGCAAGTCGATCGATGATGCGATCCAGCGACTGCTCGGTGAGCCGAACACGCAGGTCACGCTCAAGATCCGGCAGGCCGACGGCACGGAAGTGGAAAGGGTCGTCACCCGCCGGCAAATCGTCACGCGGACCGTTCGCGGTCTGCGGCGTCACGGCGAGGCGTGGAACTACTGCGTCGATGACGAGCACAACATTGCCTACCTGCGAATCACCCAGTTCACCGGGTCCACCGCTCAGGATATCTACGCAACCCTCAGCGAGGTCGGCATGAAAGAGATCGGCGGGCTGGTGCTGGATGTACGCGACAATCCCGGCGGATCATTGGATGCGGCGGTCGACGTGGCCAACCTTTTCCTGAATGTTGGCACGATCGCCTCCGTTCGTGACCGGCAGGGCAAGGGGCGAACCTACGAAGCAGAACGGAACGGAACCCTGCCGAACTTCCCGATGGTCGTCCTGGTGAACGGCGCATCAGCTTCGGCGAGTGAGATTATCGCCGGTGCGCTTCAGGAGAACGACCGCGCGAAAGTTCTCGGAACGCGGACCTTCGGCAAAGCGTCCGTCCAGGAGTTGCGCGAACTCCCGTTCAATCACGGCACGCTCAAGTTCACCGTCGCGCACTATCACCTTCCGAGCGGGCGTAATCTCAATCGCCTGGCGGACAGCGAGGTGTGGGGCGTCGATCCGGATCCCGGTTTCGTGGTGCCGGTCTCTGACCGCGATTACATGGAAATGCTGCGCAGCCGTCGGGAGTACGAAGTCATCCGTGAGGCCGAGGGGGACGATCCCGGTTGCGCAAACGTAAACTGGATCAAGCACGATCTGAAGGATGTGCAACTGGCTCGAGCGGTCGAAGCCCTCCGCGCCCGCGCGGCGGGTCAAGATTGGCCGGTGGAAGACGAAACCGATCCGACGCAACTTGCGTTTGGCCAGGAACTGAGCCGCGCGATGTCCGAGCGGGGCCGGCTGATGGAACGCATTGACCAGATCGAGGAACGCATTCGTGAAATGCAGGGGCTCGCTGATCGGGCGGGTCGCGAGCGTCTGGTGCCGGAAGATATCGATGTTGCGGGCGGCCAACTGACCTTGCGCGATTCGGATGGGAACGTCATCGGCGAGTACAAGATTCGCGGCGGAGATGTGGAAGCCGCGCTTCGCGCCCTTCAGGCCGAACGTCGAACCGAGGGATGAGCCAGCGCGAGCCGCTCATTCTCGGGATCGAGTCAAGCTGCGACGAGACGGCCGCGGCGGTGGTGCGCGGCGGCCGGGAAGTGCTCAGCAATATCATCGCCACGCAGCATGAACTGCACGAACCCTACGCGGGGGTTGTGCCGGAGATAGCGAGCCGCGCGCACATCGAGCGAATCCTGCCGACGATCCGCGAAGCGGTGCGCGAGGCGGGCCTCCGCTACGAGGAGATCGATGCGATTGCGGTCGGCCACCGGCCGGGATTGATCGGTTCTTTGCTGGTCGGGGTGAGCGCTGCCAAAGCGCTGGCGTGGTCATTGGACAAGCCCCTCATCGGCGTGGATCATATTCACGCCCACCTCTACGCGGGACTGCTGGAAGATGAGCCGGTTACGTTTCCCGCTTTGGGACTCGTTGTCTCCGGCGGTCACACGAGTCTCTTCCTGATGAAGGATTTCGAGCGCATTCGCGTGCTCGGCCGCACGATCGACGATGCAATCGGCGAAGCGTACGACAAGGCGGCGACGATCCTGCAACTCGGCTATCCCGGCGGGCCGCGTCTGGACAAGCTCGCTCAACTGGGCGACGACGAAGCGTACGAGTTGCCGGTTTCGATGCTTGAAAGGAACAGCTTGGACTTTTCCTTCAGCGGATTGAAGACGGCGTTGCTCTACGCGGTTTGCGGCAAGCCGGAGGGGCGCGGTTCAAGTGCCAGGATGCCGCGCGACGCTTCAAGTTTGAGCGATCTGGAAAAGGCCGATTTCGCAGCTTCGTTCCAGCGTGCCGCCGCGCAGGCGATCGTGCGCAAGCTTCGTCGCGCGTTCAAACAGCACAAGGTCAAGACCCTGCTAACCGGTGGCGGTGTGACGGCCAACAGCCGACTGCGCCATGAACTGGAACAGATGGCAGCGCAGCGCGGACTGGATCTGCGCTTGCCGCGCATGGAGTTCTGTCTGGATAACGCAGCCATGATCGCCGGTTTGGCGGCGGAACGATATCGAGCCGGCGCGTTCGATGACTGGACGTTGGCCGCTTCGCCCCGCAGCGAGACTGTATCATCATAAATGAGTGATTCAGAGATGTCCCGAACGAGTGTTCGATCTGAGACCTGAGCAAAAGAACGGTGAACACAGTATGCGAATTCGCAAACCCGGCCAGCGGCCGCCTCGGAAAGACGGCCCGATCAAGCCGGATGTCAAGCCGATCAGCTTCAAATTGCTGTCGCCCCACCCGGCGATGCTGTCCGATGAGGCGCTGCTGAAAGAGTGCGAGGTCACCTTCGGCAAATCGGGCGGCCCCGGCGGTCAGCACCGGAACAAGGTCGAGACGGCCTGCGATTTGAAGCATGTTCCGTCCGAGGTTATCGCTTCCGCGGGTGAGCGTCGGCGGCAGATCGAGAATCGCTCCATGGCGCTGAAGCGACTGCGCATCAAACTCGCCCACAA
>RECV01000246.1 GCA_007693845.1 Phycisphaerales bacterium
GTACCGACCCCCGCCGGGCTGAGCATCACGCCGAAATCGGTTCTGCGGTAGCCCCACGGTAGCCCCGTCAACTTTCACGCCCTGCAATCCGACGCTGGCAGGTACGCGTAAATCTCGCGTTCAGAAGGGTTTACTATAGTGCCCTGTGCAGGACTCGAACCTGCGACCCGCTGATTAAGAGTCAGCTGCTCTGCCAACTGAGCTAACAGGGCGGAAGGTGAAAGTCTATCCGGACTGGGGAGCAGGTCAAGATTCACCCGCAACGCCCCAGGCCGGCGAGAGCGCGCCGCCACTTCCACAAGCGTGATCAGCGCCAGCTGCCAGTCTCGTGGGTCTCGACCAACATCAACAATGCCATGAGTTGGGCGGCGAGCGGCTGGTCCATATTCCACAATGAGGCCCGAATTCCTCCCCGGGCACGCGGGGCATTGGGGTAGCTCCAGCTCAACTCCGGGCGCACGCTGAGCTGCATCAGAAACCGCAACGATTGTCGGTGCCGCTCCAGTTCCTGCTCTTGTTCACTCTCGGGGGTCAGCCGATCATCACGCAACATGATGGCGAAACCCACCCCCGGCCGGGTCATTTGCGCGGTCGGGCGGCTCGTGCCGTGCTGGGGATCCGCCAGCGCAAACCCGCCACGCACATCCCACAGCGTGCGCTCATCATCGAAGTCACGTTCGGTCACGCGGGTTTCCTCAACCAACGCCCGGACCGCACGTAACTCCTCACGGCTCATGGCGGCAGATGGATCAAGTTCGACCAGTTCGCGCTCCGCCATGACGATCCACGGAAAGAGGGCGACATGCTCCGGCTCAGGTGTCTGTTGCCAGATCAGATCGAGCAGGCCACGCAGTTCCTCTGCGGAAAACAAATTTCGTTCACGTCGTTCGAGCCGAATCGCAGCAGCGACGATAAGCACAGCATCGTGCGCGGTGGCAAACGTCGGCGGGGGAAGCTCACCGGCTTCATCCCGGCCGGAATCTCGCCGGAGCGCGCGGTTCACTTGCTCGACCACCACATCGCGCGCCCGTTCGATCATCTGCGCGGTCTGAATACGAGCGGGCGGCTCACCGAGTTCATCCCAGGCCAGCACGATCATCGCGCACGCCACCGCTGATTTAGCGGGATCGGTCTCCCCCTCTTCGACCACCGCCAGATCGTTCAAGAGGGTGCGCGCGAAATCACGGGCCGAGTCGCGCACTTCCGCATCCATCCTCGCCGTGTGCGCCAGGCGCGAGAAGACGTATGCCCCGAGCGCCTGTTCCGTCGGCGGGGCGAAGAGAGGCGAAAATCGATCCGAAACGGCCCGGTAGTCGCCCATCAATCCGAGTGCGGCATCGCGCATTTCGTGATCGGGGTCCGTTTCGCCCCCCGGCCAGTGCCGGCGCATGATGTGCTGCGCCAGTTCGTCGGTCATTGTGCGAACCGACTCCGGCGTGACATCCCGGAGATCTACGAGGCGATCGCCGCGCACCGTTTCAAACGGAAAAGCATCCGGTTCGCGCTGAGCCAGATGAGTTGTGCCGAAACGGTATACGGAGAGGCCGTGGTCCCGAATCAGTTCGCCGAGATCTGAAGGTGGCAATCCGATCTCGCTGACGAGTCCGGTCACCCGTGATTCCATCTGATCGGCGGCGTTGGCCGCGCGGAGTTTGGATGGAAAGAGCATTGCGGTGCGACTGCGCCGTCGAACGGCGAAGCCGTGCACCCCGGGTTCGAGTCGCTGAATCACGCGGCGGAACGATCGGCCGGGCAGCGGCTCAAACCGGCCGGCAACTTCGAGCTCCAGCGTCAGATGCTGCCCGACCTCGCCGCGAATCTCATCGGGCAATCCGGTGACGGCGGGATGACCCAGCACTTGTCCCAGCGCTCGTCCGAGGGCGCGCCGGACCATGAGATCATGCTCGGTGTCGTCATCCTCGGTCACGGAGGCCATGGCCACCACCCCCCCGCGCAACCGGAGAATGACCGCCACCCCTGCCGCTCCATCGAGCGGTAAGCGGGCCGCTTCGTCCTTCGGAGCGGGCAGGCGAAAGGTGTCGGTCCACTGCCGTGCGGTGAGGTACGCCTCGACCACCTGGTCGGCGTCGGGCAGGACGGCTTCGCCCCCCTCGGCTGCCGCCGGAGCGTCCGAATAAGCCGCCAGCAACAGCAGCAGCGAAAGCAACAGCGTCGGTCGGAGGCAGCATCGCGTGTGGCGGGAAGGCAACATCCGAATCATTCAGCGCTCCAAGGTCTGAGAATATCGCGGTTTTCAGCGATTGGCACAATCATTGACAGGTCGCGCTTGCATCGGCACGGGTATTGATTCATTTTATGAGCACGACAACTAAAGACCAGAAGGAGATCAACCATGTTGTACCAGAGTCTGATGGCAATCACTGACAATCGTAAACGGCTGGCCCTCCTGACGCTGCTCACTTTCGCGACCCTTTGCTGAGCATCGTCGCGGGTCGGCCCGCCCCTCCACACCTGACTTTCTCTCATTCGTTTCGGGCGATGGAAAACGCCCCGGACCAGAACTGGTCCGGGGCGTTTGTTTTCGCGATCACACATCATCGTTCATCGAACCGGCTCAGAACTGAATCTTGTCCGTACCGAGCGCGCCGTGATCGTCCATCCCGCCGCGGGACGGCTTGGGCTTGGAGGGCTTGGCGGAACGATCGCCGGAATCAGCCTGGTCGTCGCCCTTCGTGTCGTCGGCCCGATCGGTGTCGCCCCACTGCGCCCGCTTGAGCGAGAGGCCGATTTTCCGATCGCCGGTATCGACGCGAAGAATCTTGACGTCCACCTCGTCACCGGGCTTGACGACATCCTGCGGGTTCTCGACTTTCTGATCGGAAAGTTCGGAGATGTGCAGCAGGCCCTCGAGTCCCTCTTCGAGTTCAACGAACACGCCGAAGTTGGTGATCTTGGTGACCTTGCCGTGCACGACCATGCCGGGCTGGTAGGCGTCGGGAATGGCGTTGAGCCACGGATCTTCGGTGAGCTGCTTGACGCCGAGTCCGACGCGCTGCTTGTCCTGCTCGATTTCGAGCACGACACACTTGACCTTGTCGCCCTTCTTGTACTTTTCGTTGGGGTGACTGATCTTTTCCGTCCACGACATGTCGGAGACGTGCAGCAGGCCGTCGATGCCGGGCTCGATTTCGACGAACGCGCCGTAGTTCGCGAGGTTGCGCACGGTGCCTTCGATGATCGTGCCGGCGGGGTACTTCTCGGCGACGAGCTCCCAGGGGTTGACCTCGGTCTGCTTGATGCCGAGCGAGATTTCCTGCTTGTCCTTGTTGATGTCGAGGACGACGACTTCAATTTCATCGCCGACGTTGACGACTTCGCTCGGGTGGTTGACCCGTTTGGTCCATGACATTTCAGAGATATGGACCAGACCCTCGATGCCTTCTTCAAGCTGCACGAACGCGCCGTAGGAGACCAGGTTGACGACCTTGCCGGTCACGCGGCTGTTGACGGGATACTTGTCCTCGATGTTCTCCCAGGGCGAATCTTCCTTCTGTTTAAGGCCGAGCGCGACCTTCTCCTTGTCCATGTCGATCTTGAGGATCTTGACCTCGATCTTATCGCCGATCCGAACCACCTCGGTCGGGTGATTGACGCGTCCCCAGCTCATGTCGGTGATGTGCAGCAGACCGTCGATTCCGCCGAGATCGACGAACGCGCCGAAGTCAGCGATGTTGGTGACAGTGCCCTTGATGAGGTCGCCTTCCTTGACGTTGGTGAGCAGTTTCGCCTTGGCTTCTTCGCGCTCCTGTTCGATCAGGCGGCGGCGGGAGATGACGATGTTGCGACGTTCCTCATCGACCTTGAGGATGACGGCACGAATCGTCTTGCCGATGAACTCGCCGATATCGCCGGGACGACGAATATCCACCTGCGAGGCGGGGAGGAAGACCGGCACGCCGATGTCGACAAGCAGGCCGCCCTTGATCTTGCGCATGCAGGTGCCTTCGACGATGTCGCCTTCCTTCTTGGTTTCAAGCACGCGTTCCCAACCGCGGATACGGTCGGCCTTGCGCTTGGAGAGCTTGACGATGCCGGATTCATCTTCGAGCTCTTCGAGCAGGACTTCGACGACCTGGCCGTTTTCAATTTCGTCGTCGTCGTCGAACTCGGATTTGTGAACGAGTCCCTCGGACTTGAGACCGACTTCGATGACGACGTCATCGCCGGCCCGGCCGACAATCTTGCCCTGGAGGATGTTGCCGACCTGAAAGCTCTGGATATCGCTGCGGATAAGACTGTCCATGTTGCCGTCGGCGACATCGGTGCCGAAAGCTTCGCGGATCAGCATATCCGCTTCGGAATCGTCGATTCCGATCTGATCGATGAGGTTATAGTTGACCATTGTGTAAAATGAGTTCCGTAAAAAGTAGCCGTTCCTTCACCGCGGTCACGCACCGCGGCTGCCAGAAACCCTTGCGATTGCGCCGGTTCCGACACCGTGTCGGTCTTTCCGCCGGGCAATCTTGAATCGGGGAGTATACCAACCGATGGCGGCCGATGCGACGCGGAAATTGCCGAAATCGCCACCGCTCTCAGGCGAATCAGCGCGGTGTCCAGCGGCTCCAATATTCAGCATGCTGATCGAGGGCGGCTGCCTGCCGCACCCCAATTGTTCAAGTCAAGTCTCTAGCCAGCACTCATGACTGGTGTGACCTGCGGCCCAGAATTAGTGCTAGGCAGATCGAACCAATTGACAGAGCGGCAACAAAGCTTGCCACCCATGGTTTGTCAACATGTGCGGCGTATCCTGCTAATCCGAGGGCCGCACACGCCAGAAGGAATCCAAGGATTTGCCCCATTCGCCTTTCGATCCGCTCTGACCGCAAATCAGCGATCTCGGCCTGTTGCGCGTTTTGAATCATCGTTTGGCGCGTTGTGGCTTCCCGCTCAGCCATGGCCATGATCCGTTCGGCGAATCCTGGCTGGATACTCTCATAACGCTGCAATTCCTCGGCATCAGGCAGTGGACCCTGCCGAAGCGTCGTCGATTGCTGGATAACTTGCGAGACTTGGCCCGTGCCAGCGTGCTCGCTCAGCGATTGCTGTTCTCGACGTCCCCGCTTGCCTCGACTTGCTCTTCCCATTCCGATTTCGCCTTCCCCAGTGAAGACCTGATGTCAGCACCAACCATGGCCCAGTCATCCCGAATTGTATCGGAAACGGGCTTGTTTGGGATATGGTTGTAGAGCCGTGCCAGAGAATGCGTCGGCGCACTTGGCATCAGAACAAGGAGAGATCCTGCTCCAGCCACGAAATGGCGAATTTTGGACAGTCGACACATAAGCACACCTCAGACATCGGCATATCGGCTAGTGAACGGTAGCACGTTCACCAACGCCAAGCAATTGACGAGCAATCGAGGGCGGCCGGAAAATCGATTCGCAGCATCCCTTTGTTTCATCCCGCGGCGGGGGGTTGGATCGGCGGTCCGTCCTCGCCGAAATCGACCTTCTCCCGGCGGGCAACCATCCGCCGGTGCATCTTCATGAACCCGATCGCCCCGATCACGTTGAGCGCCAGGCAGATTGCGAACACCCACGAGCCGGCATTCTCGTAGAAAACGCGGTTGAACAGCTCGTAGAGACCGACCGCAAGGACCGGGGCGAGGAAGCCGCGCAGACCGGTCAGCGTGACGTGCACCCCCATATATTGTGAGGCCTTGTGGGCCGGCGCGAAGTCATGGTGACCGAGATTCCACGCCAGAACTCCGCCGCCGAAGGCGAAACCCTTGAGCACCGCCGCGACCCAGAGCAGGATTGGCTCCACGAGCAGAGCCGCCAGCAGCATCACCAACGCCGCCGCGACGAACGTCCAACTGTGGATCGCGCGGAAGCGGATCACGTGCATGCGGTCGAGCAGCTTCGACCAGATGGGGATCGACAACGGCATGAGGGCGATGGGGATCACACCGCTGATGAGCATCCCGCCGCGGTAACTCATCTCGAAGACATCGCGGAGCATGATGACCAGTGGCGCGGTGATCATCATATTGCCCGTGCCGAAAATGAACATGCAGACCATGAAGCTTCGGTAGTCGCGGTCTTCGCGGAGAACGCGCACGAGCTGCCAGGGATTGACCATGGCCAGGGACGAGCCGTCACGTTTCTCCGCGCGGAGCAGGGCGCGGTGGCCGCGCACGCGCAAGCCGCGGTAAACCAGCGCGCCGATGGTGCCGATGATCGCCGCCGCCGGATAGATGATCCGGAAGCTGTTTTCTTCCAGGGTCATCATCTCCGCCACGAACCAGCCGGTGCCGGCAATCACGAACGCCTGGATGGTGGCGAGTTTTCCCGCCATGTTCGCTCGGGCACTGCGCGGATAGTTCGCGCGCCAGACCGTGGAGCGAATGGTGACCACCCCCGCCCAGCACGCGCGCGTGCCGATCACCAGCAGCGTCAGCAGGACAAGCCCAACTGCATTCAGCGGCAGCAGCGCGATCATCAGGATCATCACCGCGGTGGCGATCTTGAGCGCGACCATAAACCGGACCTTGTCCCGGCCGTTGGCCAGGGCGGCCCAGAGAAAGCTGGTGATGTTCGCAAACGCCGGCGCCCCGGCGAGGACGGCCACGGCAAAGTTCAACCACGCGTTGTTGACCCGCCCTTCGAAGGCGTTTTTCGCGATCACGCTGATCATGCCGCCCTCGACCACCCCCATCAGAACGGGCAAAAACGCCCACGCGACCAGCTCACGCCGATAATGCGCCCGGGTCATCATGGGCATGGTCATCGGGCGAAATGAGTTGATGGCGCGGTGAACCGAGCGTATCGCGGTATCGACGGGGGACACGCCGAAGCATTGGCGACCCCGATCCGAAAGGCAAGCCAGGTTCGGGTGGTATATCGATTCGGTTCAGCCAGCGTGAATGGATGAGGCGATCTGCACCGACGATCAATTGCTTTGATTCAATATGAAATACTGGGTGGGGATCCGGGTAAACGAGGCGGTTTGGGTTTGTTTTACCGCTCTTTTTGGTCCGAAACATTTCGAATTCATTGACATTCCATCGCAACCGTTTGTGATCCGTTGCGTTTGTATTGGAAAATAGAACAGAGCGATTGAAGCCACATCGGGTCGGGATTGGCCGTAGCCCGATCCATATCAGCGTACCGACTCCTGAGGTCGGGTGGCTCAACCTCTCATCCCTGTCTCAGGGCCCAATACGAAGGAGAAAGAAGATCATGAAGATTGTCCAACAACTTAGCACGTGCGCAGCCGTAGCGACATTGACGTTGGCCGGGGCCGCCACGGCCGACATCATCCTCTTCGAGAGCGATAACGCCAACAGCACCGAGCAACTCGGTAGTTTCGATGGTTCGCTGGAGTTTACTTCCAGCAACACGACCAGCGGGACTCTCACCATCACGCTGTTCAATACCACTGATCCGGCCATTGGCGGCTTCCTCACCGGCTTCCTGTTCAACTTTGACGCGC
>RECV01000225.1 GCA_007693845.1 Phycisphaerales bacterium
GGATCGAGGCCTTGCATTTGGTCGGGCGAAGTCTATACTGCAGGGCTCGTTTGAACTTCCGCGCGGCCGAATCGCGCTCTCTCGATTGGAATTTTGCTCGGAAAGAGGTCTGCCATGCCCCGTGTCTGTCATTTCACCGGCGCTCGCACCAGTGTGGGCAATCGAATCCGCTACCGCGGCCGGCCGAAGTATCTCGGCGGGATCGGTCTCAAGGTGACCTCCTGCACCAAGCGGAAGTTCAAGCCGAATATTCAGACCATGAACACCGTGATTGACGGCTCGCCGAAGAAGGTCAAAGTCTCGGCCAAGGCGATCCGACAGGGTCTCGTGGCCAAGCCGTTGAAGCGGAAGTACGGCTACACCCGTCAGCAGAAGCAGCAGGGCTGATTCCCTAACCTCAGAATCCTCACGGTGAGCCGTGAAAAAACCGGATTTTCGCTGCCCCCTAAACGCCGCAACGCGGCGTTTTTCTTCGTCTTCCCAGAATTTCCGTGTGGCTGACTTCGGGCAACTGGTGAAACTGCAGGGACTTGGAGAGAATTGCGGAAAATATGTGCAGATTGTTTGACCCGGATTGAGTTGGGCGTACTGTTTATGTGGAAGCGTTGCACGTCACTGACAGGGATTATCGCCCCCAGATACCACAAGATGTGGTAGTTCACCTCGGGAGGCGACCCAAACTTCGAGACCTCGTGCAATCACCTGTTCGAACCGCGTGAGTTGTGCCCGGAAGGGGGCGAGAACGATTTCATTGCGGCCTGGATGTATCGATCCGAAGGAATGGATTGGTTGTATTCGAGATCACCGGTCATGCCGAATTGGCATCCGGCTGTGAACAGGAACATCAATTGGTATCTCATCATTGTGGGCAGGGGTAACGGTATGCAGGCGTGGATGGATTGCCGGTCAAAGCCGGCGGCGGATTCCACTCCGCATTTGAATTGGTCATATGTACCGGCCCTGTCCGAGTCATGTGCCATCAAAGACGAGATTAAGGATCAAGATGGCAGTAGACGGTAGCTCAGACATCCAGCGCGTTCGTGACGCCACCGACTTGGTCGCACTGATCGGCGAGCATGTGGCGTTGCGCCCCAAAGGCCGCGAGCATGTCGGCGTCTGCCCGTTCCACGATGACCACTCCCCTTCCATGGCGGTCGTCACGCACAAGGGCAACGCCTTCTACAAATGCCACGCCTGCGGCGCTGGCGGCGATGTCTTCGACTTCGTCCAGAACTACCACAAAATGGACTTTGCCGAGGCCCTGCGGTTCCTCGCCGACCGGGCCGGCATCACGCTGACCCCGCTCTCGAAGCGGGCAGCTCATGACAGCGAATCACACGGTCCGTCACGCTCTGACCTGCGCGAAGCGGCCGGCCGGGCCGCGGCCTTCTACCAGCGCGTACTCCGACATCCGGACCAGGGCCAGCTTGGCCGCCGCATTCTTGAAGACCGCGCCATCGGCGACGAAGCCGCCGAAGCATTCATGCTCGGCCTGGCGCCGGACAAGTGGGACGGGCTGCTCGAGGTCATCCAGAAGAACAAGCTTTCGATCGATCTTTTCGTGCAGGCGGGACTGCTCAAGCCGCGGCGGAATGACGACGGTCACTACGACACATTCCGCAATCGGATCATCTTCCCGATCTGTAATGAAGTCGGCCAACCGATCGCGTTCGGCGCGCGAATCATCAATCCCGAGGACGAGCCCAAGTATCTCAACAGCCCCGAAACGCCGATCTTCCACAAATCGCGGACACTCTACGGCCTGCATCTGGCGAAGCGTTCGATCATCGATTCCGGCACGGCGATCGTCACCGAGGGATACACCGATGTAATCGCCTGCCACCAGGCGGGGCTGAAGAACGTCGTCGCCACGCTCGGAACCGCTCTGACCCGCGAGCACGCCCAGATCCTCGGCAAGTTCTGCCACACCGTTGTGCTGCTCTTCGACGGCGATGATGCCGGCCAGCGCGCTGCCGACCGCGGAATCGAAGTCTTCTTCCGCGAACCGATCGACGTCAAGGTCTGCACCCTTCCGGACAATCTGGATCCGGATGATCTGCTGCGCCAGGAAGACGGTGCTGAACGATTCAATCAGGCGATCGCCGGCGCTCAGGATGCGATCCGCTACAAGCTTCGCCGCTTCGATCGTGCCCTGAAAGACCAGACCGGGCTTTCCGCGCGGCAGCGGACGCTCGAAACGTTTCTTCGCGAGTTGCACACGCTTGGGCTGGACAGCGTGAGCGGTGTGCGGCGACACCTGATCTTCGATCAACTGGCGGATTTGATGGGGGTTTCAGCGCGAGAGATCGAAAACGCCATGCCGCGAACACCGGTGCACTCCCATGCACCTTCCGAAACCGCCGAACTGACGGGCCGCACCACTTCCGAAGAAGAGGACGGTTCGCCCGCCCCCCTGCCGTCGGCCCCGACCAATCTCAGCCGCGCCCGACGACAGGCGGAGCACGATCTTCTCGCGCTTCTGATCTTTGATCCCACGCTCGGACGCCATTTGATTCAACTTGAAAATGACGGCCCGTGTCGGCTGACCGATCTGGTGACGGAAGAGCAGTTTGCTGATCCGGCAGCGCGACTGGTGGCCGGTGAAGTCTTCGAACGAGTTGAATCCGATCAGGTTTTTTCCGTGCAGGAACTGCTGGCTGCACTCGACCATCCGTCGGCCCGGGAACTTGCCGCGGCACTGTATTTCCGAGGCGAGTCGCATATGGACGGAAAAACGACGATTACCCCGGCGGAGCTGTATCAGGAAGCAGGACGGGCACTCTTGCGGGCGATCGAACGTGAGGCCTATCACGCTGAGATGGATGAAAAACGCCGCACGCCCGATTCGGCTTCCAATCCCGAAGTCCTCCAGCAACTGCTGGATCTCAGAAAGAAACAAGGTCATATGGCCGCGGCGATCGGAAGCGGCCTAAGATCGTAGTTTGATGGAATCATCTGCATGGATGCAGCGACATCGTGTCTTCTGCCGTTTCCCGGATCACCAAGGGGGAAACGTGGATCGAGTAACCGAACGAATGCTGAAGAGAGAGTCACATTATTACTGCCATGGAACAGACGCACGTTAAACATGCACTTCACGATCTTCACCCCACACTGCGCGAGCTGATCGAACTCAGCTCCGAACGCAGGTGGATGTGCTACGAAGAGTTGAACACGGCGATCCCCGATGAAATGGTCGATCCCGAGAAACTCGACGAACTGCTCGTCCTGATTGAGCAGTGCGGTATCGAGTTTCAGGAAGAAGCCGTTATTCGTCGCAACGGCGGCGAGTTCTTCGCCGCGCCGCTGCAGACCAACCTTAAGTTCAAGCGCGATGATCCTCGCAAGGTCGGCAAAGCGCCGCGACTCGACTTCGTCGAGGAGGAAGAGAGCGTTCCCGCCTCCGATGTCGATGAGGTTGACGATGACGACTCGAGGGACCGCCGCAACAAGGCCGACGGTGAACACGATGAGTTGCAGGAAGAGTTGCTCGATGACGCCGACGCGCGGGCGGTGATTCAGGAAGCTATCGCCGAGAGCGGCTCGAAGCGCATTGATGATCCGATCCGGATGTATCTCACGCAGATGGGCACGATCCCGCTGCTCACACGCGAAGAGGAAATCCGACTCGCCAAGAAAATTGAAACCACGCGCATGATCTTTCGTCGTCGCGTGCTTGAATCGGACTACGCCGTCTCCCAGGCCATTGAGATTCTCCAGCAGGTTCATGACGGGAACCTGCCCTTCGACCGCACCATGCGCATTTCGACGGCAGAGGAAAACGCGAAAGACAAGATTGCGATGCGCATCCCGGTCAACCTGATGACCATTCGCCGGCTGCTCGAACTCAATCGCGATGCGTGGGAGCAGCTTGATGAGGGTGATCTGGCTGAGGCGCGTCGGGCGCGTCTGGAAGCCGACATCGATCGTCGCCGCCGGAAGATGGCGACACTCCTCGAAGAGTGCTGCCTTCGCACCAGCCGCATTCAGCCGCTGCTCCGCAAGCTCCAGTCGATCAACAAGAAGATCAAACTCCTGCAACGCGATCTGGCCCGGGCGGAGAAGTACCCCAACCGCTACGACCCCGAAGATGTGTTCGTCATGCAGGAAGAGCTCGACGGCCTGCGCTCACTCGTGCTGGAAGATCCCGAAGAACTCGATCGGCGCGTGCGCAACATCGAAATCGTCTTCAACGATTACGAGCAGGCCAAGCGTGATCTCTCCGGCGGCAACCTGCGACTGGTCGTCTCCATCGCCAAGAAGTACCGCAATCGCGGACTGCCCTTCCTCGACATCATTCAGGAAGGCAACACCGGCCTGATGCGCGCGGTGGATAAGTACGAATACAAACGCGGCTACAAATTCTCGACCTATGCGACCTGGTGGATTCGGCAGGCCATCACCCGCGCCATCGCCGACCATGCCCGCACCATCCGCGTGCCGGTTCACATGATCGAAACGATGAGCAAGCTGCGTACGATTCAGAAGCACCTGCTGCAGGAACTCGGTCGTGAACCCACCATCGAGGAAATCGCGCACAAGGCCAAGATGAGCGTTGATGAAACGCGGCGTGTGATGAAGATCTCCCGACATCCGATCTCCCTCGATCGGCCGGTCGGCGAAAGCGAGGATTCCCAGTTCGGCGACTTCATCGAAGACGAACGCCAGGAATCCCCTTCCGACACCGCGACCAGCGATATGCTTCGCGCCCGCATCAACGATGTGCTCAAGACCCTCACCTACCGCGAACGTGAGATTCTGAAGTTGCGTTACGGCATCGGTGACGGTTACACCTACACCCTTGAAGAGGTCGGCCGCATCTTTAAAGTCACCCGTGAGCGTGTGCGGCAGGTGGAAAGCAAAGCCATCCGCAAGCTGCAGCATCCGGTCCGCCAACGTCGCCTGGCGAACTTTCTCGGAACTGATGAAGAAGACGACGACGTGTAAATCTCCGGCAAGCGCACAAACAATGGAAGGTCCCCCGACCCGCGACTCTCAGTCGCGGGTCTTTTTTTCGCGCGGTATGGTGATGTACATCAGCCGACAATACGGAGACTTGCACCATGCCGCACTTGCTCGCACTCGATCAGGGCACCACATCCAGCCGCACGATTGTCTTCGACGAAAGAGGCGCGCAGATCGCCGTCGCGCAACAGGAGTTCGAGCAGCATTATCCCAAACCGGGATGGGTCGAACACAATGCGGAGGAGATCTGGGAGTCGCAGCTCGCGACCATGCGGAGTGCGATTCGACGGGCGAAGGTCCAGGCATCGGATATCGCCGCCATCGGCATCACCAACCAGCGCGAAACCACCGTCCTCTGGGACCGCCGCACGGGTGAGCCCCTGTACCGCGCGATCGTCTGGCAGGATCGGCGCACGGCTGAGTTGTGTGACCGCCTTCGCGCCGACGGCCACAATGAGACGTTCCACCGCAAGACCGGCCTCCTGCTCGATCCGTATTTCTCCGGCACGAAGATCGCGTGGCTGCTCGAACACGTTGACGGCCTGCGCCGGCGCGCGGAGAACGGCGAGGTCTGTTTCGGCACCATCGACAGCTGGCTCATCTACCGCCTGTCGGGCAACACCGACCATCTGACCGACGTGAGCAATGCTTCACGCACCCTGCTGTACAACATTCACGAACTCGACTGGGACGATGAACTGCTCGGCATTCTCGATATTCCGCGCGCGATGATGCCCGAAGTGAAACCCTCCGCCGGGCGGTTCACCGAACTCGACCGCGGCCTGCTCGGCGCGGACATCCCCATCACCGGCGTGGCGGGCGATCAGCAGGCGGCCCTGTTCGGACAGGCGTGCTTCGACACCGGGATGGCGAAGAACACCTACGGGACCGGGGCGTTCATTGTGATGAACATCGGCGAGAAACCCGCGTCCGGCGAAGGGGTGCTGACCACCCTCGCGTGGCAACTGGAAGGCCAGCCGGCCGTCTACGCCATGGAAGCGTCGATCTTCATCGCGGGGGCCGCGGTGCAGTGGTTGCGCGACGGTCTGGGATTGATCAAAACCGCAGCGGAAGTCGAAGACCTCGCGAAAGCGGTGGACGACTCGGGCGGCGTGTACTTCGTTCCCGCACTCACCGGCCTCGGCGCGCCGCACTGGGATCCCTACGCCCGCGGCACCATCGTGGGTCTGACCCGAGGCACCACACGCGCGCACCTGGCTCGCGCCACCCTTGAAGCCATGGCATTCCAGACACGGGACGGGATCGAAGCGATGCAGCGCAACGCCAACCTGGATCTCAAGGAATTGCGCGTGGACGGCGGAGCGGTCAAGAACAATCTGCTGCTTCAATTCCAGGCCGATCTGCTCGAGACACCCGTCCTTCGCCCAAAAGTCGTGGAAACCACTGCGCTCGGCGCTACATACCTCGCCGGGATTGGTGCGGATGTCTTTGATCAGGCGTCGATCCGTTCGCATTGGCAACTCGATCAGCGATTCAAGCCGGCGATGGACCGTTCGGAGCGAGAACGTCGTTATCACGAATGGCGTCGTGCGGTCGAACGTTCAAAGGGTTGGATCGAATCAAGCTGATTGATACCCGACAATCGACTGCTTGCGATTTGTTCATTCGTAGCACTCCACCCAAGTGAGGCGGCGTCTTCAAGAATGCGTAGGCCGGTGAATGGCGACCGTAGCTCAGTCGGTAGAGCACTTGGTTGTGGTCCAGGACGTCGTGGGTTCGAGTCCCGTCGGTCGCCCTTACGCATGATCCTCTGATCGGACCATCAGCGCATCACGATCTGCATCGGCCACGCGACGAGACCAGTCAATGCGGCCATGGAGTATCACCCCTTGGTTCGCGATCTCCGGAGAGAGCCGTCTCTTCTAATCCAACCCACGATTCTCAACCGCCTTGGCGGCGATGAAAACGCTGGGTGACCTGACATCGACCGAGCGGCATTTGGTCCCTGCAGAGTGTGCAGGGAATGATTGACTGAGCGCAGGAAGTCCTGCAAGCGGTGCAGGATTTCCTAGAAAGCATGCAGGATCTCCTGCAGCGCGCGAAGGGTGTCCGGGGAACGGTGCAGGAAGGAAATGGCCGTTCGTTGTCTTCTCTGCACTCCCTGCAGGTGATCCTTCAAGGCGCGCAGGACGTCATCGAGGCAGGGAAAGACGTCCTTCATTCGGTGCAGGAAACAATCTCGCTTCATCGGCCCACAACGGCTATGGCATGGCTTCGGCTCCAACAACGCAGCGGTACAATGCCCCGATGTTCGACATTCGCGTGCTTCCCATTTCAGAAAGCGGGCCATCTTGCATAGTGCCCTGCTATTGCACCGCTGCTTCGGACGGGCATGGTCCCCATACGTTGAGCAGGGCGAGCAGATCAAAAACATTGATGAAATCATCGCCGTTCAAATCAGCCGGGCAGGCGGACGCGTTCGGACATGGCCCCCAT
>RECV01000251.1 GCA_007693845.1 Phycisphaerales bacterium
CAGATCAATTGGAACCCCGCGCCCACCCTTTTGGCGGGTGGCATGGTCTGAGCGGGCACCCCCGAAGAGGAGCGAAGGTCATGCAGCAACCGCGTCAAGTACCTTTCGCTGCTGGCGGAATCAGTTCAGCGGGATGAAGGCCAACGAGGCGAAGCGGCTGACGGCCCTGCACGCAGTGCGCCTCGGCGCGGTAGATTGTTGCCGTGTTCTCACGATTTCTTCGCCTCGTTCGCCGAACGTCAGGAAACCAGGGCGCGACTTCAAACGCGCCCACGGCAGACCTGCCGTGGCTGTCCCGCGAGTCGATCGCGCACCTGCTGGTGACCGAAGAAGACCTGCCGCATGTGGACTGGGGCATGGCGGAGGCATGGATCGAACATCAGTCCGCACCAGAGCAAGCGGAGATGAGCGCTGCCGATCTTCACCGCGCGATCGCCGCGGCGTGGCTCGATGAACTACGCGATGCGCTGGCGACCGATTCACGGCGGTGGCGGACAGCGCAGGTCGAGGGACTGGCGCCGCTGGAGGGGAACATCGGGCCGCGCGCTGCCGCCGCAGCCGATCGATCACTGCGCGTCATCGGTGAGGCGCTTCGCGAGATCCGCGGCGAGCCTCGCAACAATCCCATCCCCCCGATCGGCATCGTCGCCCTCGGCACGCATGAAGAGTACTACTCGTTCATCGCCCGCTTCTATGCCGATGAAGACGAGTACGCAACATCCGGCGGCTTGTACATCCGCTCAACGGCTGAAGAATTTCCCGTTCTCGCGATTGCCGCCCAGGCCACTTTTGCGATCGAAGAAACCATGGCGCACGAGCTGACTCATCACGCTTTTGCACCCGATCGGCCGGAACTTGGACACCTGCCGATGTGGGTCGAGGAGGGTCTCGCCCAGATGATGGAGGAGTACGTCACCCGCGCGCCGCGATTCGTTTTCGATCGTGAGATATTGGAGCGACATCAGGCACTCTGGCTGGAGATTGGCCTCGATGGCTTCGCATCGGGCGAATCGTTCCATTCACCCGAAGGCGAGGAGCAGGAACTCTCTTACAACCTCGCTGAAGCGCTGACGCGATCGCTGGCAACGACACGGCGGGCGGACTTCTTCGCCTTCGTGCGCGCCTGCCGGAACGAACGACAAGATCATGAGCTCGCAGCGCGAGAACACCTCGGCGGCACCGTCGAGGAACTTGCAGAATCGATGATCAGCAGCAAGACACACTGAGCATGGCGGAGATTTCGCGATCGCCGCGGGTGGCATGGTCTGAGCGACGCCCCCGGAAAGGAGCGAAGGCCATGCAGCAACCCCGGGGGATGCAGCCATGCGTAGCGAAGGCGGCGTAAAATAAGCAATGAGAGTGATTCGAGCCGCTGCTTGGCGAGTTGTGTCACATTTCTCACTCAGCCGGCTTCACCACGATGACTTCGATCTCCTTCTCCACGGGAACGAGCTTCAGGCCGGTTGCTTCTTCGAGTGCTGCGGGCACGGCGTCGCGGTCCATCGGCAGCGTCAGGTTGATGAAATAGTTGCCTTCCAGTCCGGTCTGATCAGTGACGGGCGCGCTGACGAAGCCCGCGATGTTACGCACGAGCAGGTCAAACGGCATGCTGGCGCTGGTGTAGACGATGTTGACGCCGTCGGATGACATGCCTGAACCAGAAGCTTGTTCCAACCCCGGCTCAAGCTTCAAGCCGCCTTCTGCGAGGCGCAGTTCATACGCGGGGATCTTACGTTGCTCGGTTTCAAATCGAACACCCATGCCTGCGGCAACGAGGTCGCGTACCAGCGGCATGAGCGCATCGCGCTGTCCTTGCGGCACGCGGTAGATTACATCGAAGCGTTCGTCTGTCACCTCGGGGTCGATGATGATGGCATACGACGGACGATTCAGCAGCGTTGGCAGAATACTGCTTGCCTGTCCGCCGAGCAATGTCATGCCGTTTGAATCGAACGCGCCCATTGCGGTGTCGCCGGCCTTGCGCACGATGACTTGCACCGTCGGCGATTCATCCTGCAGCATCGAATAGGGGTCGATACCTGCAGTGATGCCGCCGGTGAGAGTCGGCCGACCGTCTGCGCCAACAACTTGATCGGCATCCTGATCGATACCCCTTGCGCGGCGGCGTGTATCTGGCTCGGGGTCGTCACCGCCTTCGACGATGGCTGTGAGTCGATCATGACTGAGTGCTGAGGGATGCGTGCGGGCGATGATGACGCCATCGCGCACAATGAACGTCGTCGGCCAACGGTGTACCCCGTAAGCATCCACCATCACGCGATCCATGTCATGGCCGATCCACGTGTTGATTGCCATACGCTCACGGAAACGGTCGACATGTTCCGGCTCTTCGAACGTGACACTGAGGAAGTTCACACCTTTGGGCGCGAACGCATCATGCAACTCATTGAGGTGCGGAATCGCGGCCACGCAGGGCCCGCACCACGTACCCCAGAACTCGATGACCGTCGTCCCCTCGCCCCAAGCATCCCAACTCGCTTCGGCTCCCTCTGGTGCGTTGGTCAAGGCGTTGAGCGTGATCGGCGGGGCGCCGTCGCCGGGGCCGGGGGGCTGCTGATCGCCATTGGCCGCTGCGGTGAGCGCGGCGATCGCGATGGATGTGGTGGCGATCACGCGAAAGAGCCGGCTGTCGGCAGTCATTGAACCGGTGCGCATGATTTTCTTCCTTATGCATGGCTGGGCAATGCCGCAATCCATGGCTGCGTTGCGCAGATGATCGGATTGAGCTGTTCAGCAAGCAAGTAGGAGTGGGCAGAGCGACGCAAGGAGCGAAACCCAACCTACGGTTGAGCCCATGCAGTATATCTCTCGCCCTGCCGATGCGATCCCGCCGCCCTGCCGTGATTCAGCGGTAGGAGCGACTTAGAAAAACATGTCCGAAAGAATCAGCCACAGAATCGCGATCGCGGATGAGACCGCCGCGATGTACGCGAGCGATCCGATCGCATTCGTCACCGGCAGCAGGTATTTGCCGCTCATCCACACGTGACGCAGGTGCAACCCGAGCGCCCAACAGAGAAACATCACGCCCATGAGAATGGCCGGCGTGCCGTGCAACACGAGCCCGAGCGAGCGACGGCCGGGAAGCCAGGCGGTTTGCGTGACGAGGCACACGACCCCGATGGCGGCCAACGCGATGGGAGCGACGAAACCTCGCCATGGGCAATACACATCGAACATGATGAGCAGTCTACCTGCGCGCTCTGTCCATTCGACGCTGGCAGCGGTGGAGCCATCCGCCGCCCGCGGCCGGTGCGGGTCGGGACGTTGCGAAGCCGGGGCGAGCCGTCAGCCGTAGAATGTGAAGCATGCGACTGCCCGTGCTCGATCCAACACGCCCGGTGGTGCCGGCCCGTTCCGGCAGCCGTCCTGAGCGCGGCCTCGCCGATTCCTACGGACGCGGCGTCGGTTATCTGCGACTGTCGCTCACCAAGGCGTGCGCGATGCGCTGCACGTACTGCCGGCCGGAACGCATCACCAGCACGCGCGGCGAGCCGATGCTCGATGTGGATGAGATCGAAACGCTCATCCGCTTCCTCGCGGAGCGGCACGGGCTCAGCAAGGTTCGACTGACCGGCGGCGATCCGACGAGTCGGCGCGAACTGACCGAGATTATTGCGCGGATCGCTTCGATCCCCGGCATTCACGATGTGGCGATGACGACGAACGGGTTGACGCTCGAACGCCGCGCGAAGGAGTACGCCGCGGCGGGCTTGCAGCGCATCAATATCAGTCTCGACACCCTCGACCCGGAGCGTTTTGCGCAACTGACGGGCGTGGATGAACTGCAGCGCGTGTTGCGCGGTCTGGACGCGGCGATCGAGGCGGGCCTCGGACCGATCCGGCTCAACAGCGTTGTGGTGAAGGGGCAGAATGAATTCGATCTGCCTTCACTGGTGCGCTTTGCTGCGCAGCGAGGGCTGGAAGCGCGATTCATTGAGTTAATGCCGATGGGGCCGCTCGCATCGGTCTGGCGTGAACGGTACGTGCCCGAGGCCCGCATGCACGAGATTCTCAGGCAGACGGTCGTGGACTGGCAGCCGCTGCACCAGGGACACGATGCAGCGCGGCGGTACCGCGTGATGCTCGATGACGGCGCGGAGACGATCATCGGATTCATCACGCCGATGAGTTGCAATTTCTGCGCGGCGTGCAACCGAATCCGCATCGCAGCGGACGGTACGTTCTACCCCTGCCTGATGGATCGGCCGATCGGAACGATCCTGCCCGCCCTGCGGCCAGGTTTCGATAGGGAGTTGCTCGATGCCATTCTCAAGCGGGGGCTCGATGGCAAACGCGAGGAACATCCGCACGACGGGTACGGCGTGATGACGCATATCGGAGGATGAATGCAGATGACCGAATCGGACACCCGTTCGCAAGCTGATGATGGCGCCCCCGGCGGTGCAGCGCTTCCAGAGACCGGCGGCAGACTGCCGAAGACGTTCAAACAGTTCGTCGCGAAGTATCCCGTACTCGGCGAAGCGCACCAGCGTGTCGGGCGCGAGGTGGAATCGCTCGGCCCGATGGATGCCAAACAGTGCGCGCTGGTGAAGATCGGGATCAGTCTCGGCGCGGGCCTCGAATCCGCGCTGCGTTCCCACGTGCGACGAGCGAGGCAGCACGGCGCGAGCGAAGAAGAGGTTGAGCAGGCGATTCTGCTCGGAATGAACACCGTCGGCTTTCCGCGCACCGTCGCGGCATGGAGTTGGGCGCAGGAGCAGTTCGACCGCGATCGTCGTGAAGGAGAGGATGGCCCCGCATGAGCACCGCGTTTGATGTGCAACTCTTCGGGCCCTACGCGGATGCCGTGGGCGAGTCGGTCGTGCGCATCACATTGCCGAAAGGGACCGATCCGACCGCTTCCGAACTGATGAAAGTGATCGAGCAGGAGCAGCCGCAGCTTCGGCCGATGATGAAGGAGACGCGTCTCGCGGTGAACCGGGAATTCGCAGGACCGGATCAAATGGTACGAAGCGATGATGATCTCGCGCTGATCGGACTGGTGGCGGGCGGATGACGGTCGAGATTCGCATCGAATCCGGCCCGCTCGACGCTGCGACATCGTTTGCATGCGATGGCGCGGGTGCGATCATTGCCTTTGAAGGCATCATCCGCCCCGATGAACAGGATCGGCCGATCGAAGCTATCGAGTACGAAGCGTACCGGCCGATGGCGGATGAAAAGCTGCATGAACTCGCGGAACAGGCGATGCAGCGCTACGGGCTGAAGCGAATCCGAGTGACCCACAGCGAAGGGCGCGTGCCGATCGACGCGTGCTCGTTCCGTCTGGAGATCGCTTCGGCGCACCGCGCGGAGGGGCTGGAAGCCATGGGCTGGTTCATCGACACCATGAAACGCGATGTGCCGATCTGGAAGCGGCCGCGATTCGTGCAACAGAAGGAATCCGCGCCGTGACACGCAAACGCACCACCGCGCTGAGTCCGCAAGCGGCGCTTCGCAAACCTGACGAAGCGCTGGCGGCGTTGTGCACGCGGATCGAACCGACACCACACGAGACGATTCCGTGGTCAGATGCGACCGATCGGGTTCTGGCGGAGTCGATTCGGCTCGATCGGCCGAGCCCGGCGTGCGATGTGAGCGCGATGGACGGCTATGCGGTGCGGAGTGCGGACCTGCCGGTGCCGTCGTTGGATGTCGTCGGTGAAATCGAACCCGGACGGGAGGCCGCCCCGCTTCCGCATCACTCGGCTTTGCGCATATTCACGGGCGCGATGATCCCGGCCGGCGCGGATGCGGTTATCCCGCGAGAACAGGTGCGTGAGCATGAAGACCGGATCGAACTGCCGCCGGATCTGAACGTGACTTCCGGGCAACACATTCGTCGTCAGGGTGAGAACGCGGCAGCGGGCGCGACCATTTGCGAACTGGGCCGATTGATCACCCCCGCGCGACTCACGGCGATCGCCTCGTGCGGCCAGGCGAGCGTGCGCGTGCATCGTCGCGTGCGCGTCGGCGTGCTGGTGACGGGCAATGAAGTCAAACCCGTGGACGCCACGCCCGAAGCGTGGGAGCTGCGCGACAGCAACGGCGCAGCGCTGCTCGGCATGCTCTCACATGTCGGCTGGATTGAACCACTTGAACCGCAGCACGTGGGCGATGAGCGATCGAAACTCTGCGAGCGCATCGCAAGAATGCTCGATCGTTGCGATGCGCTTTGCATTACCGGCGGCGTCTCTGCGGGGGATCACGATTACGTGCCGTGTGTGCTGCGGGAACTCGGCTGCGAGATCGTGTTTCATAAGCTCGCGATTCGGCCGGGAAAACCCATGCTGGGCGCGATCGATCCCGAAGGCCGCCCGGTCTTCGGCCTGCCGGGCAATCCGGTGTCGGTGATGGTGACGGCGCGAAGACTGGCGGCCGCCGGACTGCGCGTGCGTGGCGGATTATCTGCTGACGAAGAGCATTCGGTTTTCGTGGAAGTCTCCGGCAGCGCGACGGCACCGCCCTACCTGCACTGGTTTCCCGCGGCGCGCCTGATCGGCGACGGTCGGGCAGAACCCCTGCTCGGCAAGGGCTCGGGCGACTGGGTCACCGCAGCGGCTTCTGACGGTTTCGTCGAGATTCCCCCCGGCGAGGCGATTGAGGGGCGAAGACGCTTCCGGCCGTGGGCCCTGGCCGGCGGCTTGCCGGGGGCGTGAGTGAGCGCGGTCACGGATACCGCTGCAGATGCATTCTTCCACGCTCACCGGTGAGCACGCACCGGTAGAATGAAACGCCATGACCGAACCTGATCCCACGCTGACGCACCTCGATCAACGCGGCAACGCGCAGATGGTCAACATCGGCGAAAAGCACATCACGGAACGCCGCGCCGTCGCCGCGGGCTTTGTCCGCTGTTCCGCTGAACTGATCGAGCGCATTCGACGGGATGATCTTGCCAAGGGGAGTGTGTTGCAGGTCGCGCGACTGGCCGGCATCCAGGCGGCCAAGCGAACGGATGAACTCATCCCACTCTGTCACACGCTGCCGCTTGATTCGATCGATGTTGAGCTCGAACTGAACGAGGACGGCGTGCAGATCCGCGCGACGGCGCGGGCGACGTGGAAGACCGGCGTGGAGATGGAAGCGTTCACCGCCGTCTGCGCGGCCGCCCTGACGGTGATCGACATGGGCAAAGCCGTTGACAAGGCGATGGTGATCGAAAACGTGCGGCTGCTCGAAAAGACCGGCGGCAAGAGTGGTGATTACTTCGCTGACCGTGACCGCCGGAACGTAAAGAGGAGTTGATCGTGAAACCGATTCGGCTCGCGGTCATCACCGTCAGTGATCGTTGCTCGCGCGGCGTGACCGTGGACACCACTGGCCCGGCGTTGTTGCGTTTGGCGGAAGCGCAACTCGCAGCGCAGATCACCGCTT
>RECV01000123.1 GCA_007693845.1 Phycisphaerales bacterium
GTCGCATCCGACCATTTCAGCACGCGCCAGTTCAGGCCGTTGTACGACTGCTTCAGTCGTTCAGATGAGCCGTAGTTCACCGCCACCAGACGGTTCCACGCATCCCACGTGAAGTGCATCGTGACCGTACCCGACCCCCCCGCCGGAGCTTCGATCTCACGGCTCAACAGGTTCCCCGCCGCGTCGTACGTCATCGCCAGTGCCGTCGACGCCCCGTCCGGCGTCAGACCCGTCAGCTCGTTCGCATCCGAATGATCGCGCGTTTCGACATCGCCGTAGGCAGAGCCGTCCCAGGTGCGCTGTTCATTCCAGTTGCCGAGCATATCGAGATCCCATTGGCGGCCGGGCTGATCCGTCGACTGAGTATAGCCCGAGCCGGCATCCGTGCCACGCTCCGATTGCGTCAAGCGGTGCAGATCATCGTACTCGAACCGCTCATCGTGGAAGCTCCACGCCAGGGTTGCCGTCGTGTTGTCCCGCGCGAGACGGTTGGAGGCCTCATCGTACGTATGCACCAGTTCATAGATCGGCGGCACATGCGGCTTGTCGGTCTGATTATGCAGTGAGCCGCCGTGATGGGGACGGAAGCCGCCATCCACCCACCGGTGCTGAACGACCCGGCCGAAGCGGTCGTAGCCGGGATACTTGCCCGCATTACCTGACTGGCCCCCCCCGGATCCCCCCCCGCCGTAGTTCCGGCTGCCGTCGAAGTCCGTGGTCCGGTCGAGCTGCACATCCGGCGTGGCGTAGTCCACCACCGCCGTCATGTGCATGCCGATGTACTTGTAGTGGACGCCGCTCTGGAAGCCGATGGTGTCCAATCGGCTGATCTGATCGTTGATCGAACCGGCGTTGCCGTACGCGCTGCCGATCTCAAGGCCGCCCGGATAGGTCAGTTCATCCATCCGGCTGTGGTTCCCCCCACCACCGCCCCCCGTCACCGTGTCGTAGCTGAGCGTGACCGCCCGGGTGGTCGACGTACCGGTGATCGTGCCGATCTCGCCGAAGGGATTCTGAATAACCGATTCGATCTGGCTCAGTGGTGTGTAGGTGAACTCGACCGCATTGACCACGTTGCTGCCCGGGTTCTGGGCATCGTAGCTCGAGTAGGAGCGCACCTTCGACCGGCGACCGAGATCATCGTACGTCATGCCGATCGC
Organism: Phycisphaerales bacterium; assembly: GCA_007693845.1. GTDB lineage: Bacteria > Planctomycetota > Phycisphaerae > Phycisphaerales > SM1A02 > SKZB01. The sequence goes on from RECV01000123.1 coordinate 1,161, forward strand.
GGTGACCGCATCGTCGATGTGCGTGGCGATCGAGTCGGCGATGTCCGCGGTGACGCGGCCGAGCGCATCGCGTTCGTACACGTGCACCGTCCCGTTCTGGTCGACCATCTTGATCATTTCGCCGAGCCGGTTGTAGGCGTACGTCACGGTGCGTTCCGCCTCCGTCGTCGAACCTTCCCCTTCGGGATAGATCGTCTGGTACAACAGATCTTCTGAATCGATCTCGGATGCGACGGCGTGCGTGGTCGAGACGCCGTAGACGTACTCGGTGACCTGGACCGACTCACCCGCCCCGTCCGGGAGGTGGGCCACCTGCTTCGTGACATTGCCGATCTCATCGTAGACGTAGCTGGTCACGCGGTTGCGGTCGGGGTGATTCGGATCGAGACCGCTCGTCACTTCCCAGCGGTCCTCAGCATGCCAGCCCACATCGACCGTACCGACGGCGTTCTCGATGACGGCGATTCTCCGGCCGAGATCGTCGTAGACGTATCGCGTGGCGATCGCCTTGGGGTCGATCGTCTCCAGGACGCGACCCTGCTCATCGAAGGTGGTCTCGGTCACAAGGTCTTCGGGCTCAAGATCAAAGACCTGAAGACCGTTCGTAAGACTGGTGGTGATTGAGTCGATTCCCGAGCCGTAGCTCTCCCGGGCGAAGCCGTCCCCATGCCGCGTCCCGAAGTTGATCTGCCGGAAGGCCCGGCCCGCCGCATCATAATCCACACCGCGGTACACCGCGATAGCAATGGTGCCGTCGAGCGCCCCCATGGTCGCATCTTCCACATCGTGCAGACGCTGACGGGTCGTGACCAGATCCATCTGGCCGGTGTTGTCGATGTAGCGGTACTCCGTCTGTTCAACCACGGCGACGTCGTTCAGCTTGATCGCGAAGCTGGACTCGTCGTACAGCTCGTCCAGCGCCTGGTAATCACTCGCGCCGGTGTACGATGCAACGGTTCGCCCCAGTCCGTCGAACTGCGTCAACGACATCGGCGCGCCGGGGCCGAGCTGCGCGATGACGCGTCCGGCCGGATCGTACCAGGTGTTCGATTCCAGGAACTCAGGGCTTCCCGCCCCCGGATCCACCCCCGGCTCCACCGCCGTCAACTGGCGATACACCAGGCCCCGCCGGTTGTACTCCATCCAGCTATACGAACCGCGATCGGTGTATCCGGGATTTTCGAGGTCCGCCGGAACGGCGGTGTACATCGCCTGTCCGGTCACCCGGCCGAGGTGATCGTACTCCACGTACTGATGCGGGGGCAGTTCGTTGATGGTCCAGACGCGGCGATCACGGAAGTCGTAGTGATAGTCGGTGATGCGCTCGGCGCTGTCATCAACGTACTGAATCACACGCGTCAGGTTCCCGTTGCCGACCCCCGCCGTGCTCGACGCATCCGGGCTGTCGTAGATGTACTCCGCGACCGTCTTCAGATTCATGACGGACGTCCCCGTCTGGCGCTCGATCACGCGACCAAGCACATCGTACTCGGTGGCCGTCACGGTCTCGTTCGGCTGCGTCACCTTCGACACGCGGCCATGGCTGTCATAGTCGTACAGCGTGGTGAATGACTTGTCATCATCGTCCACATCATGCCAGACCGTCTCAGATTTCAACTGACCGATCAGATCGTACTCACGCAACGACCGCGCCACGAGATCACCCAGATCGTAATCTTCGAAGGTGCGAACATAATTGGGATCTTCCCCCACACCCGCCGGCGTGTAGCCGCCCGCGCCGATCAGGTACGATTCCGTGCCGATGACCCGGCCGGCTGCATTGAACCAGGTCATTCGCGCCGGACCGTTGTACGTCTCCGGCGAACTCCCGAGCGCGAAGGGCAGGGTGATCTCAACGTAGCGCAGCGCACTCTCAGCTTCCGAGAACGGGCGCATCTCACGCACGGTGTACGAACTGACCCCGGCCGGGGAGATCTGCTCACGAACCCGACCGAGCGCATCGCGCACGATTGTCGTGACCAGCGAGCCGCCATCACTATGCCGATCGGGCCAACTCCCGGTGTCGAGCGGATTCTCATTGGCATGACCGTGGGTCGACGGTAACGACGAATTGTCCGCGTTGCGCTCGATCAGGACGACCCGGCCCGATTGATCGAACTCACGGTACGTCAGCGCGTCGTCCGCCGCACGCGACCAGAAGTTCCGGCCGCGCTCATCGAACAGTTCGTAGCTGCTGTAGTAGGGATCCGGATCAACCGCGCCGTTCTCACCGGTCGTCTCCGTCTCCACGCGCGTACGCACCCACGCCACATCGTGGCCGTCCTCCGTATGGAACCCGTAGTCGTACTCGGTGACTTCCTGACAAGGATCACTCTGACAGTCAGGACCAAGGAGATCGTCATTCGTGAACCGCGTCACCTTGGTCGGAAGGTGAGGCCGAGTGCCATCGTACTCAACGACGTTGAACAGCATATAGGCAAAGGGACTTTCACTGTGCAGTCCCTCGCCCACACGGGTTTCGGCGCGGAAGAAGGCGCCACCGTAGATGTACGCATAGACCAGCCCCTCGTCAGTATGCGCTGTGAACTCCGGGCCGTCCGTCTCATGGTGAGCCACATACGACTGCATCGCCGAGGGCGTGATCTCGAACTCCACCTGGCGATCATCGTTATAGATGTAGTGCGTCCCCCAGCGAGCTGAAGAGTCCTGGCCGTCCTCAACGACCTTGGTGACCAGGAAAGGGAAATCGTTCTCAATTTCGAGATCGTGGTACGTGATCAGGTGAACCTGATCATCGACGAGTTCCGTGATGACCGTCGTCGCACTCTCGGATGAATGCTCGAAGTAAGCGTACTCGAGCTTCCGGCCGTGGCTCCCGGCGCCCGAACAACCGCACCCCGCCTTGAGGTACTGCGTCTCGACGCGCCCCACGTTCGGCCCGCTATCGTAGTACTCTTCCACCACCTTGGATGCCAGATCGATCAACCGCACTTCATCGGCGCCGGTCCCGTAGATCACTTCACCGTCACTCATCCCCAGCATGAGCAGACTGTCGCCGAGCATGCTGTCCGCCGGCGTCGGAGGCGTCTCAGACAAGCGCGCCGAGTGTGCAAACTCGATCTGCTCCGTCTGAATGATCGCCTTGATCTGACGATCCCCGCCCGACCAGGTGTAATCAGTCCCAACCCCGCTCGAGACATCTCCGTTCGTCGCGGCATCGCCCCGGTGGTACCGGTACTGTGTGATCTGTTCGCGCCACTGTTCCGGAGCATCTTCGATCTCACTTCCGGAGGTCGATTCACCCGGACCGGCGTCCACCCGCATGCTCGTCACCACCTGAACCAGATCACCATCACGGCCAAGGTCCGGTGAGAAGAACGAACTGATCGCTTCGTGCATGTACGTATAGGTCACCTGCGCCACAAGCGTCTCATCTTCCGTCGACGACTCACGGTACGCATCAATACCCCGCAGCCGCCCGTACCGGGGCGATCCCGGCACCTGGTCGTTCCAACGATAGTCAACCCGCAACTCCGGAATACCCTGCGAATCCTCGTTGATGTAGATTGCCGTCGGACGGAAAGCATATTCTTCGTAGTCGTCCACATCTTGAAAGAGTTCAAACGTGCCGTACTCGTACCGATGAACATTACCGTAGTCATCGACCGTTCTGTACAACATGCCCTCCGGATACTCCGTGTTCGCATCCGCGTCTCCGATCGAAACGACTTCGACGAAGTCCGTGCCTGACTCACTTCCGTCAGGACCGTAGTCATCGTTCATCCGAAAATAATCTCGCACCCCCTGCCCCGGAGAGATGAGCCGCCAAACGGGGATCTTGTCACCATTCCGCTCCACCACCGCGCGCACCCACTTGCGCGGACTCGCGCCCGCCATCGGAATTTCATCCGGAATCTGACCATTTTCCCAGTCCGCCGATGCCGTTACCGAATACCCACCGGCCGTGCGCGTAATGCGGTACTGACTCCACTCTTCCGTCTGAATCACATCCACGACGGAGGTCGTCCACCTCTCGCCGACGAGACCGTCGCTCGAGTACTCAGGATTGCTCGAGTACTGACGAGAAACGACAAAGTCCGCTCCCGTCACCGGAATACGCAGATCCACCGCGGACTCGATCTTGTGTCCGCGGTACAGATCGACCGAGTTCTCACTAAACGCAGGCGGGCAATCAACACCACCCTGTGACGACGAATCACATCCGCCACCACCGCCCCAGCCGATGCCGCCTCCCGAACAATGATCCGGGGCCGGATCCGGATTGATGCTATCACCGGGATTCTCCAGCCGGCACATTTGGACATCAGCTTCCGGAAGCTGATGCCCATCAACCCCACAATTCTTCAAAACTGTGCCAACCCGTTCACACCACGACTCTTCAGCTGCACCCTGACAGTTCTCACTCACATTTCCGCAGCCGCTCTTGTATCCGGCGAAAGTCACCTCGCTGCTGCAAGGGATAACTTGAAAGCATACTAAATCACTACAAGCCTCCTCTCCACTCCCAGAGTCCTGATCCGCGCCGTCCCCATGACCCGATACAACCCTGATGGTGAAATCGCTCAACTCGACGAACGCACCCGCAATTTGCTCCACTCGGTTACCGGTCGACATGCTCGCCGCCGTTCCCATGGTGCTCGGCAGCAGCAGACTCACCAGCAAGGCGGTCATCAAGACGATCAAAATCAGCGTCATTCGGGTGTACATCGGATTCTTCCTGATTACTGTCAGAGGTGATCGGGATGCGTGCAAGCGATCAAAGGCCATGACCCTCCGCTGACTTCTCGCGGGGACCAGACCCTCGTGACCGAATACACCCGGTATACACCCCCTCCCCGCCGCGCCAAGCACTTTACAAATTGCTTAACTACTTCCCCGGTCACGTACACGAGCCGAAGTGCAGTGACTTCATGGGTTTCCGGCTCAGATCAATGACAATGCGCCACCGCAAAAAAGATGCAGCCGCACATGCATCCCTTCCTATCAGCGCGCATCGCTCTCGCCCGATTGACATCGCGCGAGTGTTTTACTTTTTACTTAAACAGTTGCCCTTCACCCCGATCCGACGCATCCTATGTCACGGCTGCCGGCAGCCATTCACTCCGACGTCAACGGCACGAAAGGACCCAACCCATGAGCGCCATGTCACGATCTCTCCTCTTCATCTCCCTCGTCCTTGCCACCATCGGCCACACGGCCGCCGTTGCTGATACACCAGCCGGCGATACCGTCCAGTCCTACGCCGCTCAAATCGGTATCTCGCCCGAAGCGCTCGCCGCATCCGGAATCACCTCATCCGCGGTCGTCCATCAGGTCCTCCAACAGATCGCCGATGCCGAGCCACTGCAGGAGTACCAGACCGCCAAGGCCCAGCTCCAGGGCACCGGCGAGCAACTGCAGACGATTCAAGCGGCCATCGCCACGGCCGATTCGGAGACCTCCTCCCTTAACAATGACCTGGCTACCGCTATCAACGACTTCATGGCCGCAGAGCAATCGCTCAAGAGCGCGATCGCCCAACTCCAGGAAGCCGCCATCGAAGGGCTGGACTCATCAACCAAGCAGAAACTGACCTATTGGTTCCAGTCGACACCCCATGACCTTCCCGCAGCGTTCCGCGTCATCAGCGAACCGGCCGAAGGCTGGGATCAAGTCAGAACCGCACTTCGCCACGAGGCACGATCGCTCCGAATGGAAGAACCTGTTGAGCCTTGGGCACAAACACTTCTCGACAGCATTCGCAACCAAGTCGATGTCATCAACGCCGAAAATGCCATCGACCTGCAACTCGCACAAATCAAAACCGCCTACAACAACTTCGTGCCGGAGTGATGGGCAACCCTACAGCACAAACGAATCTCTTTCATCGATGCGGGCATCATGATCGCACGAGCTTTGAAAATCCGCCTCCTCGTCCTCATCACGATCACCTTCGCACTTTGCACTGACGCCGATGCGCAGCAGGTCAGTGAGAACGACGCCGCGACGCGGCTTTCCGGCCAACTTGAGCTCGCCCGGCTCGTGGACCTGGCGGCGGAACGGCTCAATCTCAACATCGAGTACGACGCCTCCCAACTGAGGGGTCAGGTCACCCTCCGGCTCGGAGCAGCCGTCACGGATCAGGAACTGTGGATTCTCACCAACCGGGTGCTGGCTTCAAGGGGGTTTGCGACGGTCGCCAATCCGGGCGAGAACGTCGTCAGTGTCGTCCGTCTCCAGGACGCACCGGGCATGGCGGCAGTGGAAGATGCGCCGCCGCTTGAAGGTCATCTCGCCAGCCAGTATGTCACCGTGATCGTGAGAATCGAGCATCGGTCTCCCGCCAGGCTTCTTGACGCGATCAAACCGCTCCTTTCCCGAACCGGAAGCCAGATCTCGGTTGTCGGCGATACCAACCTTCTGATGATCTCTGATCTGCGAACTCGTGTGGCGCAGGTGAAACAACTCTTGCGCACCCTTGATCGGGAGGTTGAGCCTCCCGTCATCGAGAATATACCGACCAGACACATGCCGGCTTCAGCGCTTGCCGCACTGGTGAGCTCAACCGTCCAGGCGCGCGAGTCGATCATCGGGGTCGCAAAGAAGGGCAAAGTGACACCGAGCCCTGATGGCACTGCGGTCATTCTCATCGCTCCACCATCCGAGTATGAGTTCTGGATCGAACTGATCAATCGTTTCGACGTGAGAGAGGCGGTCACGACAACCATCTATGCATCGAACAACTTTGCCGTCAGTGAGATCGCCCGCTTGATTGAGCAGTCCGCGCGGACACCGGGACCGCGCGGTTCCGGCGACCTGTGGCGTCTGGTCGAAGATGACCTGACCAGCACCCTGATCGTGACCGCGACGCCCAGTGAGCACCGCCGGATCGAAGACCTTTTCGATCGGCTCGACGCCGTTCCCACCGACGCCCAGCGACCGGTCCGCGCGTTTCCTATTCGCAATCGCAGCGTGCGCGAAATGACCGACGTGTTGCGTCAGCTGATCGACGCCGGCGTCATCGATGCGAGCTCTTCTGTAGTTGAAGCGCCGGGTCAGAACCGGGAGACGACCCGTCCGGAGGGAGCGCGATGGGTCGGCAGCGTGGGCCCGGCCGATGACGCCCAGGCGATCGGTGCAGCGGACCCTGCCGACGAAAGCCCCTCGACAACGGGCCGCACCGGACGAGCCGCCACGCCCCGCACCGGCCTGCAGATGACCGCCGACGAGGGGACGAACACAATCATTGCCATCGGCGAGCCGCGAAAACTTGCGCAACTCGAACAGCTCATTGAACAGCTCGACCTTCGGCAACCGCAGGTCATGCTCGAAGTGCTTGTCCTGACGCTCAGCGAGAGCCAGACATTTGATCTGGGCGTTGAACTCCAGAAACTCGAAGTTCGCGGAAGCACGATGCTTCGACTGGCATCGATCTTCGGACTGGGTCCCTCGGGACTGGTCACCATGACCGAGACGCCCTCACCCGCCCAGGGGTTCACGGGGGTCGCACTCAGCCCCGGCGATTTCAGTGTACTGGTGCGGGCACTTGAATCCATCAATGACGGACGATCAATCAACATCCCCAAGGTACTTGTGAACAACAACCAGGTCGCCACTCTGGATTCGGTCCGCGAGGAGCCATTCACAAGCCTCAATGCGCTCGATACCGTGGCCACGACCTCCTTTGGCGGCTCGCTTGCGGCGGGAACGGTCGTGACCGTGACACCGCAGATTGCCGAAGCCGATCATCTCATGCTCGAATACTCGGTCTCATTGAGTTCGTTTGTGGGTGAATCGGCTGATCCTACCTTGCCGCCGCCGCGGCAACAGGACCGGTTGCAGAGTCAGGTGACGATTCCCGACGGCTTTACCGTCGCCCTCGGCGGCCTCGAAGTTGAAAGCGAAGGCGAGGGCATTTCTCAACTTCCCATTCTGGGTGGTATCCCCTTGCTCGGCGAGATCTTCAAGACCCGATCGCGCACCCGGAGCCGATCACGCTTTTTCGTCTTCATCCGGGCCAACGTGCTCCGCAACGACGGTTTCGAAGATCTTCGCTACCTGTCAGAAAAAGACGCGTTGAATGCCGGTGTTCTCGAAGAGATTGCCGACTGGCCGGAAGTGTCGCCGCGCATCATCCGCTGAGAAGTGCGCAACCGACACGACCAGGTGCGAAGGATCGCGGCAGGTTTCTCATGGATTGATGACCAACAGTGACCACGCTCCACCGACCATCCGAAGATCGCGTACGACCCACGACTACCGGGAAGTGCGCGAACGTATCTTCCGAGCGCGTCTGCGATCGCTTCTGTCACCTCATCTCCCGTGATTTTGCCCGCGAGCACCTACTGATCACCCAGAAAGCCGCGGGCGACCAGACCGATCTGCTCGCCGTTGCGCCTTCGACGGACAGGTCGGTCGTGCACAATGTCATGGCATTTCTCGATCGATCGTATCTCGTGACGGTATGCGATACGGAATCGATCGCCACCGCGATTGATGCGGCGTATGCGAACGTTTCTTCGGGCGATCAGCAGTTTTCCGGCGACGATTCGGGCGCGGAGGTCAACCGGCGGGAAACGATCGATGAGATTCTGGCCCAGGGCGATCGGGATCTTTTGTCGACCGAAGGCAAAGGTCCCATCATTCGCCTCGTCGACGCTCTGCTCTTTGAGGCGCTTTCGCGATACGCCAGCGACGTTCACATCCAGCCGCTGGCCGACCGGACGCTCGTGCGATTCCGGCTGGATGGCGTCCTCCACACCGCCCGGGATCTTCAGAACGCCAAACAGCTGACCCAGGCGATCGTGAGCCGCATCAAGGTCATGGGACGCATGGATCTGGCCGAGCGCCGTATTCCGCAAGACGGCAGAGCGACGGTGACGATCGGTTCCGGCGAAGGTTCACGGTCGGTTGATCTGCGAATCAGCACGCTTCCGACAAGCTACGGTGAACGCGCTGTCCTTCGACTGCTCGATAATCAAGCGCATCTCTGTAACTTTACGGAGATTGGGATGCCGCCCGAGGTGGCCCAGCCGTACCTGGAACGTGCCGGCCGTGCCAACGGCATCATTCTGCTGACCGGTCCCACCGGCTCGGGCAAAACCACCACCCTCTATTCGACGCTGCGATCGATCTGTTCATCACACGAGAATGACGCTTCTCAGGCCGGGCAAGCCCTGAATGTGATGACCATCGAAGATCCGATCGAATACGAGCTGGCCACGGCTGGTCTGGCCATCAGTCAAGCGCAAGTCAACCTTCGCAAGGGCATCACCTTCGCCTCAGGACTGAGACACATCCTGCGGCAGGACCCCGATGTCATCATGATCGGCGAAATCCGCGATACGGAAACGGCGCGCGTCGCGATTCAATCCAGTCTCACCGGCCACCTGGTCTTCTCAACCCTCCATACGAATGATTCCGCCAGCGCGGTCACCCGATTGATGGATCTTGATATTGAGCCCTATCTGGTCAGCGCGTCACTGTCAGCAGTGCTGGCGCAGCGACTGGTGCGAACGCGGCATGAGGCATGCGGTGGCGCCGGATGCGAAACCTGTTACGGGACGGGTTTCAAGGGGCGCAGCGGGCTCTTTGAACTCCTTGTGGTTGACGAGGCGATGCGAGAGCTCATCTCATCAGAATCAGCCCTGGCGGCGATTCGCCGCGCGGCACGGGCTTCCGGGACCCGTACCCTGCTCGAAGATGGCGCGCGGCTCGTGCGGCAGGGCAGGACCACCGAAGCCGAAGTCCGCCGTGTCGTACACGGCGCATGGGAAGCAGATACATGACGTTGTGGCAGTACACGGCGACCGAATGCCCGACCGGCGAATCGGGGTCCAGACCGGCTCCCCAGCGCGGCGAAGTGGTCGCATCCACCGCCGGCGAAGCCCGCGCGGCCTTGCGCAAGGCCGGCCTTCAGGTCATTCGCTTGCGGCCGTTACCGTCGGGGATCGACCCCGCCGCCCAACGCCAATGGTCTCAATGGATCACGCCCCTCCGCGAGGTCGCAAACCAGTATCTGCGTTCCCGCCGACGACAGAGTCGCGCCGAGATGTATGATGGCATGGCCACGATGCTCGATGCCGGCGTACCGTTGACCGAAGCGCTGGACACACTGCTCGGCAACCAGCGGCGTCGACCCGTAATGAGATCATTTCGTGATCCAGGTCAGGTGATGCTCCTGCAACTCCGCGAAGGAGTCAAAGCGGGCCAAGCCTTCGACGAGGTGGTCGCGCGGCATGCCGGCTGGTTCGATCGGATCGAAGTTGCGATGATTCGCGCGGGACTGCACAACGGCGACCTGCCGCGCGTCCTGCGAAGTCTTGCCGATCGCCACCAGCGTTCGGGTGCGTTGTTGCAGAAACTGACCGGAGCGCTGGCCTACCCGGCCGTGATCGCCCTGGTTGGTCTCGGCGTCGTCATCTTCTTGAGCGTCCATACGCTTCCCCAGTTGGTGGGCATTCTCGAGCAATCAAACGTCTCCGTTCCGGCCCTCACCCGCCAGACCATGGCCGCCGGCCAGTTCATGTATACCTTCTGGTGGCTGCTCCCGGTCGTTCTGCTGCTCCTTGCGGCTCTGGTCACGCTCCACCACGGCAGGCGGTCTCGCCGGCACCAGGACGCGAAAACCAACTCCCGACAGTCGCAAACGACCGGGAACCGGCCGACCTTTACCCTGATCCCGAAGACCATACGACGAATCGGCGTGGCAACCATTTCCGCTCGTCTTGCTGAACTCTTGGGAACTGGTGTCCCCATGGTCGAGGCGCTACGGATCGTTGCTCCCACCGCTCCGGGGATTCAACTCTCACGCACACTCGCAAACGCCGCCGCAGGTGTCGAACGTGGCGATGAACTTGCCGATGCGCTCGACGATCCCCGCTGGTTTGATCTTGAGTACCGGAGGCTCCTTGAGATTGGACAATCGACCGGTGAACTGGACGCCATGTTGCAGCGGATCGCCGATCGATACCAGCGGCAGGCAGACCGCCTCATCGATCGATTGACGAGCCTGCTGGAACCCGTCGTCCTGCTGACACTGGCGATCCTCGTCGGGATTGTCGTGATGGCCGCCGTGCTGCCTCTCGTTCGCCTTCAGGAGATTCTCGGATGACAACTGACCTTTGGATCGCCGCCACCCCACCAGCGCGTTCAGCTGCGCAGCGCCGCTTCGAACGACAAGCCCAGTACCCGCTTCGCGCCGGCAACACGTCGATCGGGTCCTGCATGAAAGATCCGGTCGCGCATCAACTTCACAGCGCCGGTCGCAATCAGAGCTGCACTACTTTGGTGGACCGCTTCCGGAAACCCGCCGCACGCCGAGGACTCACGCTGGTTGAAATCCTCGCCGTCGTCATCATTCTTGGCTTGCTCGCGGCCACTCTGGTCGTCGGTTTCTCCGGATCGTTCGGAAAAGCTCGACACGAGATCGCACGCAGCAATATCGGCATCATCGTCAGCAAGCTCGAGACCTATCGCATGCATCACGGCAACTGGCCGAGCAATGACGTCGGTCTCAAGGCGCTCAGCGACGGCTACGCCAATCCGTCGGCAGCGTACTACCTCGGCCCCGGCAGCCTCATTGACCCGTGGGGTAACCCGTACCTGTACGTGACGCCCGGGCCGGACGGCCATCCCTACGAAGTGCTGAGCTACGGAGCCGACGGACAACCCGGCGGCACTCCGGGAACCGAGGATGAACCCATCAGTTCGGTCAATCTGCGAAACGTCCAACAAAGCGAATAAGCCATGACCTCGCAGGGTGAGACATCGTTGGGACGGAACGCACGACGGCACGGCCTGACGCTGCTGGAAGTGCTTGCTGTGATCATGCTGATCTCACTTGTCGGAGGCTCCGTTCTGATGCATGCCGGCACGACGGTTCACGATGCCACCCGGCATGAACTCCTGCTGCAACTTCAGCAGCTCGACCGAACCGCACGCCAACTGGCGCGTACCCGGCACTCCGGCCCGGTCACCGTACATATCGGTACAAGCGCCGTCACCCTCACCAGTGCCGCGCAGGGTCAGACGGTTCGGCGAGCTGAGGTTCCCTTACAGGTATCGTTGAACGCTCGCGACAATGCCGATCAACCGGTCTCGCAAGTTCTCTATGACCGCAGTGGTCGCAGCATGGATTACCGAGTACACATCTGTGGTGACGATGGCTGTTTGACGTTGTTGATCCACGGTCTGACGGGAGTCAGTGCAGTATCGAAGGATCTCGCCGGCGCCCGTAAGGAAGGAGCGCCGAATCGATGAAGCAGCGACATGGACTCTCCCTCCTCGAAGTGCTCCTGGCGACCGCACTGCTGTCCATCCTGGCGGCCGTGTCCCTTCCGCTCATTCAGCGCGCCGGCTACATCATCGATTCACCCGGCCGTGTGGGCGATTTGACCCAACTGGTGGACCGGTCGCGAGAGATCATCAGCGATCCCGAATCGTTCGGAATCGACCTGGCCACGCTTGACGGAACCGTCGAGATTCCATGGACCGAAGACGTTGATCGATCGCCGCTCCTCCTTCGCCGATTCACGACGGACGACTCACCCTTTCCGACCGGCTTGGATTCTGAAGACGTGCCCGAATCGGTACCGTTGAAGCCGGGGAGTTGGCTCATCTTCTCCTTCGAAGACCACCATCTCCCGTACTGGCTGCCGGAATGACCTCACCCTGTATGAGCTGCCCCTTGGACAGAGCGATGATGATTGACCGGAGAAGTCACATGAGAAGCGGCCTGACCTTGCTTGAGACCCTGCTGGCCGTCGCGCTCCTCGCGATTTTGACCGCGGGCATTTCGGGCTGGATCACCTCCACCGCATCGATCCGGTCGACCTCAGACCACTACGTAGAATGGCCGGCCCAGACCGAAGCGGTCTTTCGTCTGATCGCTGAAGAGCTCATGCAAGGCGACCGTTCAGTTGATGAAGATGACTTCGGAGCACGCTTGCCCGAGATCGGCGACACCGGAGTCAAGATTCAGACGCGAGCGCCCGGCTATGGCATGACAAGCGTGGTCTACGAGTTCGATCGTGCCGAAAGCCGGCTCGCGCGAACCATTGATTCCGACCCGGAGTCGAATCGCCGAACCGTCCTCGATCACGTCGCCGCATTTGGGGTCGAACTCATCGCGCCCGCCGAAGCCGACGAAAGCATCGAAAGCGGCGCATCAGCACATACTCTCCTGATCACCATCCGATCGACGGAGGGTGTTGAGTCCAGTCGGAGATTCGTCTTGCGATGGTGAACCAACAACACCAACCCGTTCGGCGCGGTACGGCCATTCTGCTCGCATTGGCGGCGATGGTTCTGGTTCTCGTCATCGTGACCGGTCTGGCCACGCGAGCCGCCGCCTTGCAGCACGAACGCATGCTTGACCGATCGACCGTTCTTGCGCACGAGCTCGTCAATGCCGCCGAACCCCTGATTCAGCAGTGGCTCACTGATATCGCTGATTCAGTGGTTCTCTCTTCCGAGGCCGGAACGCCGGAGATCGCCATCCATCACGGCGTCATTGCCACCGATACCGACGTGTTTGAGCTTCGAATCACGGCGTGGGATCAGCAGGGCATGTTGCCAGTCTCCATCGCCCGCTCCAATTCACCACTGCGTCTCGCGCTTCCATTTGCGGTCCAGGATGCTGTTCACGATGTCACTGTGCGCACGGAAGAACTCACCGGACTCGATCAGTGGCTTCCCAGGCAAACCGAAGAACCATCGTTCCCGGTCTTTCCGGCCCCCTCCCCGGCGCCGCACCGGCCGCCTCAGATCTATGTTGCCGGCGGCTCAAGCTTCGATGCATCGTCGTCGCCGAATGCCTTGAGTTCCATGGCTGAGTTCTCGCCATCTCTCGACAAACCAGCCATCGGAGCCTACGTCGCGACGCATCCCGATCAATCCACGACCGGTCGGGACCGCAGCATCGCGATCAATGTCAACACGGCTCCGATGCCACTGATCGAGTCGGCATTGCGAGAAGCCGGACGGGGAGGATCGGAGGTGATTCGGGCGGCCCGAGATGAGGGAATTGCGGTCAACCTCAGCCAGATGCCCGAGTCGTCCGCAGAGCGTGTTCATGACCGACCCCTGCCGACATTCACCGGCCGGAGCGACTTCTGGGCCGTCCGCATCGACGGCCGGGTCAACAATATCCAGCAATCCTGGTGGCGCATCTACCAGCGATCCGAGTCCAACGAATCCCAACCATGGAAGTGTGTGCAAAGTATTGCGATCCCCTACTGATCCAATCCGAAACCTCAGGGTGCAGGCCACCGTCATCATCGGCGGCGGATTGTGCGTGATCGCCACCGTATTCATCCTCGACTGGCCCACGCCCGATGCCCCACGGAAGCGAGATGCCGACCGCGCGGCTCAGCCCGACGTAGCTCCCGATCGGTCGACCCGCGATCTCGACACGATCTCACCGGTCGATGAGACTGCCTTTCTGGCAAAGCTCTGGAATCCGGCTCCACCGCCGCCACCACCCGATCCACCACAACGTCAACGCCCCACCCCGCAACCGACACCGCCGCAACTCGAGTTGATCGCGATTACGTGGAACGGCGAGAACCATGTCGCCGCCGTCTTCATTCCGGCCGCCAACGAGCTTCGCTCTCTGCAACTCGGCGATGAAGTTGACGGATTCAAGGTAACCCTGATCGATGATCGCTCCGTTGCCATCGCGAGGGGTAGCGTTGAGCATCGTCTGGCCCTGGTTGAACCGGGAGGCCCATCATGAATCGCACGAATGACATGCACGTCACGAACGGCATGCACCAGGAAACCCACACCTCCTCCGCCGCGATCAGCCGGCACCGTACGCTGGAACCCCACCAGTTTTTCTGGGCGGTTCTTGACCCCAGGCAAGCGGGCATCGCCCGACACCCCTCAGAACAACAGCTCGGCTATCTCCTCGAGCGATTCGTGCCTCGTCCGATTGAGGAAATCCAGGCGGCGTACCAGCCGCTGTCGAACGGCCTGTGGCTTGCCTGCGGCCTTCTCCGCGAAAGACTCGACGAACAACTTTTCGGCAACGAACTGACGCTTACACCATCGGCGCTGCCGGAGTTTCTGCAATCCCGGGGCGATATTCGGGGCGATTCACGGAGCGATACCCAGGGCGATACGACTGCCTCACCCCGCGACGAACCGGATATTCCTGATTCGGTGGTACAGCGGCTGAATCTCCTGACCGGAGACTACGAACCCCCACGGATTCGCCGCTCGCGCCACCGCCGAACGTTCGCCCTGGCCGCAACGCTCGCCGCCATCTCCGCCTCGGCGACGATCGTCCTGTTTCAGAACGCCGCCGCACTGGAAGACCAGGCACACCGGTATCGATCCGCCCAGCAGGCCGAGGTCGAATCGGTCCTCGGCCCCTCGCAGTCCGGGCAACCGCCGCAGCTTCGGCTCCTTGCCGAACTGCGCCAACTGGAGCGAACGCGGCGGCCGGATCGGGACGTCCTTCAGCAGGTCGATGTGACCGATCATCTCGTATTGCTCCTGAGCCAGTGGCCGGTGAAGTCAACTCCGACCGGCGGGCAGGATGACCAAGATTCTCTGCTCTTCGTCAAGACCGAAGGAGTTTCCGTCACACCTGAGGTCATGACCATCAATGCCCATCTGCCCTCCGCCTCCGATGCAGAGCGCTTGAGCGCCCACCTTCGCCCGATCCGAGAGTGGAATCTTGCTCAGCCGACGGTGACGATCGCTCGAGAGGAGATACGCGCCACGCTTCGCCTGACGCATGCTCCCGCCGATGCCGCGAGTGACAATGAGACTGACGAAGAGACCGACGAGAAGACCCCGGAGGAGGCATCATGAGTCTTCGCCGCATTCTCATTCTCATGGGCGCCACCTGCGTCATCGTCGCACCTCCGCTGTGGGGCTGGAAACAGCTGTCCAGTTCGCGCGCAGAGTACGCCAGCGCCCAGACCCACTACAACGCGACCGTCGCCCAGGCCGGCCGGATCGTCTCCCTTCGCGCCGAGCAGGAACAGGTCGCTGACCGCAAGCGACCGGAGGAGTACGTTCTTGCGCAGGTCAACCGAGTTCTGGCTGATGCGGGCATCCCCAGTCGATTGCTTCAGAATGTGCGTCCCGAAGCCGACACCGCCCTCCCGAGCGCGCAGGGGGGCGACGGTCCTCAGTACCGCCGGCAATCAGTCGCTCTTTCGTTGCGGGAAATCACGATCCCGCAGGTCGGGGCATTCCTCGCCCGCTGGCGCGAAGAGAACACACTCTGGACGCCGCATCGTATTGAACTCAATAAACATCGCACGCGCGACGACTTTGACGACCGGTACAATGCGAGCATTGTGCTGAGCACAATCTACGTTGCCGATTCCACTCCCTGACGAGGCCGAAAGGCACTCTTTCATGACGAACTATTCTACTCTCCTACTCTCACTCACTCTGATCGCACCATTGCTGATCGGATGCTCCGCCACCTCGCCTCGCGCGGGCAGCGCTTCGAGTCCGTACGCAACGCCATCTGCAGAAAGCAGAAGCCCGCTGGAAGCCGAGCGGCTCACGCTCAAGGCAACCCGGTACATCGGCGACGACGATGTCAAGGCCGAACAACTTCTGCGCGAAGCGCTAGCACACGATCTCTATCATGGCCCCGCGCATAGCAATCTCGGGGTTGTCTTCCTCAATCAGGGCAAACTCTATGAAGCGGCCAACGAATTTGAGTGGGCCCGCAAGCTCATGCCCGGCCATCCGGATCCGCGCCTCAACCTCGCGCTGACGCTCGAACGTGCCGGCCGCTATAACGATGCCCTGGCCACCTACGCCACCGCCCTCGAAGTCTACCCGGGCCATATCCCCTCCATGCAGGCCATCACCCGGCTGCAGATTCGCACTGGGAGAACCGATACCCAAACGAGGGGGTACCTGGAAGACATCGCGTTGCGCGGCGATAGTGAAAAGTGGCGAGATTGGGCCAAGTTCCAGCTCACCCGATCTCACAGCTCACGGTAGTGCTGACAACAACAACGCCTCACAGTTTTCGCTCGTCCCGACACATCAGCACTGCACAGCAAGAGTGATCGCTCACCGAACCCTTTGGAAATCCTGGCGATTCACAGTCCCCCGTCACAAGACACTTTTTCTGGAGAACATTCATGCTACGAATTCATCCGTTCCTTGCGGCGTTCGTCTTCACGGGTGCCATTGCTGCTCTAACGACCGACCTCCCCGCTGCGCCGCTCGTTGAAGATCCTGCTGAACCGTCAGAGCAGATCATGTCAGCATCGGCAACGGCACATTTCGTCGGCCTGACCCCGACGACTTTCGTGCTCAGTGAGGTGTCAACTGAAACCGCTGACCTCATCCTTGCCGAACTCGACAACGACCTGGCACAACGAGTCCAGTTGAGCCAACTGATCAAGCACCGAGAGGTCCTCATGGCCGAGCTGATTGATCCGGGGTCCTCGGACAATGACGGCAACTTCGCCGTTCCGTCCAGTCCTGAAGCGATCGATTCCATGATCTCAGAACTCTCCCAGTCGATCGATGGACTGGTTGATGGCATTCTCGAATCAGCCGCGGCGACGCTGCCCGAAGCCACCATGGAGGTCATGCAGCAATTCAACACCACAGCGGGCAAGCGCATTCCCCGGCACTTCCGCTTGCTTCAACTCGACGATGATGACTGGGCCGAGGTCGAGAAGGCCTTCGTCCAGTGGCAGCGATCACTCCGCACGGGTCAACCGCTTGAGCAGGATCTACAGCTCATCCTCGATGATGTCTCATCCACCCCCATCGTTCACTACGCGGAACAATTGCTGAACGCTCACTTCGATGCGATGAGTGCCGTTTTCGCGTCCTATGCCGATGTCTCGGTTGATTGATCTCTTCGCCCCCTCACTACCACCCCACCGTCAACCGCTACCGCCATCCACTCGTGACACAGACCGGCCGACGTGCCGGTCTGTTTTTTCCAGGGGCGACGGGCGTTGTCTACTGTCCGCATTGATTTGTGACATTTCACGCTTAACTGTTCGCCATCACCTCGCGCTTTCATTCTGCTTCCGACGATGAACTATCGACCTTCCGAGCAATCGGTCGCTGTCGGCACGGCAATCGCGCCCGGGGGGGGCGAGCCCTTCCGGGGGGTAGAGGGGGTCCAGGGGGAGAGGGGCCTCGTCTCCCCCTGGTCGCGGCGCAAACAGGTCCGAATCACGCGATGGTCGCCAATCGCCGCGAAACTCACCGCGGCTGCCGAGAGCGAGAGCCTGTATCATGAACCGGCGCGCCTCATTCTCATTGACACGTTCCGATCTGCCGGTCCAGATCAAACGAACCGTCGACATCATCGTCGATCCGTTCGAGAATGAGTTGCCAAGACGGGTTGTAGTACATGAGACGCGTCTGGGTGAACGAACCGCTGGATTCAGCTTGAACCGCCGTCTTCGAGATCCGCCAGTTCTTCGCGGCACTTTCAGCTGTTCCTGTCTCCACAGATCATACCACCCGGCACACGCTGCGTTCGGAGCCCCGGAACTTCTCACGAAGTTGACGCGCCGCCTCACGCTTCTGCGCCGGTCTCGGATTTCGCGGCTACGCCGACCTGCGGTAACCCTCTGAGATTTGCCTCAGCATCTGGTTGTCCAACGTCAGATCCGCCACGGCCCTCTTCAGACGGGCGTTCTCCTGTTCGAGTTCCTTCAACCGCTTCGCGTCGCTGGCCTTCATCCCGCCATACTGATTCCGCCACCGGTGCAATGTCTGCTCGCTCACGCCGAGGTGCTATCGGACCTGGGCGATCGTCTTGCCGCTGCCGAGCATGGCGTCGGCCTCACGCAGCTTCGCGATGATCTGTTCCGGGGTGTGTCGTTTCCGTTTCATGATCGAGAGAGTCTCCTTGCCCCGGTCTGGGGCTGCAAGGACACTCATAACAACTTTGCTCCGATCTTGGGGAGCTGGCCAATTCTACCTCGTCTTACCTAACTCGATGAAGTGAACGAAACCACTTCAATGCCAGATGTCGACTGGCCTCCGGAGAGTCGGCTTCCGCAATGCACGAATATTCAAGCAGCCCTTCACACGAATAGACCAACACTTCAACAGCATTTCCCATAAACTCATTCCCGAGTCGCAGCACTCCCACCTTGTCATTTGCAAACAGTATTTCCACGCCCCGTTCAACAGCCCGCTCAAACTGACTCTTTCTAACGATCGCCATTGCATAGGCATCCCATTCACACTCACTCATCGCAAGCGCCGCCTTCAGTGAAATCGGCTTGACGGCGTGACAATAGTACACTGTTCGCAAGTCATAAGATGCTCCCATTGCGGCCACATCGCCGGTACATGCGAGGTTTACCCAGTGCTCGCGGGCTCGTGTAACCAGTCTCTGATGGTCGAGCACATCATTGCCAACGCACCAGTCAATATCAGACTCGAAATGTTCAACATCTTCAGCTGGAATCACCAAGACCCTACCACCCTGAGACTCCATTCGCAGACCCATCGACCAATCGACTTCAAGGCCTGGAGGCGCGGCGGTTATCTCGAAAATGATTCCATCCTGCTCCAGCCGATCATCAATATCGCCATTACGAGGCTTGATTATGGCTTGTGTTGGCTCCACGTGCGAAGTAGCGGAAAGCATTCGGCGAACTTCATTCCATGCCGCCACTCGCCCCCAATCCACGAACACCGCTGCAGCGACCAATAGCATTAACGTTGCCATGCAACCAATAACACAGATGCTTTGCGTTAGCACCCTTTTAGATTCAGGGGCATTTTGAATGACACGACTCAAGCGCGGCCTCCTCACATCCAATGAGCAAATCGGAAGACAGCCCGGACAGATGAACAGTTTGGTCTATCAATTTAGGATTAGCCACACGTGATACATTACATGGCACCCACTTAGTTTCTGCTTCCCAATCACACTCAATGCATTCTGTCCAACTGAACGTTGGGATCACCCATGCAACAGTACCGGATCGCCGCCACTTTCCCACGCTCTCGCACACACAGCAACGCCGTTCGACCTTTGTCCATATGATCACTGCCTGATTGCTCATCGCGCCGTAAATCGAATCTATTAACGCTTCTATGCCGATGACGGGACGGGTAGGATCGACACCTCTTCTAATTCCTGCCGCAGCACGTTGCGAGATCACCCCGCCAGCAGCGTCCCAGAGACACGCACTGGTGCTAAACGTCTTGGTTACCGTAGCCCCAGCTCGACCCCATAAAGCAATTCTACTCAGCGCCTTCCCACTGCTGATCAATCGATCAATACTGTCAATATTGTCTGGCGTAAGTTGGTAGGGAACAATAGCTTGATCTCTTGCATTGCATTCACACTCGCCTGACCGCTCCTCGCTACACAATCCGCTCGAATCGGTAAAGCGAACGGGTTGCGATTTCACATACTCATACAAATTCATCCCATCGACATACCCGATCGGATCGCGGCTGATCCAGCGGCCGAGGTCCGGTGCGTAGTGCCGGTGCCGCACGGTGTACAGCCCCGCCCCACCGATCTCGGCGTTGAAGATGTACCCCGCGTAGCCGAGGATGTTGTCCGTCCCCCCGGCCGGACCGTGCGTCGACAGCATCCCGGGTTGACTGTACAAACCCCAACCCTGTGACGCCTGCACGATCGCGACATCGTCATCGTTCACCACGCCGGTGCGCGTGATGTCACCGGGCCCGTATCGGCCCTGGCCGTTGTTCGCATCGTTGCCTTGGTTCACGATCGTGAGATCGCCGAAATCAGCGATGCCGTTGCCCGTCAGATCTCCCGCGCGATGCCTCTGCGCGCGGCCGTAGGCATCATAGCTCACACGTTCCAACAGGGCACCCGTTTCGCTCAGGACCGCCACCGTCGAGAACAGCGTGTCTGTGATGTGGTACCAGTCCGTCACAACCGGCTCTGGCGCGACCGGGTCACCTGGGTCCGGATCCTCCGGGAAGTCATGCTGGCGGCGAAGGACGATATCGTCAATGTACCGATTACCCCAGTAATAGGCGATCTGCCGGTCCGGCTCAAACGAACCGTCGACATCATCGTCGATTCGCTCGAGAACGAGCTGCCAGGAGGGGTTGTAGTACATGAGACGCGTCTGCTGCGTGAACGAAGCCCCGGGCGCAGTGAGATCCGGCGTCCAGGTGATTCGGGAAATCCGCCAGTTCAAGGCATTATACCGGTATGAGCTGACTTCATCCCACCCCTCATTGCCATCATTTTTCTCGATTCGGACAAGGCGGTTCCATGCATCCCATACGTAGCGATACTCCACGGGGTCGTCCACCGACGTCGACGAGAACGGATTCTCGATCATCTGATTGGTGATCATGTTGCCCGCAGCATCATACGTCTGCTGATTCGTCGGCGGATTCAGTACACCACCCGACGCTCCGTTGGCTTCACAGTCACCCGTATACGTCACCCCTCGTGAGACCAACTCGTTGGCATCCGAAAAGGTCCTCAGCTCATGCTGACAAGTCTCGGGATCCGAATAGGGAATCGCCGGTGGATCCCAGGCGAGCTGATCGACCTGGCTCCAATTGCCGAGTGAATCAAGCTCCCACCCCAGAGAAGGCTTGCTCGCCACTCCGCTTTCCTGGAATTCATCAAAGCGGTCCCAGTATCCGGCATATGCACGCTTGAGGCGGTGCAATCCATCGTACTCAAAGATCTCCTCACGGTGATCCCACGACAGACTCGCCGTCGTGTTGCTTCGGGTCAGGCGATTCGATGCTCGATCATACGTGTGACTCAATTCGTACACGGGCGGCACATGCGGCATTGAGTGAGAGTCATGAAGCGACTCTACGGGATCATACGGCATGAACGCACCATCCACCCACCGGTGCTGCACCACCCGGCCGAAGCGGTCAAAGGCAGGGTAGTACCCGGCCGTGTCGTCCCGGTCGAACAACGTTCTCTCACCATTCGCGCGTGACGTTCGGTCGAGTTGCACATCGGGCGAGGGATAGTCAACCGCGACATGCGTATTCAGGCCGAGATAGCGATATTCCACCGCATGACGCGAACCGCCAGCTCCAATCGCGCTCACGCGGCTGAGCAGGTCGTCAACCGATCCGCTTTCGCCGTAGGCGTAGATCATCTTGTCAGTTTCTTCGGCATCGAATGGATAGGAGACCGTGCCGACCCGGCTGTAGTTGTGCGCGCCGGTCGCATCTGGATCAAATGGCGCCCGAACATGCGTCCAGGTCATCCGATAGGTCGGCGCCCCGCTGGGTGGGAACTGGCCGCTATGTGACTGATCAAGGTAAAGAAGTTCTCCAAGCTCATCATAGATGAACCGGACCGCAGTCTGTGTCTGCATGAGAAACGGGGGCTGTATGCCGCCGATTACCTCTGCCGTTGTGACCCTGTCGATCATGCCCCGCGCATTATACTGGGTCCCCTGATAATTGGTCGTATCATCGATGTGCGATCCGAACTCCGCGACATAGTCTATGGTCGGCCGTCCTCGTTCATCGTATTTATATAAATGGATCGTCCCATTCTGATCCTGCATTCTGATCACTTCGCCCAGGCGGTTGTAATCCATCGTCACCGTTCGCGTCGCCAATGATGTGCTCGCTTCACCCTCCGGGTACACGATTTTGTGGAGCAGGTCATTCGAATTCAGTTCGGATTCGGACTCGCCGCTGCAGTCACTTTGCACGCCGTAGACGTACTCGGTGACCTGAACCGACTCGCCCGTCCCGTCCGGCAAGTGCGCCACCTGCTTAATGACGTTTGAAACTCCATCGTACACATAGCTCGTGACCCTATTCCGATCCATGTGATCACTGCTCAGCCCGCCCGTGACCGTCCATCGTTTTTCGCCATTCGGATCGAGAAATCCGATCGTCCCGCCATCCTGATCAAGCCATCCGATCTCGACCAAACCGACCTGATTTTCAATGATCGCAATGCGCCGGCCCATATCGTCGTAACGATATCCGGTTTCGATTCCCTCCGGATCGATGACGGCATCGATTCGACCGATCTTGTCATAACGCGTCATCGTCACGAGGGATTCCGATGGATCGACCTGACCGAGATCCGGCACAACCCCGCCGTAGCGAAACTCGTCACCCGTGTGGTGATTCGTTCCGAAATTGATCTGTTCAATCGTCCGACCCGCCGCATCGTAGCGAGTGCCAGTGTACTTGGTGATGACATGGCGAGGTTCTGCCACACTGCTCAATGCTCCGGTGACGGACTCCGGCGTGTCGTGTGTTCGCATGCGCTGTGTGACGATCTCCAGCAGACCGGTCTCGTCTTCATATGAATACTCACGTTCCTCCACCACCACATCCGAGCTGACGTCCGCAACGAAGTTGTCTTCATCGTAGATGTTTGAGTAGAGTTGGTATGAATCCGCGATGCTAAACATCTTGACTGGACGCCCAAGCCCATCGTAGGTTGTCTTCTGGATCGGCTGTCCGGGCGCGATCTGGCCGACGACCTGGCCCCGGCCATCGTACCACCGCTGCTCCACCAGAACCCCGGCGCCAGCTTCCGGATCCACCTCCGTCGGATCGATCGCCATAGCCGTGCGCCACGGCATCCCACGCCCGCTGTACATCGTCATCGCGTACCTGCTGCGATCCTGTGCATCCGGCAAGTCGACGCCCGTACCCGACGGGCCGGTCGTGTAGCTGGCTCGCGCAACAACACGATCCAGATTGTCGTACGCGACGTATTCGTGCGGCGGCAATTCATGAATCGTCCACAGCCTGCGTCCCCGATAGTCATACCGAAACTCGGTTTCGCGATACTCGCTTGCAGAGACATACTGGCGAATAAATCGCAACTGCCCGTTGCCGACTCCTTGGGTCCCTGCCTGGTCGGAATCGTAGTAGTAGCTCGCCTGCGTCACGGCACAGGTGAGCTGACCGGTGGTATCATCAACCGTAGCAATGCTTTTCGTGACGACGCGATCAAGAAAATCGTACTCGAATATCTGCACCGTGCCATTCGGCGATACTTGGCGTTCTATTCTTCCTTGTGAGTCGTATTCGTATTCAGTCGTCTCATAGCGGTCTTGGTCGAGATTGTGCCACTTCCCGCCGACATCATGCCACTCTGATGTGGCAAGGATCGTGCCGTGAAGATCGAACTCGTTTCTTGTCCGGGCCACTTCATCACCGAGTTGGTAGGACTCGACGACACCAGACGGCATACCCGCGGCCCCGCTGACCGTCATCTCGTCGACTTCAAACCCGCTCTGTGCGACGACACGTCCCTCGGCACTGCGCCACACCACCCTCGCGCTGCCATCAAATTCATTTTCACTCTCAGAGACCTGATGCGGCAGCGTCAGTTCCGCCCGATAAATGGCAAGTTCAGGATCGAGATCGACGTTGCCGCGACGGGTGTAGGTGTATCGCCCGCTCGGCTGCTTGGTCGCCACGATTCGCCCCAACAAGTCTCGTTTCAGCCGTGTCGTCAACGAACCACCACTGCCAGATCGTCCTGACCAGTCCGTCGCACTCCCGGGCAGCGAGAACAGATCGGGATGTCCGTGCTGCGCCGGAAGATTCGCCGCGTCAGCGTTCCGTACCGTCATCATCACACGGCCGCTGGTATCGAACTCACGATAGGTGAGCGCATGGTTCTCGTCGCGAGACCAGATCGCGTTCCCCTTCGGGTCATAAATCTCCGCACGCCAATACTGGCCTGCCGCCTGCGCGTAGCCGTAGTTCTCCGAACCGATAGATGTCTTCCTCCATGCGATGCGATCATCATTGCTGCTCGAAGACTGGAATCCGTATTCATATTCCGTCGCCTCATAATTTGCCGTGTCATCAGACGGATACCGCTTGATTCGTTCGACAAGATGACTGTGCGCATCTGTGCGGTACTCGATACTTTCAACGAGATTGTATTGACTGATATTATGCCCCCCCTGATCAGAATAGCCTTCGCCGACTCGGCGCTCAACAAGGCGCGAGTCAGAGTTGTACACATAGGCATGGACGAGTCCACTGGTATTGGACATTTGAAGTGAGCCAGCCACTCCGGGTGTATACGCCGAAACGGCTTCCGGTGAGATTTCCCTTATGAGATGCCCCGTGCTGTCATAGACATAGTGCGTCGCCCATGCGTTCTGGTCCGGATCAACGAGAGCGTGAGTGCGCAGGTACGGCACTCGCCGGTCATCATCACCTGCTAGCGGCGGATCTCCACGTCTTTCAAGGTGGTAATACTCGGTACGGAACGTCTCCCACGCCTCCGCGACATCGTCGTATGCCTGAACCGTGAGAGTCGTCGACCGTGCGGTATTGTCCGGCTCGGCGAGAGCATCATTGTAGTCGTAAAGATAACGGTGCCCACCATACGCAGAACCACCGCAATTGCAGCCGGACTGAACGATCTGAGACTCAACGCGCCCTTGCGGACCCGATTCATACGCGATGAATTTCGCCGCCAAATCGATCGGCTCAACTCCGTGCATCACCTGCTCATCATCCATTCCCAGCAGATCCTCCGCAGCATCGGCGACGCTTTCGTAGCCGCCGAGCACCGCGAATTCTTCAATCTGGTCCGGCTCAATCGTGAGCTTGATCTGGCCGATTCCGCCGCCCGGGGTCGATTCGTCATAGTAGCGATAGTGCCGATATGCCTCGTGCCACTCGGCAGTTTCTTCAGCATCCTCCTCGGCAGCGTTCAGTCTTCGCCGCGAGACGACCTGGACCAGAGAACCATTCGGTCCGAGATCATTCGAATGGTGACTGACATCCCGTCGATACGTGTACAGCGCTTCCTTCGTACGCATCGCACTTCCAGAAGGAGTAACGCGAAACACACGGGTCCGGTGTAGCTTGCCGGCGAGGGGGCCGCTCGTGTACCACGTGTTGAAGAGTATGGACTCAATTGCAGCGTTCCCTCCCGGACGATAGTAGATTGCCCGCAGCCGTGGCATCAACTCGCCACTCATACTGGGGCCAAATCCAACATATTTGTATTCGGCAGCGTTGCCGTACAGGTCAAACTCGCGGTACACCTTCCCCTCCGGCAATTCTTTGAGCGGCCCACCGATTGCTATACCGTCTATCTGGTACCACTCCGTATCGAGGAGTTCTACAGCCCCTTCATTCGCCCGAAAGAAATCGACACCACCCTGGCCTGGATGAACAAGTCTCCACACCGGCACGTTCCTGAGATTGCTATGTTCGACGGTCGCCTTGCGCAGCGTCTGATCTGTCGATCCCGGCAGAGGGATTTCACACGGATCGAAACAGTTGTTCGCATTGATTTCTACAGCATACCCGTCCGCACGCACCAATCTGCCGGAGTAGGTCCCCGTTGACGGGTCCGAAGTATCCCAATGGAGATACATGTCCGTACCATGGATCCATTTTCCATCAAGCGTTCCGGGAGCCGAGTAGTCCGGATTGCTTACATAGTGCCGGGACATCCGGCTTGTGCCCCACGATGTGGTCACCGACAGGTCAACGGCCCTTTCAATCTTATGCCCGTGGAACAGATCGACCGGGTTGGAGTGAGTGACGGGTGAGCCGCCGCTGCTCCCGCAGGGACTACCGCCCGATCCGGGGCTGCCCGATCCACCTTCCGCGGGATCCGGGTTTTCGACAATCGGTACCGGCAACACCTCTTCTTCGCCTGAGCATGCGGAGTTCTTTGGCAGGTTCGCGTTAATGACAAGCTCGTACTCCGCGAAGTCGATACATCCCGGAATCTCATCGCACGTGCAGCATGGCCCCCAAGAAAACTTCTTTTCGGTCGTCGTAAACTTTGCACCACCGCATGATACATTAAATTTGCTCTCTCCTTCGCATGGGCCCTCGAGGCTTGCGCATTGTGCCAGTGTTGACTTTCCATAGCAGGCAACCATGCCCATGCATCCTGGCGGAGCGCCTTCAGGACATCCAGCCATATCACATTCATTACATGTAAATGGATTGGCCGGCCCAGGTAAACAACCGGATGATATCATAAGACTGAATGTATCCATGTATTCATAGTCAGGGTCGAGTGCCCAAACCTCTTCCTCCTCTTCTTCCTCTGCACTGCAATTAAACAGAAAGACATCCCCTGCCGGGCATTGGCTGGGGCTGAGTGCTTCATCCAACTGTAGTGTGCCATCAGGTTTCATGCTGTATTGGCATTTGCACTCGGCTTCTTCTCCATCGATCTCGATGCTCGTGCACTCACATTCGTCGTAGGGAGGCTCTTGTATACAGTGGATTATCTCAGCGTCAAAGTATTGGATCTTGAATGTCATCGTAATCCGGTGATCAGGTTCCAAGTCTTCATAGCAGAAGCAGCACCCGTCCTCCAACGATTCGAGCCCATCGGCTTCCGTCGCCGAAGTGGACAGGGCGACGGCGAGGCTGAAGATTACGAGCATCAGCGATGCAGGGCGGCATCGTTGATAACGATCGAATCGGTTCGCAAGATACGTCGTTACACAGAAGCGTATGTATAAACTTGTTGTAATTACATTTCGGAATATGCGGCGGGCCTGAGTACCAGGGTCGGTCCGAGTCTTCACGGTTCGTCTCCATCACTTCGCATGTGTTAATATTGATTACTGATCATCGAATGAGATACCCACTCGTTGCGCTAGTAGATTTGTTACAGATAGCACATGATCAGCTGGCGATCCACTGTTTTAGTATTTTCTAAAATGCCCGGCCTCATCGATTGCGCCATCAAGAGGATCTCGCAATGCGTTGCGTGCCTCAGGTGACAATGTCATAGAGCAGCGAGATTGTCATGACTGGACGATCCGGTTCATGCCTCGCGACGCTCCGGCGGGCCACAACGAGCTCCGCAACCCCCTGGATCACAGGTACTTACTGGTGCTTCCGTGAAATCAGTTGGAAGTATGGGATCGTGGCGAGATTCAGTTTCCCAAAGGACACCACACCCGGCGCCCGGCTGAAGGAGCCCCATGATTGAGAGAGAGAGAGAGAGAGAGAGGTCTCCTACTCCGCTCGTTGGCCACGACGGATCAGGTTTGTCTCGACAAGCCGTCCTCTGTGTCGTCCGCAGATACACCACAAGGAGTCGATCGCCATGATCAGCCCGGCGAGTAACCGTGGTCTTTGACGGGCACCCTTCGGCCAATCGCCTCAATCCACCGCCCCACTTCCGCCGGCGCCAGCACCACGATCGTCGCCGCGGCGGCGCTACGGGCCCGCCTACGCGAGGCGGCATCCAGCCACAGCACTGCCTTGTGATCGGCGGCCGCACGTTCAAGATGCGTGAGATTCTTCAGCCAGTCCGATCGGCCGGTTTCCACTTCCAGGAGCAGTGACTGACCATCCCGCTTCGCGGCCAGGTCGAACGCATGGCCGTCCACGGTCGATTCGAGCTCCACCCGCCAGCCGGCAGCGCGTAGCTGGTCGGCAAGGTGCTGCTGCCACCAGGCATGAATGAGCGAGCCGCGCACGGGCGTGATGGGGATGCGGTGGCGCACGAGCCACGCGCGGGCCTGGT
>RECV01000146.1 GCA_007693845.1 Phycisphaerales bacterium
TGGGTGAGGCGGATGCGCTGTTTGACGGTTGGAGCGCCAGCGCCTCAATCATTGGAAGGTGCCCAGAGTATTTAAATGGTGTGACGAATTGGCCGTCACTGTTGTGCCGGTTGATACGAGCGTCCTGACCAACTGATCGGCCCGTCACCGACACCAGTGATGAATCGCTGTCAGCAATACCACGCGACCCTACTTGCGCGCAGCAACCCGGCCGGATGATGCAGGAAGCGTGCGATCATTGCGAAAGGGCCGGATTCTCTGAAAATCACCGGAATCGCATCACCACAACTCATTGCAAGAGCGATGAAACAATCTCGTTGAGATCACCCTCTGGATTGTCCGCCCGGACCACCCCTTCTCGATCCGTGACGATGATGCGAGGGATGGTGGTAACACCAGTGATACTACTCCAGAACCTTTGGTGATCCTCATCCACTGCGGCATGAACGTGCGGCCAGCCCATCCCATGTTCGTCAATGGCCGCTTGGGCATCATCCCACTCGCGATCAAAGTTCAGCCCGATGATCCGAAGACCGGCATGCGCGTGCGATTCGTGGAGATCACGAAGTTGCGGGACCTTCTCCATGCACGGCGCACACCACGACGCCCAGCCCACAAAAAGGACCACATGGTTATGCAATGTCTCTGAAGAATGAGCCACACCGTTCACATCGCGCAAATCGAACGGAAGCGGTTCATCCAGCGCCGGTTTCGGCAAGACAGTCACACCGGCCGCTTGCGCAATCTTGGCATAGTGCGCCGCCCGCTTGCGACGCCCTTCGGCGTTCAATACCGCAAGGCCCACGCCGATCAAATCTTCATGATCGTCAACCGCATAGACCTGCCGTAAAGCTTCCATATCGTCGCCCGGCATGAAAATCGCCTGCCGAGAGACCGGCGGTTCACCAGTCCGGGTCATGAGATGAATCTGGTATTGTTTCCGCTCCGAGTCACGAGACTCCGCCGACTGCGAACGCACATGCAGCACGATAACGGTGTTCTCAATACCAGCGTTGAGCGAGAGGATGCCACTTTCTACATGTCGCGAATATCCCGCTGTCACCCACCACGGGCCAAACTCCTGCGGTTCCAGTTCCCACACCCACCCCGGTTCGAGTTCAGGGACAGGCAGTTCCGGTGAATCCGCCAACGCACTACCGCCTGCAGTAGCATAGCAAAGGCACGCCAGCACACAGCCCCATCGGGTCTCAGTGAATGCCATCGTGGTTCTCCATCATTGTGAGTGACTTGTGAATCGTGAGGTAACCTCGTCAGCGTACCACGTCTCATGTCCAGACGGGATGAGATCTGTTGCAATCTACCGATCGGATGCGATCTTTTCTTCAGGCGGCACTTGCGCCAGCGCTCGCCATGCGCTATGCTCGCGCACAAGGAGGTCTTTTCCATGACTCACAAAAAACTCATCGTGTTCATTGCTATCGCAAGCATCTTCATGATCTCCAGCATCTGGACGGTCGCCCACTGGCTGGAGGAAATCGGTCTCATCGCCTGGGCCGAGACCATCCGGGCTGAATTCCTCACCGGAACAGCCCTAGCGGTGATCGCCGTCATGCTCTACCTGCTGCCGGGCAGCAAGCAGCACACTCCCCATACTCCTCACGCCGGTCACCGTGACGCCTGGCCGTTCGATTGATGGATGCTCAGCGCCGCATGCTGCAACCGTCGGCCTAGCGGCGTCAATTGCCAGCCGTCAGCAGGATCGTCGACCGCCAGCCCACGTGCGCAAAGCGCGCGCAGTACGTCATAGACATGTGACATGCTCAGCCGCGGGTACGTCGGCAGAATCGACTGCCGCAGCAATCGCGCGGACATCGTCCCGTGCAGATGCCGCAGTACCAGCCGCCGGTACCGCCCCGCCTGTACCCACGCGTAGAGCGCCAGATCATCCATCAGCATGGTCGGAGCATTCGCGCGGTACAGATGTCCTGCTTGTTCAGCCCGCAGCAATCGCCCGGCCATCGTCAAACCGTACAGCCGCGCTTGGCGCACCTGCGTCGTCACACACCGCGTCATGCCCGCCGCAGTCAATCGCCCGAGGATGGTCTGCACCGTCTTGACGGGCAGTGCGAGGTCGTCTGCGACTTCCCGCGCACATCGCGGCACATCCAGCACCGCCAGCACTCGATCTCGATTGGTCATGTCGATTCACGAATCGGTCTTCACGATTCATAAAGGTATCGGTTCTGAGCAGATTATGATGGCCGGCACGTTTGCAATCGGCGGGTAAACAGTGAGATCGTAACGGTCTTCGCTGAGGACTGGACGCGTGATCAGAGACACATGTACGTCCAGAAAACTTCGTTCGGTTGCAAATCGACCTTGGCGGTTATAACCGCCGCATTTATGCTCACCCACGACCACCGACAAGCCGTGTGGCTCACAGGAGAAATGGGTCGGCCCCGACGATGAGTCGGCTCCGGCTGTGGACCACTTCAGGCCCGAGTCAACCCGCCGGTAGAATCGCGTCGTGAGGCCGTGCCGCATATACTGATCGCGTGGGTCATCCGAACGAGCACAATCATGATTTGACATCACTGATTGCCCGGTTCAGCCACGGTGATCGGGCTGCTGCGGAGTCACTCCTTCCGCTCATTTACGAAGAACTCCGCCGCATCGCCGCATCGCATTTTCGGGTGCGGCAGCAAGGCCACACGCTGCAACCCACCGCCCTGGTCAACGAGGCATACCTCAAACTCGCGGAATCATCAAAGCTGGCCATTCGCGATCGCAAACATTTCTTCGTACTCGCGGCAAGCATCATGAGACAGATCCTCGTTGATCACGCGCGTGCGAAGCAAGCTCAGAAGCGAGGCGGGAACATGAATCGACTGACCCTTGACGGCGTTGGGGAGATGCGCGTGCCGCAGCTAGATCTGCTTGCTCTCGAAGAGGCGATGAATCGCTTGACCAAGATCCATCCGGATCGCGCAAAGCTGGTTGAGTTGCGATTCTTCGCGGGACTGACATCGAATGAAGCCGGAGAGGTGCTCGGTATCTCGCGATCGGAAGCAGCGCGACAATGGCGAGCCGCTCGTGCGTGGTTGACCATCGAGTTGGGGGAAGGAAAACAATCATGACGTCCTCTGAGTACGAACGATGCGAAGACCTGTTCAACGAAGCGGTCTCACTACCTGTTGATCAACGATCCGCGTTCCTGGACGAGAACTGCGATTCACCGGAGATTCGCAAGCGCGTCGAGGCGATGCTCGCGGTGGACGATCAGACGAAGCATGACTTCCGTACGCCGGTCATGATGGATCGACAGCGCCGGTTTGGCCTCAACGACGGCATCGACGACGCCAGTTCTATCCCGAAGACAATCGGACGCTATCGAATCCTCCGCGAGCTTGGTCAGGGTGGGATGGGTATTGTGTACGAAGCAGAGCAGGATCATCCGAGACGCCGCGTTGCGCTGAAGGTCATGCGATCAGACTTTTTCTCACGTCAGATGGCGCAGCGGTTTGCTCTTGAATCGCATGTGCTGGGTCAGTTGCACCATCCGGGCATCGCGCAAATCTATGAATCGGGCGTCGAGGAATCGGCCGGTCAACCCAGGCCATACTTCGTGATGGAGTTCATCGAGGGCAAGTCACTCGCCGAATATGTCCGTGACAACGGTGTACCGATTCGCGATCGGCTGATTCTCATGACACAGGTTGCCGATGCGGTCCACCATGCGCATCAGAAGGGCGTGATCCATCGGGATTTGAAGCCGGACAACATCCTCATCGATGGCGAAGGCCGCGCGAAGGTCATGGATTTCGGCGTGGCTCGGGCGGTGGATGCGGACATACAGGTCTCAACACTGCAGACCGACGTCGGCGAGATGATCGGCACGCTGGCGTACATGAGCCCGGAGCAGATCAGTGGTCAGCCGGATCAGATCGACACCCGCAGCGATGTGTACGCGATGGGTGTCATGCTGTACGAACTGCTCGGCGGCGTGTTGCCGCTCGATGTCCGTCGTCGCAGCATCCCCGAAGCCGTGCGCATGATTCAGGAGAACGAGCCGCGATCACTCAGCACGTTCAACGCGCGATGTCGAGGCGACCTGGACACCATCGTGCGAAAGGCCATGGAGAAGGACAAAACGCGACGCTATCAGTCCGCCGCTGAATTTGCGGCGGACATTCGTCGGTATTTGAATGATGAACCAATCATCGCCCGTCGAGCGAGCATGGCGTATCAGTTTCGAAAATTCGCCAAACGCAATGAAGCGATTGTCGGCGGCATTGCGGCGGTATTCCTCAGCATCACCATCGGGATGTTCGTCGCCACGTGGTTCGCGGTGGAGGCGTCATGGCAACGCTGGGAAGCGGAAACGGCGCGCGATGACGCCCAGCGCGAAACGCAGAAACTCAGAGCCGTCAACACCTTCGTCGCCGGCATGATCGCCGAGGCAAACCCGGCGAACAATCCGCTTCCGCGCGAAATGACCGTGATGGACATGCTTGATGTGGCATCGGCGCGCATTCCTGGCATGTTCGACGACGCGCCGGAGATCGAATCGGAGATCCGCGCCACCATCGGCGCTGCGTATCGGGAACTTGGCCGTTTTGAGCAGGCCAGATCACATCTCACAGCCGCGTTGGACATGCAGCAGCGAATCGACGGGCCGGATCACCCGAGCGTTGCCGATATCCAGCATGTGCTCGGTGGCGCTCTTCTCGACGCCGGGGATCGCGAAGCGGCCAGACCGCTGCTTGAAGAAGCACTCCGAATCCGGCGTGCGAATCTCGGCGACCGGCACCGCGATGTCGCTGCCTCGCTCGGCGCGCTCGGTCAACTGTACTTCGTCGAAGGAGACTATGAACCTGCAGAACAACTCCTGCGCGAGGCCCTCACGCTTGGCCGTGAACTCGCCCCGGACGATGCCCTCTGGTTGGCCGGTTTCCACGAGATGCTTGGCACGCTGGCGTGGCAGCACGGCGATCGTGATGTAGCCAAGGAGGAGTTTCGCGCCTCGGTTGATCTGATGCGGCGCTCCGGCACCGAGTTGCATCCGCGCTACGTGCAAGCCCTCAACAATCTCGCCGTCGTTCTGCGTTGGTCGGGCGACCTTGATACGGCCGAAGCCATGTACCATGAGACTCTGGACAAAGCCCAGCGCATTTACGGCGACGAGCACCCCCTTCATCGCCACCACGCTCAACAACATCGGCTGGTTGCTTCAATCACGTGGCGACCTCACCGAGGCCGAGCCGTTCGTGCGTGAAGCAATGGAAATGCGCATGCGTCTGCTTGGGCCGGATCACGCCGACGTTTCCGCCCTGATGCATAACCTGGCGGCGCTGTTGGCGGAAATGGGCGATCTCGAACAGGCGACGCCGCTGATGCAGGAGGCCCTTGAGGTGCGACGCCGCGCGCTCGGTCCTGACCATGCCGACATTGTGCCGGCCCTGCACACACTGGCTGAAATGCTGCAACGTGAAGGCGACCTCGATGGCCCCGAAGCACTGCTTCGCGAAGCGGTGGAAATCGATCAACGCAGCTATGGCGCGTCACATCCGCATGTCGCCGCTTCGCTTCAGAAACTGGCGACGCTCATTCACGCCCAGGGCGATGTGGATCAGGCCGAGGCAATCCTTCGACAATCCATCGACATTCGTACCGAGGCGCTCGGGTCCGATCATCGCGACTCCCTGCGTACAACCATTCATCTGGTGGAGTGGCTTCTGGCTCGCCAGCAGCACGACGAGGCGGAATCGCTCCTGCACCACATCTACGAGCGATCGGCTGCGTCCGATCCGGCCACCCATCAGCGGTCCGCTGCGCTGCTCACGCAACTTTATGAGTCGCTTGACCGACCGGAAGACGCCGCCCTCTGGCGTCAGCGGGCCACCGTCTCGACATCGCCGTGAAATCGCTCCGTAGAGCGTTGGCGACGAGGCGACGACAGTTTTTTACAAATTGTGACAAGTATCTGGGGCGCGCGGCCGCCGCTTTCCGTGTGTGTTGATGAGAGGGCGCATGTCCGCTCTTCCCATCAGCCCGCTGACTCAAACCTCAGGAGGTCGCCTCATGTCCCTTGACACACACAAAAACCCGATTTGCACCGTCGCGGCTGCGATTCTCAGCGCAGCGATCGTTTCCGGCCTCACCGCGCCCGCCGGCGCCCAGTGCCACCAATGGACAGCTATGCCGATCACGGCTAGCTCGCCATATTCTTACACGCCTTTAGCAATGATCGAATTCAATGGTGAACTCTACGCAGCACGGCAGGGCTTTCTCTCGATTCGCTGGAACGGTGAAGAATGGGTCGACGGACCGTTACCCCCGTATACCAGGGCCATGTTCGTTCACGACGGTGAACTCTATACAGGGGGACACCCAGGTATAAGTCGAACGGTGGGAGGAGGCGCAAACCAGTGGGAACTGATCGGTCAGCTAAGTAATAGTAACGTGCATGCCATCGTCGAGTTTGAAGGCGATATCATCGTCGGCGGCAATTTTTCGCAGGTTGATGGCGTCGCCGCGAGCCGCATTGCCCGCTGGGATGGCAGTCAATGGCAAGCAATCGGAGATGGATTTGATGACGAGGTTCTTGCCCTTGACGTTTACAACGGCAAACTCGTCGCCGGCGGAAGCTTTACCGCCAGCGGCGACACCGCACTGAGCCGAATCGCGCAGTGGGATGGCGAATCATGGTCTCCCCTGGAATTCGGTGTCTATGGCGACCACTTGGCGGCGGTACGCGCCATGACGACCTTCAATGGGAATCTGATCGTGGGCGGCCGCTTCACCCACGCCGGAGGCATCACGGTGAACAGCATCGCCAAGTGGAATGGTTCCACGTGGACATCAATGGATGGAGGCTTGCCCAAAACGACTGTTCATCCGCCGGTAAGGGAGATTGTCCATTACCGGGACTCTCTCATCGTGGTGGGCACTTTCTTGCACGTGAACAATGATACGTCAATGAGATACGTCGCACGATGGCGGGAGACTCCCGCGTACTACGGTTGGTCTTCGATTGGCGAATTCAGCGGGGGGGGCGGGGCCTTCTGTGCTCTTGGGGTCAACGACGACCTCTACCTTGGGGGACAGCACACAAGTATCAATGGCGATGCTTCGATGAAGATGATCTCCCGCTGGAACGATGGGGCGGCCATCATCAAGCAGCAGCCCCAGCACACACAGGTCGTTGAAGGCGGTACGGTGATCCTTGAGGTCCAGCCGAGTTCCGGCACTGTGATCACCTACTCCTGGCTGCGCAACGGCATTCCGCTTTCCGAGCAGAACAATGGAAACGCCTCCGGAATCGTAACACTTCACCCATCTGCGACGGCGGGTGGGGGTAGCGGCGGCAGATGAC
>RECV01000222.1 GCA_007693845.1 Phycisphaerales bacterium
GGCTACGAACTTGATGAAGTCGTCGGCCGAAAACCCGGTTCCATTCTCCAGGGACCAGGCACGGATCCGGAAACCGTGCGACACATGCGCGAAGCAATCGCCCGCGGTGAGGCGTTTGATGTTGAAGTGCTCAATTACGCCAAGGACGGACGTGAGTACTGGCTGCACATCAGTGCGCAGCCGATTTGTGATGATCATGGCACAATCACGAACTTCATCGCCATCGAGAGCGACATTACGGATCGAAAGAACTACGAAGCCGAACTCGCGCGGAGTCGAGAGCGCTTTGAGTTGGTCAGCCGCGCGACCAAAGATGTCATCTGGGACTTGAACCTGGAAACGAGAGAGTCGTGGTGGAGTGAGAACCTGCGGGAGAGTTTCGGCTACGAGCCGAAAGAGACATTCGGGGACTTCGAATGGTGCAAAGACAGAATCCATCCTGAAGATCGCGAGCGCGTGACCCGCAACCTAAATCAGGCACTGGAGTCCGGTCAGCGTCACTGGAGCGATGAATATCGATTTCTTCGCGCGGACGGCACCTACGCCAGTCTGTTTGCGCGCGCCTCCATCATTCGGAATCAGAACAATGAGCCGATTCGAGTTGTCGGCGCGATGGTTGATCTGACCGAGCCCAAACAAGCGATGGAAAAGATCGAATTCCAGAAAACGCTTCTGGAGTGCCAAAGCGAGGCCTCGCTCGACGGAATATTGGTGGTCGACAATGATCGACGTGTCATCAGTTACAACCGACGCTTCGTGGAAATGTGGAATGTCAGTTCTGATGCACTGAGTACGAAGAACGACGAGGTTCTTCTCAAATCGGTGCTTGATCAGGTTGCCGATCCCGAGGATTTCGTGCGACGCGCTGACGAAATCTACATGCAGCCCGAGGCGAACGTCAAAGACGAAATCGAACTCAGAGACGGTCGTGTCTTCGATCGATATTCCTCACCCGTGAAGTCGGATGATGGCATTCGCTACGGCCGCGTCTGGTTCTTTCGCGACATCACGGACATGAAGCGTTACGCGGAGCAACTCGAGTTGCAGAAGCTGGTGGTTGAGAACTCGAACACGGTGCTCTTCCGATGGAAGGCCGCACCGGGCTGGCCGGTGGAACTGGTGTCACAGAACATTCGCCAGTTCGGCTACGAGGCCGAGCAGTTCCTGCGCAATGAGATTCGATACGACGAGATCATTCACCCCCATGACCTGGAACGCGTGGCCGGAGAGGTCATGCATCACAGCGAAGTCGGCGACAGTTCATTCGACCAGGAGTACCGCATTCGGTGTCGCGACGGGTCCATTCGATGGGTCTTTGATCGGACCATGATTGAACGCGATGCGTCGGGTCTCGTGACGCATTTTCAGGGCACCGTCATCGACATTACAGAGCGCAAGCGGGCCGAAGAGGAATTGCGCCGTTCCCAGCGATTCCTTCAATCCACACTGGATGCGCTGAGCGCACATATCGCCATTATTGATCGGACGGGAACGATTATCGAAGTCAACCGGGCGTGGCGCAATTTCGCCGATCAGAACGGATTGAATCTCGATGGTTATGGCGTCGGGCAAAACTATCTCGAAGCGTGGACCGGCGATGGACCGTGTTCTGCGGAAGCCCTCGAAGCGGCCAACGGAACGCGTCGGGTCCTGATCGGCGAACAGGATGAGTTTCAGATTGAATATCCGTGTCACAGCCCGAGCGAGGAGCGATGGTTTATGGCGCGAGCCACGCGCTTCGCCACGGAGGGTGCGGTGTACGCGGTGTTGGCACACGAGAACGTCACCCAGATCAAAAGCGCCGAACGCGATCTGCATCTGGCCAAGGAGGCCGCCGAGGCCGCGAACCGCGCCAAGAGTGAGTTCCTCGCCAACATGAGCCATGAGATTCGCACGCCCATGGCTTCCATCCTTGGTTTCTCCGAAATGCTGTTGGAGGAGCAGACATCTGACGACGACCGGATCGAGTATGTCTCCACCATTCGCCGAAATGCGGACCACTTGCTGGCGGTGATCAACGACATTCTCGATATCTCGAAGATCGAGTCGGGTCAGATGACTGTCGAGCGCGTTGTGTGCTCGCCGGCGGATCTGGTGTCAGAAGTTATGTCGTTGCTCAACGTGCGGGCCAAGGAAAAGAGTCTTGAACTCGAGGTCGAATACGCGTCGCCCGTTCCGTCCACCATCCATTCGGATCCGACCCGGCTGCGACAGATTCTCCTGAACCTCATTGGCAACGCGATCAAGTTCACCGATGAAGGTGCGGTTCGCATTGTGCTCAGTAGTGAGACTTCAGAAGATGATCAACTGGTTCTGCAGTTCGACATCATTGACACCGGCATCGGTCTCAGCGGAGAGCAGATTCTCAAGCTGTTTCGTCCCTTTACACAGGCGGACACGTCGACCCGTCGCCGCTTTGGCGGCACCGGACTCGGCCTGGCGATCTCCAAGCGATTGGCGGAGATTCTGGGCGGCACCATCGAGGTCGATAGCACGGTCGGCCATGGCAGCCGTTTCTCGGTTCGTATCAACTGCGACAAGGATGAGGTCGGCCCGATGGTCGACCCCTCCGAGATTAACGAGACGCGTTCTGAGAAGGGTTCGTCCTTGTCGCCTGCACCGTCGGTTCAGGTCACGCCGGGTCTGCGCGTCCTGCTGGCCGAAGACGGGCAGGACAACCAGCGTTTGATCGGTCAGTTTCTGAAGATGCTCGGCGCGATCCCCACCATTGCGGAAAACGGACATCGCGCCTACGAACTGGCGATGAGCGCGCAGGAAAGCGGCACTCCGTATGACTTGATCTTCATGGACATGCAGATGCCGGTTCTGGACGGCTACAGCGCGACGCGGCGACTGCGTCAGGCCGGGTACGCCGGAAAGATCCTCGCGCTGACAGCGCACGCCATGCATGGCGATCGAGAGAAATGTCTTCGCGCCGGTTGTGATGATTACCTGACCAAGCCGATTACGCGAGAGCGTTTGGCCAAGGCCATGGCGACCTGGGCTCGTACTGCATCACTTGCGGAAGATGGATAGGGGGGACGTCCGTGCTGGATAACAGTAAGTCTGCCAATCCAACTGCTCGTCGGTGGCAGTCCGCCTCAGCGTGGCGGGTGTGGCTGATCGTCCTCGGGCTCACGGCGATGTTCGGCGTCATGGGGTTGGGATCGGGTGGTTTCGATCCCTGGCTTGGACTTGCGCCGTGCTGCGATCTTGAGGGATGTGAAGGCCTCCCGCTGGATGAGATTGGTCCAGTCCGTCAAGGGCTCGCGGCCGTGGCCACTTCCGTTTCGTTCCGGGATTGGGATTTCTTTACCAACTACGGCGCGTACTACCCGCACACACACTGTATTCGCTCCGAAGAAGGACAGACCGACTGGATCTGGGTGGGCATCCTGATCGCAGTGAACCTCGCGGTGATCTTCGGGTACCTGCGCATCTTTCTCTTCTGGCGACGAAGCTATCTGGCTGAAGAAGTCCAGGACCGCAACACGAAGTTGATGGACCTGGCGTACATTTTTCTGTGGTGCGCCGTCTGCGGGTACCTGATGTTCATCGTGACATTCTTCTGGCCAGCGTATCGCCTGCTCGCGGTGCTGATGTTCATCCTGATGATCTTTACCTGGCGATTCAGCTCGAATCTGGGCGAGTTGCGGGTCTCACTGTCAGCAAAACGGTTGAAACGCGAACTTGAGGAATCGCTTCTTGCCCGCAACGAAGAACTCGAACACGAGGTGGCCGCACGAACCGCGGAACTTGAGGTCGCGCGCCGGGAGGCGGAGCAAGCCAATCGGGCCAAAAGCGAGTTTCTGGCCAACATGAGCCATGAGATTCGTACCCCGATGACCGCCATCATCGGGTACGCGGATCTGCTGATGGCTGATGCCGGCGACAAGTCGCGGTGCGTCAGCCACGCGAAGACCGTTCGTCGCAACGGTGATCATCTGCTTGCCATCGTCAACGACATTCTTGATCTCTCGCGAATCGAAGCCGGCCGCGTGAGTCTGGAATCCGTTGAGTGTTCGATTGTGGAAGTCGTTCAGGACATCTTCAAGCTACTTGCTCCAGTCGCGAAGCAGAAACAGGTCGACTTGCGCTGTTGCTATCGCACACCGGTCCCCGAATACTTTCAATCGGATCCGGTGCGCGTTAAGCAGATTCTGATGAATCTGATCGGCAACGCGATCAAATTTACTGACAACGGAACGGTTAAGTGCACGGTTGGGTGTGCGGAGCAGTCGGGCGATTCGACACGGACATTATCGATTGCGGTTGAGGACACCGGGATTGGAATTTCGCCAGCCGTACTCCACGATCTCTTCGAACCGTTCAGACAGGCCGACAGCTCAACAACAAGACAGTTCGGCGGAACGGGGTTGGGTCTGACAATTTCGCGTCGACTTGCGCATATGCTGGATGGCGATATTGTGGTTCAAAGCGAGCTCGGACGAGGATCCTGTTTCACACTGAACGTTCCCGTGAAAGTATCGGAAGGAGCTGCGGAGATTCACCCCGAGAATCTTCTGGCGGAACACTTGTCCGAATCGCCCAGAGAAACTCAATCAACGGAGCAGATCGCGTCCGCCCTGTCCGGCTGCAGACTGTTGCTCGCAGAAGATGGCCCGGACAATCAGCGATTGATCAAGCGATTGCTGGAGATGGCGGACGCGACGGTTGATCTGGTCACGAACGGCAAGGAGGCGTGTGAGGCGGTATTCGAAGCGAGCCGGACTGGTCACACATTCGATGTCATCCTGATGGACATGCAGATGCCGGTCATGGACGGATACACCGCCACCAGATCGCTGCGGAAATCAGGTTACACCGGTGCGATCATCGCTCTGACCGCGAACGCCATGAAGGGCGATGAAGATCGTTGTCTTGCGGCCGGTTGCGATGATTACCTCACGAAGCCCGTCGATCGCTTCCGATTGATTTCCGCCGTTCGGGACGCAACTTTGCGAGGAAGACGGGATCAAACCGACGATGATTCGACTGACCGGGCGGCCTGATGACAGGGGCTTCAGTACCCGAAAAGATTCGTCTCGGCGAACATGCCCTTTTCTTCGAAGTAGCTGAGCGCCTCGTCCACGGTTTTGAAAATCTTCGTCGCCGTTTCAGTAATGAACGGGCTGGGGTGTTTCTTCGGTTTCCAGACGACGTAGACTTCCTTGGTGTGCTCCCAGGCGTGCTGGAGTTCGCGCTCCACACCGCTGGACAGTCCGGGCGTGCCGCCGGGCAATTCCGGCACGAGCGAACAGATCATGTCCGCCTGGTCGATCAGCTTGAAGTCACGCATGTAGATCTGGCCGTCGATGTCGCCGGCAATGTCCAGCACCTCGCGCACGGAGACGCGCATCGGTTCGTTGCCTGATTTTTTCCCGCCGAAGGAATGCGGTTCGACTTCGATCCAGTCCTTGGCTTCACGCGAGGCCTGAATCGCGCGTTCAAGCAGCAGCTTTTCATCGACATCACCCGGGTCGAAGGCGATGAAGTGTTTCGCCAGCTCTGCCCGGAAGTGATCGATCTCCGCCAAAACATCCGGCATGTCGACGACATGACTCATGGGGAAACTGGGGTAGACCTTCTTCATGTCCGGCCGGGTAATCATCCGCCAACACGTCTCGACCGTGTCGGACTGCCGGCCGCGACTGAGAATGTAGAACGCGTTCTGACATTCCAGCGCCTGCGCAAGCAGTTCCGTGGCAAGGATCTCTTCTTCGCGCCACACCATGCAATCTTTCAACGTGGCATCGATTTCGTGCTCGGAGTGCAGTCGGTGGTGAACCATTTCGATGTTGTCCACCAGGCAGATGAGCATGTCGGGCTGGAGTTTCCGCATCAGATCGAAATCGAACGCCGGGAACAGGCCGTGCCGCCACCGGAAGGTGGCGTGGGTGTTGACAATGATGTTGGGGTGATCTTCCGGCGGGCTGGTCTCAGCGATGATGTCTCTGAACGCAGCGCGGCGAAGGGTGGACAACCGACTGAGCGGCAGGTCGAGAATCCGTCCCGGGCGCACATCCGGCGCTTCGCGGTACATGAGATCGCCGAGGTGAAAGACCTCGATGTTCCCGCCTCGCTCCCCGGCCAGCTTCTGGACTGAATCGAGGTACGGCTTTTTGTCCATTCCGATCTGGCCCGTCACAACGGCTCGCATGGTTCGGCTCCAAAGCTCCAGTTCGTTCTGATCGTGGTGACTCAGATGAAGGCCGACGAAGTATACAAACTCACCGGCGAAACGAGCCGTCTACAATACTGCGGAATGTGAAGGGATTGAAGTCGTCTGTACGACTCGTTTTTTGAATTTTTGATTCAACCACACGGTATTGAGCCATGACCGACCAGAACAACAAGATCATTGATCTCCTCATCAAGAGCTACAACTCTGAAATTGAAACCGTAATGAACTACCTGGCCAATTCGGTCAATCTCGAAGGGGTTCGGGCGGAACACATCAAGGAATCGCTCGCCGCCGATATCACCGAAGAACTCGGGCACGCGCAAAAGCTCGCCAAACGCATTCACACCCTCGGCGGCATCGTGCCCGCTTCACAGAGTCTGACCTGGAAGCAGAAGGATCTGCAGGAACGAGTCGACACGACCGATGTGGTCAGCATCATCCGGGGGGTGATCAAGGCGGAAGAAGACGCCATCGCCAGCTACAACGAAATCATTCGCGAAACGGATGGCAAGGACTACGTGACGCAGGACCTCGCGATCGAATTGCTCTCGGATGAAGAAGAACACCGCCGCGAGTTTCTCGGCTTTCTCAAGGAATACGATCAGAAAGCCGGTTCATGATCCTGAACCGGGCGTTGCCGACTCTTCAGCCGGCTCGCTCTCTTCACTTTCATCCTGATCGCCCGCAAGTTTTTTCGCCTCAGCAGCGGAAATCTGCTGCACGCGCTTCATCACGACCGGCGTGCGCGGGACATCGCGGTGTCCCCGCATCGTTTGCGTAGGCACCTCGCGAATCTCGTCCACCACATCCATGCCGTGAATCACCCGACCGAAGACGGCATACGCAGCGTTGCCCGCCATCGGCCGATCAAGCGGCGGGTTGTCCGTGACGTTGATGTAGAACTGGCTGGTCGCGGAGTCCGGGTCGCTCGTGCGCGCCATGGCCAACGTTCCGCGCTCATTCTTCAGCCCGTTCTGCCACTCGTTGGGAATCGGATCACGCGTTGGCTTCTGCACCATGTCCTCGGTGAACCCACCGCCCTGAATCATGAAGTTGGAGATCACACGGTGGAAGATCGTGTCGTTGTAGAAATCGTCATTGACGTACTGCAGGAAGTTCT
>RECV01000255.1 GCA_007693845.1 Phycisphaerales bacterium
GTTGAGTGACGGCAGTGCGACGATGCTCAGGGAAATCGGACTCCCGGGAGATTCCGACGGACTGTCCGAGTTCGCCACGCCGCTTACCCGGCCGGTCGTCAACGACCGTGATCTCATGGCGGCGGGCATTCTCTCTGGAGAAAACGAGTTGATTCTCGCTGATCTGGTCGGAGAATTCACGGTCAATCCATTCAACGCACTGACCGATCTTGATCAGATCGGCAATGCCTCGGTTGCCGATCCGTTTCAGGTGGAAAGCGTGACCGAGTCGGATTTCATCCTGATTCGTGCTAACGTCGACATCAGTAGGAAGCAGGACGGTACCCAGTTCGCCAGCGTGCTCATCATCATCGGGATTGATCTGTGCGCTAGTGACTTGAATGACGATGACGTCGTCGATGTCTTCGACCTGCTCGCACTGCTCGAGGACTGGGGCGCCTGCGCGGATCCCGATGACTGCCCTGCGGATCTGAACGGAGATGGTGTTGTCAACGTCTTCGATCTCCTGATTCTGCTCGCGAACTGGGGCGAGTGCCCGTAATCACCCAAGTGTGTGATTTACACATTCGATTGAACTGAACGCCACTCGGCGTTGCTCACCCGGGCAACGCCGAGTTCACTTTTGGCCGGACTGTCACCCGAGACTCATGACGCCACGGTTGATCCTACAGAACGATGGTTCAGTGCCTTGACGCCGGATCACGTGCG
Organism: Phycisphaerales bacterium; assembly: GCA_007693845.1. Taxonomy (GTDB): domain Bacteria; phylum Planctomycetota; class Phycisphaerae; order Phycisphaerales; family SM1A02; genus SKZB01. The sequence continues at coordinate 709 of RECV01000255.1, forward strand.
AGGCGATCGGCGCATGGTCGCCCCGGCCGTACTGCCAACAGATCCGCTGCGGGCCGGGGTCGGCTCGGGCACGCCCAATGACTCGGCAAGGTGCGGTTTGGTCCGTGATGCGAGCGCCTGCGCGGCATCGATCACGAGACTGAACAAGAGCGGCACCAGCAGCAGTGTGAACAACGATGACACGATCAATCCACCCACGACCACGCTGCCGAGCCCGCGGTAAAGCTCAGACCCCGAACCGGGCATCAGCACCAGCGGCAGCATCGCGCCGACCGAGGTCAGCATGCTCATGAAGATCGGACGCACACGGGTGCGCACGGCTTCGGAAATGGCGCGGCGGGGTTCGAGGACGCCGTCAATGTCCTCCGCCGCATCGCCCGCGCCGCGCATGAAGTTCAGCGATTGGTGCACGATCAGAATGGCGTTGTTCACCACCACGCCGATCAGGATCACGAAGCCGAGCATGGTGAGCACATCGAGATTCTGAACGGGCAGGTACGGATTCGCCTGACTCCAGACGTGGACGATCGCCAGCGCGGCAAATCCGCCGAGCGTCGCCAGTGGAACGGAGAACATGATGACCAGCGGATGCACGAAGCTTTGAAACAGCACGCACATGAGCAGATACACGATGATGAGCGCGAGGACGAGCGAACTGCCGAGCGTGCCGGTGAACGAGCCGTCTCCCAACAGCGCATTACGCACGGCTTCGAGTTTGCTCGCGGAGCCGGCGACGTTGACCTCAACGTCCGGCGTGAGTACCCCCTGTCCGCGGTAGTCGGCCAGGATGCCGTTGATCTCTGCGATCGCGGTTTCCAGCGGCATGCCCTCGGGGGCGGTGAACTGCAGGGACACAGCGCGCTGCCGACCGACGCGCAGAATTTCCTGCGGAGCGGTCGTGCGTTCGAGCATCGCCACGCTGGTCAGTGGTACCACATCACCGGTCGGGGCGGCGATCGGCGTGTCATCGATGCCCGCAAGCTGTCGCATCGTCGCGGAATCGCGCGCGACGAGTTTCAAGTCGATCGTTTCCCCACCGAGGCGGTACTCGCCAATGATCGCGCCGTCGCCCGCGGCTTGCACCGCAATGCCAAGGTCCGCCGTGGTCATGCCGAGTTCGCTCAGACGAATCCGGTCGGGAATGATCTGAAGTTCCGGGCCCTGAATGTTGAAGTTGTTCGGCTCGGTCTGCACGGTGAACGGGCCGTAGCGTTCCACCATCTCGTCGTACACCGCCCCCGCGGCCGCGATGACACGGTCGAGATCATCACCGGAGAAGTCCACCTTGACCGCCGATCCGGTGTTGCCGCCCAAGCGGAAGAGCGGCACTTGAAATGCAAACGACAGCACGCCCGGCGCGACGTCCTGACGCGTTGCGTGCCGAAAGAGCGGCTGAAGGTCCGCCACCCGGCCCGGATCATCGCTGATCGCGCCGTGAAACATCGTCGTCGGAGTGGCGACGAAGAAGTAATTCTCAATGGACGGCGGCACGACCGGATCGCCCGGACGCCCCAGACGCGGATTGAACGTGGGAATCTCCGGCAGCTCCGCGACGGCCGTTTCGTAAGCTTCGGGGTCGTGCTTGAGTTTGCCCGCTTCCCAGAACGGGCGCATCGTCGCTTCGATCCGTTCGCCGAGCCGCGATTGCTGTTCGAGGTTGTATCCCGGCGGCGGATTCAGGATGCCGAAGATCAAGTTGCGGTTGCCCTGCGGCAGGTAGTCGGCCGGAGGCATCAGCCACCAGCTTCCGAAGAGGGACACGCCGGTAAGAACCGCCACGATTGTGACACGCGCGATGACGCTGCCGCACAGCCAGTGGATGACCCACCCCCAGAGGCGCGGAATCGAACCGACGGCCCGGCCGATCGCGAACGCGGCGTCGATCGGAGCCATCACCACCCGCTGAAAGCGCGATCGACCGGAGCGATCAATCGGCTCGCGCCGTTTGATGGGCTTGAGCAGCCGCGCACTGGCGGTGGGAATGACGGTGATCGAGACGAGCAGACTCAGCGCGATTGCAGCGCAAATCGCCAGCGCGATATCGCGGAAAAGTTGTCCCGCTTCTTCCTGAACGAGCAGGATCGGCACGAAGACCGCGATTGTCGTGAGGGTCGAAGCGAGGATCGCCCCGGCCACTTCCCGCGCGCCGTCATATGCCGCCTTCATCGCCTTCTTGCCCATCTCCAGATGCCGGAAGATGTTTTCGAGCACCACGATCGCGTTGTCCACGACCATGCCAACGGCGAAAGCCATCCCCGCCAGTGAAATGACGTTGACGCTCCGGCCGAGCATGACCATCACGACCACCGAGCCGATAACGGAGATCGGAATCGCCAATGCGATGATGCCGACCGAACGGAGCGATCGCAGAAAGATGAGCAGCACCAGGATGGCAAGCGAACCGCCGATCCAGATATTGTTGCGTACAAGCGCCAGGGCATCGTCAATGTAACTCGTCTGGTCGTACACCTGACGCAGACGCAGCGGCGAACTCAGGCCGATCTGCTCGGAGTAGGTGTCGAGCAGCCCACCCTCAGCGTTGAGGCGGTCGATCTCCCGCTGCAGGCCGGCCATGACTTCCATGACGTTTGAGCCGACTTCACGTTGGGCGTTGATCGCGATCACCCGTTCGCCGCGCGAGCGCACGAGTCGGTTGGGGCGTTTGTAGCTCTCAACGACTTCCGCAATGTCTCCGATACGGATCGGACCGCGGGCCGTGTGGGTGATGACCGTCTGTTCGATCTGCTCGGTCGACTCAAACTGGCCGATGGTGCGCACACGCACATCGAGTTTGCCCTCGACGAGTTCCCCGGCCGAGACATTGCGGTTCGCGCGCTGGATCGCGTCGACGAGTTGCGTGGCGGTGATGCGGTGTTGCGCCAACCGGATCGGATCAAACCGGATCTGCACTTCACGTTCCCGCCCGCCGAGGACGTTGATCTCTGACATCCCCGCCACCCGTTCGAAAATCGGCTTGATGCGATCCTCGGCGAAATCCTGCAACGTGGAGATCTCGAAGTCCGGATCGTCGGTCTCGAACATGATCCACGCGATGTAGTCGCGATTGCTCGGATCGGACGCATCGATGACCGGTTCATCGACATTCTGCGGGTAACTCGGCACCTGGCGGAGCTTGTCGCTGACTTCCTGCAGCGCGGATTCCTTGCGTGTGCCGACGTGAAACTCAAGCGTGATCTGCCCCTGCCCCTGCGAACTGACGCTGGTCATCTGCCGCAGATTCGTGACCCCCTGAAGTTGCTCTTCCTGCTTGTCGATGATTTCCTTTTCAATCTCATCGGGGCTGGCCCCTTCCCAGCGCGTTGTCACGGCGATCACCGTGTCATCGACGTTCGGCGTGAGCTGAATCGGCACGCGCGTGAGCGAGATCAATCCCGCCATGATGACGAGGATCACGCACACCGCCACGGTAATCGGTTGATCGATCGCGGTCTTGAGAAAGTTCATCAACGCCCTCCAGAACTGTCATCGCCGAATCGTGCGGCCTGCGGCGCATCGGGATCGACGATCCGCACCGGCTGCATCGGCCGCAGCCGTTCGTTCCCTTCCACGACCACTCGATCGCCGGGCTGCAATTCCGGGGAACGCACCACCAGTCGATCGGGCGTTTCAAACACCGTGGAAACCGTGACCGGCGCAGCGATGAGGGAGCCTTCCTCGTTCTCTCGCGCAACGTAAACCATGCTGCCACCACTCTGGCGGATGAGCGCGTCCTTGTGAATCGTGAGATGTTCCTGTTCCTCGCCGGTCGGCACATTCGCGATCACTGACATCCCCGGAGACAACAGCCCGTCTTCATCCTGGAGCCGCATCACGAGCGAGAAGGTGCGTGAAGTCGGATCAATATCCCGAACAATGCGTGGCGAGCGGGCTTCACGCGTATCGCCCGTCGCTTCAATCCGCACCATCGTGCGCAGATCGGAACGATTCGTCGCGGCAAGATATCGTTGCGGCACATCGAGCCAGACTTCGATCTCGCCGATGGAAAGCATCTCCACGATCGGCTGGCCTTCGCCGACCCACTCCCCTACTTCGGTGTGGCGGACGATGATGACGCCGTCATAGGGAGCGGTAATGACCATATCTTCAAGACGTTGACGGAGAAAGTCCGCATCCGCGCGCTGGACGTTCAGTTCTTCCTCGGCCTGCGTCGCGCGCGCTTCAGCGGCGCGTAGTTCGGAACGGCCGTCAGACACTTCCTTGGGATTCACTGCGCCGCGCTGTTCGAGATTGATCAGTGTGTCGAGATCGTTCTGGCGAAGCTCGACCTGAGCGCGGCGTTCTTCGATCACCGCTTCGGTGACGTTCATTTGCGCTTCGAGTTGTCGCAGACGGATCTCGAGCCGACGAGCATCGAGTCGGGCGAGCACATCGCCGCGCGAAACGGTTTGCCCCTCTTCCGTCGGGACCTCCACAATCAGCCCCGGCTCGATCGACGCGACGCGCGACCGATTGATCGCGCGCAGGTTCCCGGTGACCTGCCGGCGCTGCTGAACGATTTCCTGCTTGACCTCATCGACACTCACAGGCGCGGGTTGACCCTGCGCATAGCCGATGGCGGGCAGGCCGGCGAGAACAGCGGCGACGAGCCATAGCACACACGGCAAGCCGCAGTGTTCACGGCGACATATGAGCAATATCTGCCAAAAGCGGCATGACAATGTATCGAAAAGTGTGGTGACGGAATTCATTCTCTCTCCATGAGTTCTTCGGCAGAGGTATCGGAAACTCGGCGCGAGTCAGAAGCGGCCTCGGAATCGACTGTCTCGGAGTTTGGCGCAATCTCTTTCAGCACGGCGTCGATGCGCGCATCATGCACGCCGAGAGAACGCAACGTGGTGCGGGTCACGTGGTGTGTGATTCGGTCCAGCAGGTCGTGACCGACGCCTGCGTCGCTCATCGTCGCGTTTCGTAGCGGCATGCCGCGCAGGCGTTCCACGATCGGGCGATAAATGCAGTAGTGCAACACCTGCCCGAGCAGACTGTGCGCGTGCAGGCCGAGTTCCAGTTCGTCCGCTTCCGGCAGGAAGACCGCGAGCAATCGGCGAAGTCGGCACTCGTTCGGCTTGAGGTAGTCATCGACCACCGCGTCAATGGCTTCGGTCGGGTGCAATCCCTCGCGCACAATCAACGAGGCACAGGCGTTGCCCCCTACCACGGGGATGAGTTGATCGAGCCATTCACGCACGAATCGCGCGAGCAGAATCGCTGCGTCATCCGGACCATCCGGGATGTGCTCCAGCAAGTCCCAGGCATTCCGGCCGTCCTGGTTCACCATCGAGGTGCGCACCGTTGCAAGGTAGAGCCCGCGCTTGGAACCGAAGTAGTAGTTGATTGAGGCGAGGTTGGCCCCGGCCCGATCGGCAATCTCGCGAATCCCGACGGCGGCGTAGCCGCGGCTGCTGAAAAGCTCCACCGCTGCGGCCAGGAGCGACTCGCGGGCCGAAGTTCCGTCTCGTTCTGGGCAGGTTTCATTCATATTGAACAATGTGTTCCGATAATCGGTGGCTGTGTCTTCTTATGGGCATGCCAGGTCGATCGAGCAAATGAGCTGGGATGGCGTGCGTGCGGTCGCATTCTCCCAGGTCGCGCCAGAACCCAAGCCAGCTACCGAATGATTAATCAATCGTTTGATTCGTCATTTTGGCAAGGTCGGATTCATGGTCAAGCACCAATCGTTCTCGAAATGAAATCTTTTCCGGCGTGGCCGGTCGCTTCCGGATCAGCACGTGCAATCCATGCCACGTCACGGCCCGCTCGTTCCGGTCGAGAAGTTTCCCATGAATGCCGCGCAAAGCTATTCCACGCCGATATGGGAAAAGGTCCGTCGATATGTCGGCACCTCCCGAGAGACCGACAAAATGGGGAAGGTGTGATATTCAAAGAAAATTACTTTGGCGAACGGCTCACCGTGCGATATGCTCAGACTGATACATCAATTTTCACGGTCACGGCAGCTCTCGGGACCGTTTTTTGCGATGATGCGTTGGTCGCGATTGATTCAAGTGGTCTTCAGGGTGCGATAGCACTTGCTGGATTCGAAACCGACGACTCGGACGGAAGTCAGTGTTGGGGGAACCGAAGGGTGAGCGGAGGGCATCCGAGGAAACACCGATAGTGAACTGTATCGTCACAACAACAGACTTGGACACATAGCAGAACTTTGAGGAGAATGCCGTGATTGAAGGACGATTGTTTTCGAGATTTGCTTACGCAGTAGCGATTACTATGGTGCTGCTGGCGTTCACTCCGGCCGCGTTCGCGCAGTCGTGTTGCAGTCCCCACGGCGGAACGGGTGCAACAACACCGAATGCCAGAATCTGATCTGCGGCCAGGATCCGTTCTGCTGTGACACGCAGTGGGACTCAATCTGCGCGGATGCCGCAAACACCCAGTGCGCCGTCTGCGGCGGGTCCGGGTGCGGCCCGGCGTGCAGCAAAACCAACGTCGAATGTCTCGATGGCTCGGCACTTGAGAACAGCCGCGCCGTCGGCCGGTTCAACCCGGTCGGATGCACCGCATTTTTGATCGCTGAACCGA
>RECV01000105.1 GCA_007693845.1 Phycisphaerales bacterium
TCGTGCCTTCATCCCTCTCCGCCCTTCCCTCACCCTTGATGCCTCTCCGTTTTCAGCTATCATCCTCCATTCCCCATTGTCAGCGGCTGTGGCGGAACTGGCAGACGCGCTAGATTCAGGTTCTAGTGGGAGTAAAATCCCGTGGAGGTTCGAATCCTCTCAGCCGCATTGGTTCAACGACCCCAAGCCCACGGACGATCGTGCGTGGGCTTTCTCGTGCGCTGCAGGCCGCCGCTCATCTTCGAGGCCCGACACTCATGAACCTTCCCGCGCGAATCAAACCGCCGTCCTGGCTCAACCGGAACGTCTTCGGCTGGTCGATGTTCGACTTCGCCAACCAGGCCTTCACGCTGGTCATCCTCACCGCGATGTTCAACGTGTACTTCACGGAGTACATCGTGCCGACGACGGAAGTCCTCGCCGAGGACGGCTCGGTCAAACTCGATGACGACGGCGAGCCGAAAACCGATGCCTCGCGCGGCCGACAGCTCTGGGCCGTCTGCGGCGTCATCACGCAGATTCTCATCATTCTGCTCGGCCCGATTCTCGGCGCGATCGCGGACTTTACCGGCGCGAAGAAGAAACTGCTGCTCATCACCTGGCTCGGCTGCGTCGTGTTTACCGCTTCGCTCGGGCTGGTCGGTCCCGGCGCGATCGCGCTCGGCATGACGTTGTTCATCGTGGCGTACCTGTTCTACGGCGCGGGTGAGAACTTCATGGCGTCGTTCCTGCCGGAAATCTCAACCCACCGCACGATGGGGCGCGTGAGCGCGTTCGGCTGGACGGTCGGCTACATCGGCGGGTTGCTGTGTCTCGCCGGTGCGGTGGTGCTGCTCTTCACCATTGAAGCGCCGAACTCGTATCGCTGGATCTGCGTCTGGGCGGGGGTGTTCTTCTTCTTTGGGGCGCTGCCGACGTTCATCCTGTTGCGTGAACGGAAGGAAGCGGAGGAGATGCCCGCCGGGTACAACTACGTCACGATCGGTTTTCGGCGACTGAAAGAGACGTTCCGGGAGTTGCGTCAGTTTCGCTGGCTCTTCCAGTTTCTGCTCATCATGACCGTCTACTTCGCGGGGCTGCAGATCATTTTCTGGTTCGCCGGCGTGATGACGCGCGAGCTGTTCGGCTTCGGCGAGCAGAAAATGGGAATCTTCATCCTGCAGATTACCTTGACGGCGATTGTCGGCGCGGTCGTCACCGCCAATGTGCAGGACCGAATCGGCGCGAGAAACTTCCTTCTGATCTGCATGGCGTTCTGGACGTTGACCATTCTCTCAGCCGCATTCGCCACGCAGGAAGTGACATTCTGGATCGTCGGCAACGCGATCGGTCTCGGCATCGGCGCGCTCGGCACCGCCAGTCGCGCGATGGTTGGCCTGTTCAGCCCGCAACACAAGGCTGCGGAGTTCTTCGGCTTCTTCGGCTTCGCGCATAAACTCGCCGCAATCATCGGGCTCAGTTCAATGACACTGGCCGAGTTCGTCTTCGCGGGTAACTTTCATTATGTCGCGGCGTCCGGCTCAATCTTCTTCATCCTCGGCTTCGGCTTGCTCTGGACGATCGACGAGAAGAAGGGCCGCATCAGCGCTTTGAAGTCGGAGCGGGCGTTCCGACGTCGTGCCATAGCGGCGAGCGATGCACACTGAAACTTCCGAGCGATGTTACGATGCAGCGCGTCATGCCGGGCGATCAGCCGAGATTACGCCTCTTCGTGGCGGTGTATCCGCCCGGTGATCGGGTGACGATGTGGTGCCGCACTCTGGCCGCTTTATCCGTACCGGATTATCGACTGGTGCCGGCCGAGCAGGTGCACTTGACGCTGCAGTTCATCGGCCCGACGCCGGTGAAGGAACTGGAGCGGGTGCGTGAGAGTGTCGCCCGTGCCGCGAAGGGACTGAGTGCGTTTCGATTGACGCCGGAAGCGATGATTCGGCTGCCGGAAAGGGGGCGGGCGCGTTTGCTTGCGGTACGAACGGACGCCCCGGCGACGTTGCTGGAGTTGCAGCGACGCCTGGCGCAGCGTCTGGCGCGGTCGCCGCGAAAGGACCCCGGCGATCGATTTCTGCCGCACCTGACGTTGTGCCGATTTCGCCCGCCGACGTCGCTCCCCGATGGAACGGTGCCCGAGCTGGTGGAGAATGAATCATTCGAGGTGGACACGATTCATCTGATGAAGAGCACGCTTCATCCGGACGGCGCAAAGCATGAGGTGGTGGATACGGTCACACTCGGAACGTAGCGGCCGGGATGTCGTCGCCGCGTCCGCGCAGGGGTTACATCGCACATCGCGGCGGAATCATCCATCGCCACGCGCCGGTGTGATCACGTTCGATCGTCGCGTGGGCAATGATTGAAGCGCGGGGCAGTGGCCCGTAAACGTGAGGAAACAGGATCTCCGGCCGATCAGCGCCGGGTTCATCACGAATCGGCACGTCAACCCGATCGCGATCAATCAGCCACACCGTGCAATGGGCACGATCGTCATAAAACCGCGCTGCGACGTTCAACAGTTCATCCGCATCGCGCGTGGCGTGAATGAACCCTTCGCGTTTCAGCGATGTCGGCACGTATCGATCGTCCGCATCGAAGTGCGGCGGTTCATCGTGAATGTGATAGATCACATGTGCAGCAGGCACGGATGAATTACAACTCATCCTTGAGCAACTGGCTGGGCTTGAAGCCGACGGTGAGAGATTCCTTGACCTCGACCGGTTCTCCCGTTCCGGGATTGAGTACCGTGCGGGCGGAGCGTTTGCGACGGCTGAAAGTTCCGAAGCCGCTGATGGTGACGCTGGTATCGCGTTTGATTCCTTCGCGAATGGCGCTGACCACCGATTCGACCGCGCGCGTCGCCTCCGCGCGGGAGACCTTGAGATCGATTTGAACGGCGCGAATGAGCTCACCCTTGTTCATCGTCAAAAACTCCCCGCCGTGAGGCGATGGTGGACCGGACACGCAAAATCAGAAAACGGCGCTGAACGCCGCAATGTCTCATAGAGGGCGATGCTGCATCGGGGAGAAGCCGCACGGCCGGACAGGACGATCACGGACAGTTCAGGGTCGACTTTAGTCTTCCGCCCGGCGGTGTCAATCGAATTGTTCAGTAAGCCGGACGCGCGGTGGACTGGTCGTGGATGCGACCCGCCGATACGCTGTCGTCACGATGTCCCGAACGGAACGCCCACGCATCCTCATCACGGAACCCCTGGCCCGGCGGCCGCTCGAATGGTTGAAAGAGCGCGCGGAAGTCATACCGTGCGGCAGCGAAGAGGCCGATTTTGCGAATCATCTGCGGGAAGCCGATGCGCTGATCGTGCGGACATACACCGTAGTCGATGCGTCGTTGCTGGATCGTGCGCCGCGACTGCGCATCATCGGACGCGCCGGCGTCGGTCTCGATAATTTCGACCTCGATGCGTGCCGATCGCGAAACATTCCGGTGGTGTACACACCCGATGCCAACACGCAGGCGGTCGTGGAATACGTGTTTTCGCTGCTGTTCGATCACGTGCGGCCGCACCCGACCCTGGCGGAGCCGGTCGACCACGTCACCTGGCAGTCCTTGCGCGCTGAGCATGTCGGACGATACGAACTGCGGGACCGCGCGCTGGGGATTCTCGGCTGCGGGCGCATCGGTTCACGCGTTGCTGAGGTGGCCCGCGCAATCGGGATGAAGGTGCGATACAACGACCTGCAGCCAATGCCCGAAAGCGATCGCATCGGCGCGATGTTCATGAGCGTGGAAAAGCTTTTCGCTGAATCCGACATCCTCACGATTCACATCGACGGCCGCGCGACCAACCGGGGGTTCGTCAACGATGCGCTCATCAGTGGAATGCCGTCGGATGTCATCCTGATCAACACGAGTCGGGGGATGGTCGTGGATCATGCCGCACTGGCTTCATTTCTAACCGCTCATCCGGATGCGGCGGCTTTGCTCGACGTGCACGAGCCGGAGCCGATCGTGCCGGAGAATCCGTTGCTGTCCTGCCCGAACGCGAAGCTCTTTCCGCATCTCGCCAGTCGGACGGAAACGGCGCTCGAGAACATGAGCTGGGTTGTGCGCGATGTGATGGCGGGACTGAACGGCGAGCCGCTGCAGTACGAAGCGGGATAAGTAGTGATCGGTGAAGAGTCAACAGTGAAGAGTCAACAGTGAACAGTGAACTGTGAAGAGCAGTGGCGAACGGCCCGGCCCCGTCCGCATTACTTCACGGTCGGTAGCCACGCCGCGAGCAGGTCGACGGAGGCCTGCAGGTCATCTTTGTGAATCGACTCGGTCACGGTATGGATGTAGCGCGTGCCGCAGACGATCGTCGCGCATCGAGCGCCGGAGCCGGAGCGCTGAATCGCCGCGCCGTCCTGCCCGCCGCGGGGCAGGATGCAGCGCTGGAACGGAATCTTCTTCTTCGTGGCGACGGTGCAGAGATCTTCCACGAGTTTGTGATCGGCAATCATGGACGAGTCCTGCACCATGATGCCCGTGCCTTCGCCGTGCTTGGTCACGCGCTGGGTGTCCGGTACGCCGGGCGTGTCGCAGGACAACGTCGTGTCGAGCCCGATCCCGATATCCGCGCCGACCGCGTTCGCCGCCGTCACCGCGCCGCGCAGGCCGACTTCCTCCTGCACGGTGAAGACGATCGTGATTTCCGCGTTGTGTTTGGAACTCGCGGCCCGGCTCTTGTCGAGCTTGCGAATCGCCTCAATCGCAATGTAGCACGCGATGCGGTTGTCGAGCGCTTTGGAGACGATCTTCAGCGGCTGTTCGACGAACGGTTCGTGCAGAACGATCGGATCGCCGATCTGAATGAGCTTTTTGACTTCCTTGGCGTCCATGCCGAGATCAACGAAGAACTCGTCGATTTCGGGGACTTTCTTGCGATCTTCCGGCGAGGCGATGTGCACGGGTTTGCCGCCCGGATTCATCACGCCGACATAGTCATCCTTAGCGCCACAGACGAGCACGCGTTTGGAAAAAAGGTTGCGGGTGTCAAAGCCGCCGGCCGCATTGAGCCAGAGAAAGCCGTTGTCATCAATATGCCGGACGTAGAAGCCGATTTCGTCCATGTGGGCAGCGACCATGATCTTGGTCGCGCCACCGCGCTTCGCCTTGCCGGTCGGCTTGCGGGTGCAGATGAGCGATCCCATCGCATCGGTGCGCACTTCATCAAAGAGGCCCTTGATCTCCTTTTCGATGACGGCGCGAACTCGTTCTTCCCGGCCGGGAATGCCGGGCGTTTCACAGAGTTTCTTCAGCAGGGCGGTGTTCATGGGTGGGCTTCGATCCTTCGTGAGTCATCAGGACGTCATTAACGATGAAAATGCCGCGAAATGCGGGGTGGGCAGTGTAACGGATGCCGGCAGTTCGTGCGGATCGAATCATCGGTTGCGACTACCATGATGGGCGATGAGTGATTCAATCCCAACGCAGTCTTCCCCGCCGAACGATCCCCCGGTCGAGTTTGAAGCGCCGCTCTGGGAGCGGCATCTTGCCTATCAGCGTGATGTCATCGAAGAGCGCAAGCAGGCCGTCGCCGAGGCCGCAGCGGAACGCCCCGATGCCGAGTCCACCCCGATCCGGGCGGGGGATCTCGAGACGCTGCCCTACGGCCCGCCGGATGATTCCGGCCACATCTCCGGCGAGATCATCGCCACCTTCGGCGAGGTCGAATCGGAATACGCATCCCTCCGCCGCGCGGCCGGACTGATGGACTACCCGCAGCGCGCCACGCTGCGGATCACCGGAAGCGAGCGGCGAGATTTTCTCAACCGCATGCTCACGAACGAATTGAAGGATCTCGACGCGGGCGTGTGCCGGCGCAGTTTCTGGCTCAATCGCAAGGGCCGCATTGATGCGGACCTGCTCCTGGTCGAGACCGGCGAAGCGCTGTTCGTCGATCTGGACATCCACCACGCAACGCACACGGTGAAGACGCTTGACGATTTTCTGTTTGCGGAAGACGTGGCGATCCGGAATGTCACCGACGAGTTTTACCGCATCGTGCTGCACGGTCCGAAGGCGCTGCTGGCGATCGCGAGCGCGGCGGGGGCGACGGACTTTCAACTCGCGCCGGGAGAAGCGAAAACGATCACCATTGCGGACCAGCCCGTCATTGCAGCCCGGGCGGATGAAATCGGCGCACCGGGTGTGCATCTGTTCCTGCCGCGTGCGCACGTCGAGCGCATCTGGAACGCACTGCTGGCGAGCGACCAGCCGATCGGCCAGGGCAAGCGGCGCGTGCGGCCGGTGGGTTGGTTCGCCTACAACATCGCGCGAATCGAAGCGGGCACGCCACTGTTCAATGTCGACTTCGGCTCGACGAACCTGCCGCACGAGAGCGGTGTGCTACGTGAGCGCGTCAGTTTCACCAAGGGCTGCTACCTCGGCCAGGAAGTCGTTGCGCGAATGGAGAGTCTCGGCCAGCCGAAGCAGAAGCTCATTGGGTTGAAGCCCGAGGGTCAGAACCTCCCGATCGCCGGGGCGCAGGTCTTCACGCTTCAACAGGAGGAAGACGGCCGCATCGTCATGGGCGAGCCGATCGGCGCGGTGACCTCGAGTACGCCCAGCCCGCTGCGCGGCGGCGAGCCGATTTGTTTTGCCATGGTCCGGACCAGGCACGCCAAGATCGGCAATATGTTGACGGTCAGTGCGGATGGTGAAATGGATCGCGCCACGGTGACGGATTTGTCGTTCTTGCCGGAAGGATTTTCTGATGCTTGATGTTCTCATGCTGACACTTGCAAATGCGACCGCGGCCGCGCCGGAGACGATCTGGCCGGAAGACAATCCCTGGGGTGAGGATGAGGGGATGGTCTACATTCTGCTTGGAGTCGGGCTGATTCTGACCATTGCGTTGATGGGATTCTTTCTGTTCATCTTCATGCGTGAAGATCCGGCCGCGATCAAGGACGAGGATCAGAAGAAACCGAGTGAGCAGAAGAACACGTAGCCGCCTCTTGTGTGGCGCGCAACCTGATTAATGGACGTTTCGTGATGCGGAACCGACCCACGCGCATTTACTGGTCCAGCCGGGACTACCCCGAACTGCGCGAAGTGCGGTCATTCTGGCGCCGGCAGATCATCTGGTTCAAGGCGTTCCGCTCCGGCGCGCGCGATCGCAAGCTGTGGGTGCTGTTCGTGTTGAACGGCGGGATTCTGTTGACCGGCCTGGGGCTGGGGGGACTGACCATCACCTATGCGATTGAATGGGCGATTGACGGTACGCCGCTGGGACAGATGTCA